>NZ_UGHR01000004.1:328727-657454 GCF_900451195.1 Iodobacter fluviatilis
GTTTAGAGTTCTAGGGAATGCAATACAAAGTATAGTCTTTTCATTGGATATGAACATATACGATAAGTTAATTAAACTATTTGCCTCAATTATTGTTGCGGGATTTGCATCTGGTTTCCTAAATTCTGGGATGGGGTTATACAGCATTCCTTTTGCATGGTGCATAGCTACATTTTTTACTTCAGTCGTATCAATGTTTCTAATTAAAAAAATCACACCGAATTTATGGGGGACATCCAAATATGACTATAAGTTTTTTTTGGAAGTAAAAGGACCGATATTACAGTACCTATGCACTGCAATTCCTGGTTTATTAGTTTTTAACTTAACTCCGTACATGATTGCTTATTCATTGGCAAGTGAATATACGATTCAATTCTCTTTGGTACAACAGGTCGTAAATGCTGTTTTAATTGCTTCGTCTATTTCTACTATTGTATTGACTCCAAAGTTATCCAAGTTGTTCATTGATAATAAGAAGCAAATGAAGAAATTGGTTTTTTTTAATGTAGAGCTTGTTGGGAGTGTGTCTCTATTGGCATTTTTGTTCTTGTATTTAAATATAGATTATATAATCTCATTGTGGATAAATAAAGAAATTCATATTGACAAGATTTTTTTAATTATATATTTTTTAGGTGTTTTTTTAGAGGTTCAACAAACATCGTTAACAAGTATATGTATGACTACAGGCTATTATGGATATTCTAAAATAACAATTAAATCTGCAATTTTGGTCATTTGCACTATGCTACCATTTATCTCGTGGGTTGGGTTGCCCGGAGCTGCATTGTCTATAGTAATATCTCAATTGTTAACATGTCACCCTCATAACTTTAAAGTAGCAATCGAAAGGTTTGAACTGGGGTATTTATTATACATAAAGTCATTCTTTAGATTAATTATTTTAGGGGGGGGTATTATTTAATACTGTCTCTTATGAAGGCAAAGTTTAGTGGAGGCGGTCTATTTATATTTGAGCTAAGTTGCTCATTTGTGATTTTTTTATGCTTTGTGATTAATCTTGTACGTAGATATAATGTAGCGAAATTAATTAATTAATTAATTTCAGGGGAATGACTTGATTAAATATATTGTTAACTTTTTTTTGAATTTAGTTGTGTTTGATTTTCCTGGTTTTGAAAGGTTTTTGAATTTAATATTTAATTCATTAAATATTAAATCTAAATTTTCATACTATACTTTTCACGCTAGACCAAAGAGGGTTGATCAGGTTAGTTTTGATTCATACTGCAAGTTTGAACACGAGAAAGTTGGTATAGTAATTCAAGGGCCAATAAAACAAGAAGATGACTTTACATACGAAACAGCGATTTCATATAGAAAGAATATGCCAAGTGTTGAAATCGTGATTTCAACTTGGCATGGACAAGTTATTGAAAGAGAAGTTGATTTGATGAGTCAGAATATTTATGTGATTAAATCAACTCCTCCAAATAATAGTGGACTGTGTAATATTAATTATCAGATTGTTTCAACTAAAGCTGGGATTGATTTATTAAGAAAATTAAATTGTAAATATATACTAAAAACTAGGAGTGATCAGAGACTATATGCTCCAAATATAGTTGGGTATTTGCTTGGCTTGTTAAATGAGTACCCAAGTTTGAATTATAGCCAGCAAAAAGCAAGAATTGTTGAGCTGAGTTTAAGCGTCTGTCGTTATCGGCCTTATTCAATGTGCGATATGTTTCAATTTGGCCATGTAGATGACCTTTCAATAATGTGGTCTTGTGATTTAGATGCAAGAGGAATGGATGTTGCTACGTATTCAAAAAAAGAGATTACACCGCGAATACTGTATGAAGATATGGTTGCAGAAATATATCTTCATCGCTCTTACTTGAGAAAAATAGGTGTTGATGATTTTGCTGAGCTTTCTCATTACTATAAAATTCTTAGTGAAAATTTTATTATCATTGATAAAGAGAGTGTTGATTTGTTTTGGAATAAGTATCATTCCAAAGAATATCACTTGGCAGAAAATCCTGTATATGACATAAATAGAGTAAAGGCTAAATTCTATTATAGAGATTGGATTCTGGTGAAAAATTTTGGTCCAGCAGCCCTAGATTGTAATGATACATATTTAGATAGAGTTGAGAGTTGAATGCATATATTTTTTGATAAAGTATTTTGTTTCTTTTCTTATAGAATAATGAAACTTCCTTCAATTTTTGTATCTTTATGCTTCCGCTCAAGGTTTAAAAAATGTGGGCGTAATTTGTTTTTGCAGTTGCCTAACAAAATATTAGGTGTACGTTACGCTATAATTGGAAATAATTTTAGCTCAGGAAAAGCATTGAGACTTGAGATATTCAAAAGTCATAATGGAGTTATATTTAATCCAAGTTTTTCAATAGGGAATAATGTTTCAATCAATGATGATTGCCACTTGGCGTGTATCAATAAAATTAAAATTGGCAATAGTGTCCTAATTGCAAGTAAAGTTTTTATATCAGACCATACTCATGGAGCCTTAGATTTTTCAGATATTGAAATACATCCATCTCTAAGGAAATTATATTCCAAAGGGCCTATTATCATTGAAGATGATGTTTGGATTTGTGAAGGAGTTGTTATTTTGCCAAATGTCGTAATTGGAAAAGGCTCTATAATTGGTGCCAATGCAGTTGTTACAGGTAACATTCCTCCTTACTCTATTGCTGTAGGGTCTCCTGCTCGAGTAATTAAACTTTTGAAGTAACCATATAGCGTGGGGGTCATATGAAAATACTTGTTGACGCAAGACCAATAAATGGTGCGATGAATGGTATTGGAAGATATGTTTTAAATCTAATAATTGCATTAAGCTATAATGATGAGGTGGAGATTGTATTAGTTTCAAATAAAAAAATTGTATTATCACCTGAGCTTGATTTTTCTAGAGTTCAAATAATTGTTGATAAGAAATATTCTAAAGTTCCAGGGACAATTTGGTGGGTTTCTAGAGCTAATACATTGGCTAAAGAAAATAATGTTAATTGGGTTTTGGGGACTCAGCATATACTTCCACCACGTAAGTCAGATAGTCTTAAGTATGGTGTTATTGTTCATGACTTAGTACATAGATATTTTCCTTGGACCATGTCAAAATATAATTATTTAGTTAGCAAGATTTTTTTTTATATTTCATTAAGAAATGCAGATAAGGTCTTTACCGTTTCTAATACAACGAAAATTAATTTGTTAGATGTATATGGTGAAAGTGTTAACCCTACTACATTGTATCCTGGTATTACTAAGCTACCAATGGCATCCAAGCCTAAAGAGGATGTCCCTGAAAAATTTATATTTGCTTTAGGTTCTTTTGAAAAAAGGAAAAACTTAGAAAAACTAATTGATGTTTATACTGAATATTCTCTTAGTAATCCTGACGTTCATTTGGTGCTCGCAGGAAGTATGAGTTGGGGTAATAATGAATTATTATGTAGAATTGAAAAATTTTCTGGTCCTGGCAAGATAGTAATTTTTAGAAACTTAAATGATGCACAAATATCATATTTATTTGAATCATGTAGTGTTTTTGTATTTCCCTCTATCTATGAAGGATTTGGTTTACCAATTTTAGAAGCTGCAGGGCGTTGTAAAATAATTTTAAATACTATCCCGATATTTAAGGAAATTGCTGATCAAATGACTAATGTGAGCTTTCTTGATTTTTCAAAAGATAAGCATGAAGTTGCAGAGTCATTGAACTTATATATTAAGCAGTTAGATACGAAATCAGATTTTAAAGAAAGCATTAAGTTTAGCTGGAAGAAGTCAGCTGATATTTTAGTAGATAGTTTAAAAATAACTTAGTTAAATAATGAGCCTTAAATGAAAAATAATATTGTATTTACCGTTGTAGCAAGAAATTACTTAAGCCTGGCTCTTACTTTGGGTGATAGCCTTAAGGAGGTACACCCAGAAATAGAGTATAGAATCTATTGCTCTGATGGCTTGGAGGGTATTAACCCTTCAGAATTTAAGCATAAAGTCTTTGATGCAATCTATGCTGTAGGTGATGATTATAAAAACATGGCATTTAAGTATAATGTTACTGAGTTTTGTACTGCGATTAAACCTTACATTTTTGATGCATTAATTACGGAAAATAATTGGGATAAAATCTTATATCTAGATCCGGATATGATGGTGTTTAGTGATATGAGCTATATTATTTCAGCCCTAGAAAAAAAATCTATATTTATTACTCCTCATATTGTTGATTGTAATATAAAAGATATGAATGTTTACCCTGAGTACCACCATTTATGGGAAGGAATTTTTAATTTTGGTTTTTGCGCAATTAAGGTCGATGAGCATTCAAGAAAATTTATTTCATGGTGGCGAGAACGTTTAAAAAATCATTGCTATGTTGATAAGCATGATGGTTTGCATACAGATCAAAAATGGGGTGATTATCTCCCTGTTTTTTTTAGTGATGTGATTCATATTTCAAAACACTATGGCATTAATATGGCTCATTGGAATTTGTCAGAGAGAGAGCTTAGTATAAATAGTGATGGCAAGTATTGTGTAAATGAATTCCCTCTAGTCATTTTTCATTTTTCTGGATTTGATTTTTATGGGAAAACATTGACAAAGCATGTAGATGGCAAACTACAAGAAATATATTTAAATAAGCCTAATTTAATAGCTCTTGCTGATATGTACCGTAAAAAAGTATTAGAAAACGGGCTTGAGGCTTTTATTAAGAATAAGTATAAGCATTCGTATTTTAATAATGATGTTGTTGTATTGGCCTTACATAGGCGTTTATATCGAGAATGTTTTGACAGCATCCAAGGCATAGACCCGTTTGATAGTAATCAAGATTTTTATAAAAAACTAAGTGAAAATAAATTATTAGATTTGTCTAATGATGGGCTAGATGGCTATACAAAGAATAGCATTTCAGATTTTGATAAAAAGAAAAAGAAAATTGAGTTTTTTTTACGCCTTGTCTTTAGACTGATTGGGGTTAAAAAATATTATTTATTCTTGAAAGTGATGGGGGTTTATTCAAGAATTGAAGAGAATAAATTTATAATGAAGAATTGAAATATAAATTAGAATTTTTTGAGGGGGGGGATGAATTACTTTATTAGTACTGTGGGATGGGGTTGGTATAAGAAAATACTATTTTTTCTTATGGTGGTAGTTGTTTTTTTTGTTCAGTACTGTGTTTTTGAATATTCTGTTTCCTATAGCCATTATATTGTTGTTTTGTTGTTGAATTTTGGATTGATTCTTTCTCTGCTGTTTATTTGTTTGCAATATAGCAGTATGAATGACTTTCTTTTTTCTAGTGGATTTTGGTATTCGGTTGTTATTGTTTTTTATATAATATTGAAGTCTTTGAGTATGCTGGATTATGGAGAAGCCCTAATCCCTTCACTTGTAATGGTTTTAGTATTTAATTTTTTTTATATTTTCGGTTTTTTCTTCACAAAAAGAAAAAAAAATGGCATCAAAAAGAAAATAGTAGTCTTTAATGATTTTAAATTAACTACGTTTTGTTTTTTTGTTTTTGTTTTATTTAAAGTACTTATTATATTTCTTATGGTTCTCTTTGCTGGGGATGCATCTACTATTTTAGAACAGTCTGCAGCAACCCAAAACCAAGGTATGGCTTATTTATTTCGATTGTCAGCTTTTTCAACTATAGCATATTATTATTTAGTTTATTTTTATTACACGCAGAAAAAATTTGGCCGAATAGTTTTTATTCTTACTCTATTTATTTTTGTTGAAAGTATTTATAGTGCATCACGCTTGCAACTTGTTATGTTGGCGTTTATCCATTTGTTTATGTTTCATCGTTTTGTTCGTCCTGTTTCAGTTGTGACATTACTTATTGTATCTCCTTTGTTAATTTTTATTATTTCATATTTTGGGTATGTTAGAAATATTGAAATTGGAGGAGTTGATGTTTACAAAAAAGCATTTGAATTTGTAATTAATGATAGTTCGATTATTTATGATCTTTTTATGGCAAGGTTAGATGTGCTTCCTATGATGGTAGAAAGTATAAAACTTTATGATTATGGAGAGATTAAAAATCTATGGGGTGGATCATATGTTTATTCGATATTACATTTTATTCCTAGGGGGATATGGAGTGATAAACCATTATTAACGGCTGCTTATGTTACATCGCATGTTTACCCTAATTCATTTGTAGATGGTGTTAATATTTTCCCTTCGGTTTTTATTGAGTCATTCATTAACTTGAATTACTTGGGGGTATGCCTGATTGGATTGCTAATAGGGTCTAGTAGTAAGATATATGATCAATACTTGGATGGTACTAGGCCTTTGGTTTTTATTTGGGCATTACTGTTTTTTACGTATCCAATGGGAATTGTTAATGAGGGAGTGCATAGTAATTATGTTGCAAATGTATTGTATTTCTCTTTTTTATATCTAGTATTTATTGTTATGGCAAAGAAATATGGCGTGTTTAAAGTCCATAATTTAAGGGTATAGTGATGCTTTATATTAATGGGAAGTTTACTTCACAGAAAATAACAGGCGTGCAACGTTTTGCACGTTCTTTGGTCTGTGCTTTGGATGCTTTTTTATTCTCAATTTGTGATAAAAATCACGTTCCAAAGGTGATTTTATTATGTCCAATTGGAGCTTCTCCACCTAAATTGAAATACATCAATGTCGAATACTCTGGTTCATTGATTAGTGGGCACTTATGGGAGCAATTAGTTTTGCCGTTCGCGTCAAGGCGAGGGATTCTTATTAATTTTTCAGGTTCTGCTCCCATATTTAAGATGGGGCAAATTTGTGCCATACATGATGCAGCTATTTATGATCACCCAACGGCATATACCAAATTATTTAGGCTCTGGTATTCAGTGCTATTTAGAATATTAGGTAAAACATCAAAATTAATTTTGACAGTTTCTGAGTTTTCTAAGTGCAGACTTCAGAAGTTTATTAATGTTTCTGAGGAAGATATTTCTGTATTATATAATGGATCTGGGCACATTACGGGGGTGATTTCAGATGTAAATGTTTTACAAAAATTTGGTATAAATGCAAAAGAATATATATTTGCTGTTGGTAGTTTAAATCCAACAAAAAATTTATCTAATTTATTAACAGCATTTAAAGAAATTAGTGAAAAACTGAATGTTACATTAGTTGTTGCTGGAGGTTGTAATACGAGCGTATTTCAGTCTAATTTTGATTCTAGTTCTCCATTTGAGCGTGTGAAATTTATTGGGTATATTCCTGATGAGGAATTAAAAGCATTGTATGAAAATGCACTTGCTTTTGTTTTTCCATCAACGTACGAAGGATTTGGCATTCCACCATTAGAGGCTATGGAATGTGGGTGCCCAGTGATAGCATCAAATTTAGCTTCTATTCCTGAGGTTTGCGGAGATGCTGCATATTATTTTGATCCATTAGATATTGCCAGTATTACGGAAGCAATTGAAGAGATTATTGCTAATAGTAAGCTAAGGGAGAAACTAGTAATTAAAGGCTTTGAAAGGGTTGCTTTTTTTGATTGGAATCATACTGCAAAGAAATTATTTAACGACTTAAAAAAAATTGGTGTGCTTTAGACAGGGGCTATTTTTGTGAAAGTTTTGCAATTCGGTAAATTTTACCCACCTGTGATAGGCGGGATTGAATCAGTAATGTTCGATTTAACTGAAGGTTTGAATACGCATGGAGTTAGTACGGATGTACTTTGTTCAAATAAAGTTAATCATTCAACAACAGAATTAGTCAGTGGTGAATATCAAGTTTATAGGTCAGCCTCTTGGGGGCAAATATTTTCTACATCTATTTCCCCCGCTATGATTCAAAAGCTGGCTAAAGTTGTTAAGAATTATGATATTTTACATGTGCATCTGCCTGACCCTATGGCTAATCTCGCTATTTGGTTAGTAAGACCTAATTGTAAAATTGTTCTGCACTGGCATAGTGATATTGTTAAGCAGAAGAATTTACTAAAGTTATATGCTCCATTGCAGGAGTGGCTACTGCGAAGAGCTGATGTAATTATTGCAACTTCCTCCGTGTATTTGCAATCTTCACAAACTTTGATTCGACATCGAAGCAAGGTGTCTATTATTCCAATTGGAATTAAAGATCCTGCTTCTTTAGTGAATAAAACTATTTTAAATAAATTTAAAGAAAAATTTCATGCTAAGCGAATTGTATTCTCATTAGGCAGAATGTCATATTATAAAGGTTTTTCATATCTTGTTGATGCAGCAAAGTATATAGAAGACGATACGGTTATTCTGATTGGAGGCAGTGGTGAGTTATTTGTTGATTTACAAAAGCAAATTGATGGTTCAGGAGTGGCTGACAAAGTTAAGTTGCTAGGTAAAATCCCACATGAGGAATTATTTTCTTACTATTCAGTTTGTGATCTTTTTTGTCTGCCTTCAATTTTTAAATCGGAGGCCTTTGGTGTCGTTTTACTAGAAGCAATGGCATTTTCTAAACCGGTGGTAGCAACCAAAATTCCAGATTCAGGTGTGCCATGGGTAAATGCTCATGATGTCTCCGGTATTAATGTTCCAATTATGGATTCTGTTGCACTGGCAAAGGCGATAAATAGTATACTTTCAAGTCAAGATCTCATGAATCGTTATGCTGCTAGTGCTAGAGATCGTTATCTATCAACATTTACGGCAGATAAAATGGTTTTATCTACTTCAAAACTATACGAAGCTTTACTTGGCTCTTGATTTTTTTATATATTTTGAGAATTGAGGTCTTGAATCCCTTGAACAATTTAATGAATTAAATATTTAGGTCACTTATGCTCTACCTCATTCTCGCATTCTTAACCTCCGTCTTTGTCACCATGCTTGTGATCCGTTTTGATCATTTGCACAGCCACATCTCTGGTGACCACGATTTGGGTGGGGTGCAGAAGTTTCATGCGCATTCTGTGCCTCGGATTGGTGGGCTTTCTATCATGATGGGGATGCTGGCGGTTTTATTGGCGGGGGCGATTAAGGAAACGCAGTGGTTTACGCAATTTGCCTTGCTGATTGTGGCGAGTTTGCCTGCTTTTTTAGGTGGTTTAATTGAGGATTTAACTAAAAAAGTGGGGGTGTTAATGCGGCTTGGTTTAACCATGCTGGCGGCGTTATTAGGATATTTTTTATTGGGTGCGGGAATTGTTCGTTTAGATGTGCCTTATATTGATCTGATTATGCAATTTACTGTTGTTTCATTGTTTTTTACCATGTTTGCCGTGGCGGGCGTGGCAAATGCTTTTAATATTATTGATGGTTTTAATGGTTTATCTGCTGTTGTAGCAATAATGATTTTTGCCGGGCTGGCTTATGTTTCATTTGCCTTAGGTGATTGGTTTTTGGTAATTGCAAATATGGGTATGATTGGTGCCTGTCTTGGGTTTTTGCTTTGGAATTACCCCAGAGGTTTAATCTTCTTAGGCGATGGCGGGGCGTATTTTGTTGGCTTTATGGTGGCAGAATTATCTGTATTACTGATGGCAAGGCACCCTAGTGTTTCAATTTGGTTTCCATTCTTGCTCTGTATTTATCCGGTATTTGAGACGCTATTTACTATTTATCGCCGCAAATTTGTTAAGGGTGTATCACCAGGCCTGCCTGATGGCATTCATTTGCACACGCTAATTTACAGGCGAGTAGTGCGTTTGCAATTAGGTGAAGATGTCGCGCGTTATAAAGTGCAGCGTAATGCTTTAACTGCACCTTATTTATGGGCTCTATCATCTTTTGCAGCGATTCCCGCTGTTATATTTTGGGAAAGCCCATATGTATTATTAGGCTTTGTTTTATTGTTTATTGCCAGTTATATTTTACTGTATAAAATGATTGTTAATTTCAAAATCCCACAATGGATGGTCATTAACAAAGACAGCTAATATAGTAAGCTTGATATTGGGATAGAGGGGGGAAGTATAATGCTTTCCTCTTTGTTTTTAGCCTTGCACATGCTTGCTTTAATTTCTTTCTGATATTTTTCTGCCAAGCTTTTCCAGTATAATTCATTATTTATGTATTCTGCAGTTTTCCTTGTTATTTGATCTAATTTTATGTCTGTCAGCTTTAGTGTTTTTTTTATCGTTTCAGTGAAATTGTGTGTTTTTATATAATGCACCCCCGCCTCAAATTTCGTCCCCCTCACACCAAACTCAGTACTAATAATAGGCAGGCCAGCTGCGGCATATTCAATGAGTTTTAAATTAGATCCGGATCCATTTAGCATTGGATTCAATGCAATTGAGGCTATTTTAAGCCAGAGTTGTTTTTCTGCTTGGCTAACTACGCCTAAAAAACGCACATTATTGGGTATTTTACGTTGCTTAAATGCATCCGCTACGCTGCCCAGAATAATATATTGAAGTGATAAATCTTGCTCTGCAGCGATCAGGATTTGCTCTGCTGCTTCTATATTGGGGCCGTGATTGCTGCCCATAAAGAGCGATATATTATTTGTGGGTTCCAGCCCCATTTGTACGCGTATTTCTTTGCGACCAGCTTGGTCCAAGTACTTAATATTTTGGGTGTCAACGCCATTGGCAATGATGCTGAATTGATGATCAGGAATTTGATACAGGGCTTGCATACGCTGGCTGTCTTCATTGCTGCAGCAAATAATATGCTGTGCGCCAATGGCGCATTGGGATTCTAATTCTTTGATTTTTTGCGCTTCATTAGGGTGCTGCCGATATATTTGCGACTTCAGATCAGCTTCTACATTATGCGCTTCATAGAGCCATTGCTTCACGCCAGCCTGTACCATTGCCGGATATGCATAAGGATGGCTGCAGATCACCATGCTGGCCCATGGGGCGCGGCGTTTAATCTCGGCTTGCCATTCAGGTAATAATTCAGGATGTGCGGCTGCCAGCCAATCAACGCAGGATATATTTAATCTTTTTTCTTCTGCACTTGATTTTTTTCTAAATTCATCACTTACCGGTATTAAGACTTCAATAAAGTTCTCATTTAAGTTTCTGCTTTTAATAACTCTGGTATTGAAGTCTAAGTTAAGTATTTCTACCGAATAACCAAGCATTGACAGCTCTGAATAAAGATGATAAAGCCGTGCTTGCCCGCCACTAACAACGGGGTAGATGGGGTAGGTATTCAGCACCAATATTTTTGGCAAATATTGTGCGTTTTTATTTAAAAGCTCTTTTACTAATGCGGGCCAGTTTATATCTTTTACAGTGTTATATGCCTTCTGGCCAAGCTGATGGCTAAGTGATGGATGATCACTGAGTTGTTTAATTGCTTTTGCTATTTCATCACAATCTGGTTTTACAATCAGGCCGTTTTCCATATGCCTGATTAATTCTGTGGCGCCTCCACTATCTGTGCAGCTTAGTACAGCTTTGCCAGCAATCATGGCCTCATAGCTAATCAGGCCAAAGTCTTCATGTTCGGGAATAAAAGGGACAAAAAGTGCATTGGCATATTCTTGTGCTAATTGCTGCTCGGATAGATGCCCAAGTAGGGTGATGGCCGCATTAGGCGGGATTAGTTTTTGCAATTCAGGGCTTTGTGGGCCAGTGCCTGCAATTCTTAAAGGCGTTTTCACTCCCGATTTGCAGTAGGCTTTAATCAGCAGATCAATACGCTTGGGGCCATCAAGGCGGCTGGCGGTAAAAATGGCTGGAGAGATGTGCGTATCGGCTATAACGCCAGCTTGGGGTAATGAGCTTGGGTGGTAGAGCACATCGGGTTTAATCCCACCAGGAAAGTATTCTTTGCGATTGGCAACTTCATGGGCAATTGCTGTATAGCGAAGAATTTGTCCGGGAGCTAAGGCGACAGCATCAAAAAAATGAATAAGTGCACGTAAAAGCGGGCCCGGCAGAGCAATATCTTGCTGGTTCAGTATTTGTAATTCTTTAATGCGTTTTAATTCTACAAAGCATTCGGAAAGATGGGTTCTGTTTGGTTTTTTTATATTTAGCAGGTGGCATAGGGCAGGTAATTTTTGTGCTAAATGGTCAATATTTTTTGTTAAATGTGCCGGATAAGTATCGTATAAGCCACGCAGTGTATGCTGCATAAATAGAATATGTCGGGGGTGGGAAACCATCCATGCCGGGTATTTAGTACTGATGATTAAATCAAAATGATTCAGATCCAGCTCAGCAAAGTTCTGATAACTTTGAATAATGGCCCAAAAATCATGCTCTGGGCTGGGCAATTTAATCAGCTCTGCCGTAATGTTTTCCTGCTGGTTTAATGTCAGCCACAGGACTTTCCAGATGTTTTCCGCACCGCCCCAAATAAAGGGCACTCCGCTGGGGGCAATAATCGCAACTTTCAATTAGGTCTCCAATAATTGGCTGACTACCTTATCCCAGCTGATTCCAAATTTGGGCCATGCTGCTTTTGCTGCCTTGCCCATTGCTTCTGCTTTATTGGGATATTGGCTGATCCAGTTTAATACTGTGGCAATGCTCTCTGGTGAGGGCGGAATAATCCAGCCTGTATGCTCATGCTCAATAAATTCTAAGGGGCCGCCTGAATCTGTGCAGCTGATAACTGGCTTGCCGGAGAGCATGGCCTCGTGGGTGATATAGCCATAGTCTTCATCAAATGGTGCAAAGAAAACAGCGCTACAGTGTGCGTAATAGGCTATTTTTTGTGCTTCACTGATTGCCCCCAGCATTCTTACTCTTTCATTTAAACCCAGCTGAGTAATTAATTGTTTTAACGATTCTGATTGCCCGCCAGCACCTGCAATCACAACGGGTAATGATTTGGGAGCCAGTGCAAGTGCTTTGATTAATAAATCCTGACGCTTTAGCGTTTCAATCCGGCTAGGGCAAAAAATATAGCCCAAGTTTTCAGCCGGGTGAAAAGCCTGATATGCAGGAGGAGGATGGTAAAGTGCGCTGGCATTTAAATCATTATATTGATAAAGACGCTCTGCCACGCGTTTGGAATTAGCAAAAAGCTGATGGCACTGTTTTAACGATTCCTGGTCAAACTGCCCGATTGCATATTTAAAAGGCGCTGAAGCGCTATTGTTTTCTTCATACAATTCATATACGGCCCTATGCTGATGCATAATCCAGGCGGTGTGCTTATTATGCTGAATGCCATAACATGGAAATTGCAGACTAATCAGTCGGTCAATCCGATAGCCATTGGGCTGATTTAAATCTAATTTTTTGCACCATTGCATTAAATCCAGAATGGATTGTTCTGGTGTAAATGTGAAAGGCAGCCTGAGTATTTCTACATGGCAGCCTGCTGCAGCTAATGCATTTGCTGTGCCCTGGATATGGTAATCAGCACCACCATGCAAAAACGGGGTGATATTTGCAGCAAGCATTACACGCATTGAATACTCCTTGCAGCTGATTTAATTTGATTTCACTCTGTATTTCATTTTCTTATCGTTTTGCAATCAGTGCGTAATCCTGGGGACCACAAAGATGTCCGTTAACACGTTCTGTTAATAAATCATGGCCAGGTACTTTGGCTGATTCAGGATAAGGGTTTAATCTTAAAATCTCACAATCTTTAAAACCATGATATTCAGCCAGAAATTGCAGGCTAGTTGGGGTAACAGGGTTTTTGTGGCTGAAGTCATGGTAGAAGGTATGGCTGCCTACCAATGCATTCTCCGGGTTAGGTGTTTCTAAAATCAAAAGACCACCGGGCAGTAGTGTACGATATGACTCTTTTATCAGCTTAAATAAAATATCAAAAGGCAGATGTTCAACAACGTGAAATGAACTGATTGCCCCTAATGATTGCTCTGGAAGGCTGCATAAATAATCCAGTGCATCGGCATGGACCACGCTCAGGCCCATTTCCCGGCAATGGCGTATCATTTCTTCGCTCTGATCAACACCCTGTGCTTTTAAGCCTTTATGACTGATGAGATTAATCCACTCCCCTCTGCCCATACCAATATCTAACAGGGGGGCCTGGCTGGTTTTAAGAAATGGTTCTACATAGGGAATATATTTTTCCAGCTTTGCTTTAATTTCTTCTTCTGGCCCTCTGAATTTTGATTCAAATGCCAAGTAATATGCATCAATGGCGGGGTCTGCTGCCAGTGCGTGAGGGGGAATCATTTGGGCTGTGGCGGGTTTATCTGCGGCATTACTGTTTTTTAAATGTTGCAGCATCTGCTCTTGTATATAAAGCATGGCTTGGCTATTGCTGCTGTTTGTATTGGCCATGATGGCAATTTTTTCAGCGCTATCAGCTAATGATTTTTGGGCAAGTTCAGTATTTCGGTCTAACGCTTCTTGTATGAGAAGGGTGTTTTTATTCTGCTGCTGATGAATATAATCAATTTTTTCAGCCAGTTCATGGTTGATTTTGAAAAGCTGCTGATTAATAAAATCTGAATATTGAGCAAATCGCTGCTCAAGCTGCTGGCTGATATGGGCTCTGATATCATCGCTGCTTATTGCCAGCTGCTGGCTCAGGTTAATTTGCTGGGTTTTTAATGTGGATAAAATAACTTCTTGCCGCATTTCAAAATCATAATTTTGTTTTGCAAAAAATGCATTTTTTTGTATTTTTTTTGAATTTATATTACTTAATTTAATAAACGCATCATGGATGCGGCCAATTAACCCTGCGCCACGCCTGCCACTCCAGACAGATAATATTTTATTTTCTAATGCAATAAAGTAGCGGTCTGTTTTGTTTATTTTAATAGAAGAGTTTGAATGTATTGATTCGGTGCTGGATAACATTTGCAAAGCAAATTTTCTAAGGCTTAAGCGGCCCGATGAAAGTAATTCATAATAATGACTTTCGCCATCCTGATCCGGAGCACGGCCTAAAATAGTCTGATATGAAAAAAAAATAAATAAAATGGGGTTGCGAATAGAAACAAGCTCTCTGAATGACTGAGGAAGCCAGAGCAGCTGACTGGATGCTGCTGCGGGCTCTATTTGATAAACAATAGGTGCTGCTGCCTGATTCAGAGCATAAGATTGAACACAGGCAATAATATCGTCTAATGTTTTCATATTAACTCACAGTATTGGGTATCAAGCCGGACAACACCAGCAAATACATGTTCAGAAATCACTGTAATTGTGGCCGCATGATCCCACCAATCATAGTTATCAGATAAATGATGATAAGAGGAGTGCAATGCCACACTAATATTATAGCTTCCCGCAGCAAGCCTGAAATCTGGTAATTCAAAGACTACCTGATATTGGCCGCCCTGTATAAATGGCGGGGTTTTTTGTAATAAATAGGTATTTGATCCGAATACCTCATTACCTACCCGGTCTTTAATTAAAAAACCAATGGTCAGATCGCTTATTTTTTCTAATACTTTATAGCTGACAATGATTTTTACCGGGCTGCCAGAGAGCACAACTTGGGCTGCTTCATTGTGATGAAAGACTTCAACAGCGATTAGTTTGGCTTCGCCACTGCCAGAGCGTACGCCTTCATTGAGGCTTATTTTATTATTAGCGGTATTAGCAATCAGTGCATTATAGTAATCCAGAATTGCGGCGGGATGATCATCCGACAGCATGATGCCCTGATCAATTAAGATGGCTCTGTCGCATA
Organism: Iodobacter fluviatilis; assembly: GCF_900451195.1. NCBI lineage: Bacteria > Pseudomonadati > Pseudomonadota > Betaproteobacteria > Neisseriales > Chitinibacteraceae > Iodobacter > Iodobacter fluviatilis. Next base: position 344,294 of record NZ_UGHR01000004.1, read on the forward strand.
ATGTTTTAACGGCCAACGGATCATGGGAAACAAAAAGTAATGATGTGCCCTGTGCTTGAAACGCTTTGATTCTGTCAAAACATTTATGCTGGAAATAGGCGTCTCCTACTGACAGGGCTTCATCTACAATTAATATTTCTGGCCTGATGGCCGTTGCCACGCTAAAGGCTAGCCGCATTTGCATTCCGCTGGAATACTTTTTTAGTTGCACGTCGATATATTCTCTTAGCTCAGAGAAATTAATAATTTCTTCAATCCTGTCATCTATTTCATGCCGGCTCATACCAAGTAATTGGCCTGAAATATATACATTTTCTCTGCCGCTTAATTCTTCATGAAACCCAATACCAAGCTCTAGAAGTGCGCCAATTCGGCCATTAACTGTTATCTCACCTTCAGTCGGGCGTAATGTCTGGCAGATTAGCTTTAATAACGTGCTTTTTCCTGAGCCATTTCGGCCAACAATAGCCACTGATTCACCGGGTTCAATTGAAAAAGAGATGTTATTTAACGCCCATTTCTGCAGGCAATGGCTATCCATACCAAATAGTGCAGCCAGTTTTTGACGGCGGGAGGAGTAAATTCGAAAACACTTGGATAGATTTTCTACTTTAATCAGCGCCATGATTACAGGTCATCCATTATTTTTTGAATATTTTTAGCATAAAAAATATAAAAAATTAAAAATAGCGCAATAGATAACAGCAGGGCATTAAGTAACCAATTCCAGGCAAGCGGCCAATCCAGCACAACTTGTTGGCCCAGCTGGGATACCCAATAAACGGGGTTTAGGTAAATATATTGAGCCGCCCACTGGGGTAATATCTGTGGCGCGTAAACTATGGGTGTTGCCCAAAATAAAATCTGCATAAAGGCATCTACAAATTGCCCAACATCTCTCACATAGGCATGGGCAAGCGCCAGTAAGCCAGCAATACTGAATGAAAAAAGGGTAATAACCAGTATTTGCAATAAATATACGGCCAGTATTTGAAAGCTAAATAAGTTTAAAATGATTAAAAATATAAAATAAAAACCTGCTAAAACTAGACTGTTGACTAACGCAATCGTGACAACTGAAATAAGTGGGATAATTTTTGATATATTGTTTTTTCTGAGTAAGCCCGCATTTTCTACAAGAAATAATTTTCCTCTGCCCACGATTTCTGCAAAGTATTGCCACACCAGCATGCCGCTGGTCAGGTACATAGTATAAGCGTAATGACTATTAACGCCTGGTAATCTTGATTTCATTAAGTCTGCAAAAACGAGGCTGTAGGTGAGAATCATTAAAACGGGCGCAAAAAACAGCCAGAATATACCGAGTACAGATCCACTGTATCTTGATTTAATTTCGCGGCTGACCATGGCATGCAAAAGCCAGCGCCCTGCAAAAATCCTTCTAATGATTTCCAAAAAACATTCCCCAAAGATGGATGATCAGGATTGAAGAGATAATCCCTGAGGTATTGGCTAATTGATCATAGGCGCAACATTTTCTGCCTGCTAATGGCTGAATGACTTCGATGCTTCCTCCCATAATGAATAATAATATAAATATATTTATGCTGCTGATATAGGGGCTTAATAAAGAGCTTAGAGTAAAATAGGCTAGAAAGTGAATAACTTTATCATTCTGTATGGGAATGTATTTCTGCAGATTATAAAAAGACCCTGCAATAATAAGCAGAACAGTACTTGCAATCAGCAGGCAGATTAATAGTGATTGGCCCATACATCCCTATAAGTGCTTAATGTTCTGGATGCACATCTGTCCCATGTAAAATAACTCGATCTGATTAATCCTTCAGTAATATGATCACAGGCGCATTCGGGTGATAAGGCAAGGTTGGTCATATGCTCGGCCAAGCCTTCAATATCGCCATTATTAAAATAGAAAGGGGCTAAGCCGCCAATTTCACCAATAGCACCTCCTGCCGTTGTAATGACGGGTGTGCCTACACTCATGGCTTCTAATACGGGTAAACCAAATCCTTCATATGCTGATGGATAAACCATACACCGTGCCCCAGCCAATAAAGCAGGTAGATCTTTTTCTGGGACATATTGCAGCCAGCGCACATTTTTGCTGTGCTTTATCCGGTCTAAGATTTCCTCGCATTTCCAGCCTACGCCTCCGACAATAATGAGTGGAAGCGATGTTTTTTTATTTTGTACCAGCATTTGATATGCAGTAAGTAAATCTTCTATTTTCTTTCTTGGCTCGATTGTGCCCAAAAATAAAAAATATTCTTTACTGGGTAAATGATATTTCTCTAGAATATTTTTATTAAATGATTCAGTAGAAAATTTGCTATGGTCTACGCCGTTATAGGTAATATGTAATTTATGACTTACTTCTGGCATCCAGTGGATTAGCTCTTTTTTTACTGATTTTGAAACAACAAAAATAGCATCTGCTTTTTCTAAAGTGAGCGGTAAATGCTCGCTTAAAAAGTGGACTCTTTCAACGGGATGCCATTCTGGATTAATAATATGAGATAAATCATGCACCGTGACCAGATAGGGGTATTGCAGCACGGTAGGAATATAATTGGGCTCATGATAAATATAGTTTTTTGCTTTTATGGTGTGAGCACCGCGATTGGCGTGATATTTTTTTCTGAGATAAGATTTCAGCGCGGGGAAGCGATTAACCATATTTCGTATTTTTGAAAGCAAAAATTCATTGTTGGTTTTCTTACTTACACGGCCAAACTGGTAGTAATCAAGATCAATATCTGTTTCAAACTGTTGCATTGCTCTGGACAAACTGGTTGCATAGCGGCCTATTCCCGTTAGTGGGGGGATCATTCCTTGTGCGGAAAACAGGATATTCATCTTGTCCATTTTTATCTTTATATATAGATGATGTTCGATTCAGATGAAGAATGATTTAATTTGCGCTTTCTTTTTGCTGTATATGCCTTGCGCTAAGTGCGGGTTCATTATTAAACAGGGTATCAATCCGCTCTGCTCCAAATAGAGCCGTTTTGTTTTTTTCGAAGGCAGGCATTTTTTCTGTATACATACTGATTGTTTTTTTCACCATTTTTTCAGCGGTAAGCTCTTGTTCAAACCGATGCCGAGCATAAAGCGCCATTTTTTTTCTTAGCGCATCGTCTCCGCATAATTTATTAATAGCATTTGCAAGTGCTACCGGGTCTGACGGGGGAACCAGTAGGCCTGATTTTTCGTGCTCATTAACCCATGAAACGCCTGAGCCTGAAATATCGCAGGAAACAACAGGCTTAGAAAAGCTCATTGCTTCAACCTGCACGATGCCATAGGCTTCGGAGCGATAAACTGAAGGCAGGCAGAATATATCGCAAGCCGCATAGTAGGATGCTAATTGTTCGTCTGCGATTGTGCCTATTATTTTTATTTTATAATCTAAGCCCAGTTTTTTAATTAGATCGCTGAATGTCTCTACCCCTGGCCCGCCAATTAACACCACAATATCATCATTGGTATATTTGCATGCTTCTATTAAATAGATTATTCCTTTGTATGCAGCGGAGCGGCCAATTGATAAAACTATTTTTTTGTTTTTGTGTTCTGATTTTATTTTATTTACTAAGGGTACGGATATATTTTTAATTCTGTCTGCTACGCCAATAGGGATAATGGACACTTTTTCCATATTGGAGGAAAGCCATTTTGAGGAATCAGCATATTGTTGCGATGTGGCAACAATGCCATCTGCACGTTTTATCAGCCAGCGCAGCCATGGTGCATAAAGCTTTAGCATATGTTTTTGTTTAACAATATCACTATGCCAATGTAGGTAAACCTTACAATCCGGCCTGATCAGCCAAATAGCCAAGTTAGCCATCGGATTGGGTAAATGGATATGTATTGCATCGTATTGATGGATGCATTTATTTAACTCGCTGATCAGCTTGAGCGAGATGGATGTTGAATTAATAACCGCCAATGTACCTGCTCTGATCACCTGATAGCTAGAGTTAATTAAATCAACTTTTGTTTCTGTTCCTTTATTGCTACACAATACGTCAGTTTTAACACCTTGGTTGTTCAAGCCTTCAACTAAGTCAAAGGTGACTGTTTCTATTCCGCCGTACTCTGGAGGGTAGAATTTTCCAAGATGGATTATCTTCATAAATATAGCTCTTATAAGGTTGTTATTTTATTAAAGCTGCTATTTGTAATTTTTTTGAATGGGCATGCAGAAGGGATGATTTCTTACAAATGATGGCTCATGGCTGGGTCTTGTTGTGTTGGCCGCTTGCTGGCGTGGCAGAATATTTTGTTTTTTTATACTAGTAATTGAATTTAATAATTACAAGAAAATTTCTGGAGTTGTTTTCCATCCTTGCAGTTTTTATGCACGTTTGTTTATTTTGTTTTAAACCCTGATTTTTCTTAGTATTTGTTTTATAAGGTTTTTGTGGCTGGTTATTAATAATCTGCATTTGCAGCTTATTGACTAAGTTTGCTGGATTATTCTGTGGTGATTTTGCCCTGCACAATGTGTTGTAAGCGCTCTGGTTCACGCACAATCAGCGTTTTTCTGTCTTTTTCGGCAATTCCTGCATTCAGCAGCTGGCCAATTGCCCTAGAAACGGTTTCCCGGCTGCAGTTGGTCATGCCCGCAAGTGATTGCTGTGGCGGGAGTTCGATAATTTTTAAATTCCCCGGCAATGTGCGTATCAGAGTGGTGAGCACCGTGCAAATCCGCTGATAGGGGTTTTGAATGCTGAGCATGGCGCGGTTTTGCGATGACAGCCGTACAAGGTAGGCCAGCTTTTTCATTAAACGCTCAGCCAGAATGGGGTGGGAATATATCAGTTGCAGCGCGGTATGCCGGCTCATTACCATCAGCTCGGCATCGCCAATGGAGACCACACTGGTAGAGCGCGAGCCACCATCTATCACGGCAAGCTCACCAAAGTATTCGCCTTCGTTAATGATGTAGATGCACAGCTCTCTGCCATCTTCGGTTACATCAATAACTTGCAGCCGGCCTTTGATCAAAAAGAACAGTTCATCACCCAGAGAGCCTTTGGTTATCACTTGCTGGTTGCGTACTGCTGTCCTAAGCTGAGAGTCGGATGCAATGGACGTTAAAATACTTTCCGGAATTCCAGAGAAAAACTCTAAAGAATATATGGGATGACGTGTCATAAGCATTTTCCGATGATGATTGGCCTGAGGAGGGAAAATCATGCTGAAGCGAATCGATCAATATTTTTTTGTTTTAGCTGTTTTTTTGCTGGCACCGCTTAGTGTTCTAGCACAAGAATCAGCAAATATGGGGACAGTTGTTGCAATTATTGGACAACCGATTCTGCACCGTGATGGCCAAGTGAGCGTGATTGCTAAGGGCGATGCCTTGCGCGAAGGGGATGAGCTGCATACTGCAGAGCAAACCAGCGTGTATTTGCGCACCTTTGATAAAGGTTTTATTGCTGTGCGGCCCAATAGTGTTTTGTTTATCGAGAAATACCATGCGGGCAGCCAAGGATCGCAGTTTAAGCTGCAGCTTAAATCGGGGCTGATGCGCTCTGTTACCGGGCAGGAAGTGCAAAAAGATAAAGATAAATATCGCTTAAATACGCCCGTTGCGGCCATTGGCTTACGCGGTACAGATTTTGTGGTGTTTACGGATGACCATGCCACACAGGTGGCGGTGCAAAAAGGCGGGGTGGTGATTGAGCCTTTTTCTAAAGTTTGCAGTGTAGAAATGGGCGGGCCTTGCCAAGGGGCTAATTCTCGTGAGTTATTTGCTTCAACGGCCCATATGCTGGAAGTGATTCGTGGCCAGACGGTGCCGGTGCAGAAAGACTCTTCACCTATGTTGCAAAAAGAGTTACTGAATGAATTACCTAAGGACGTATCAAAAGAGGCAGCCAAAGATGCGCCTAAAGTAGCCGGGCTTGGTGCTGAGCAAACTCAGATAAATACGGCTGATTTAAGTAATGCCAGAGTGGTTGCTAATAGTAATAGTGTTATTGATGGCTCTTTAGCCACTAAACCTGGTGTTGTAAAGCCGGTTGAGAATCTGCCTTCACCCACGCCTGCCCCTTTGCCCGAAGTACCTGTGCCACCTGTGGTTGTGATTCCTGCAGAGCCTTTGCCACCCGCCGTGATTGAGCCCACTATCCACTGGGGCCGCTGGCAGACACTGGCCAGCCTTCCGGCAACCGCTAATTTCAGTGATATTTATAAAGAAGGGCAGGAAGTTGTGAGTGCGGGGATTTACTACGTAATGTCCCGCGATAAAAGTGATGTCCGTTATGGGCCCGAGCTGGGAGCGGTTAATTTTCAAATGGCCAAGCATGATGGCATTATTGTCAATACGCTCAGTAATGCCATTTCTGCTACTACGGCGAAAGAGTCTTCATTACAAATCAATTTTGCAGCGCAAAGTTTTAATACTCATTTATTGTTAAGTGCTGCAGGCAGAGATATACCGCTTAATGTCAAAGGCGCCATTGAGTCTAATGGTCTTTTTATTAATGGCGCGGTGAGTGAGGCGCAACTGCGTGGCATTGTTTCTGGTAAAGATGCGGCCGAGGCTGCTTATGTTTATTATCTGCCCACAAGCAATAATGAGGTATTGAGCGGCGGGACGTATTGGCTGCGTAGAAAGTAAATTGGTATATTTTTATGTGGGCTGGATTTGTTCTGTGATTTATTAGTATTTAGAGCGGTCACTGGGTCAGTATTTTGATCCGCCATCTGTTTTTGTAATGGCAGGCAGGCTAGTTTGGCCAACCTGCCCATATTCTTATCCGCATTTCTGTGTTTTTTTCATTTAATTAAAAGAAAAATGGGCTGTAGCCACTTAAACGTGGTTTCTTGTTTTACTTCTTTTATACATTGCCTCGTCCGTATTTTAACGACTGTTTTATCGGCGCTGCATGATCAATCTTAAATCAATTTGGCAAAAGCTTCATTTAATCTGGCTGGGCCGGGTTTTATTTTTTGTGCTCAGTACTTTGCTGGTTATTTGGGTGGCGATGCCACGCGGCCATGCTTATCCTTTTCCCTTTGATCTTTTAGATCGCCTGCACGACCAGTTAATAAAACAAAGATTAATTGCTGATCCGGAAAAGCGAATTGTGCTGGTGGATATTGATGAGGCTTCGCTTGCGCAATATGGGCGCTGGCCATGGTCTAGGCTGCAAATGGCGCAATTACTGCAGCAATTAAATCAGCATTACAAAGTGGCGCATATTGGCCTTGATATGATTTTCCCTGAAAGCAGTGATTTATCAGGAGATCAGCAGATCGCACAATTAGCGGCTTCAGGCCAGCTGACTTTAGCGCAGACTTTTGGTTTTGATCGCAGCCAGAGCATGCAGGTCGGGCAGCTGAGTGCGGCGATATCCTGGGCTGATATTCCTGCCACTCAAGCTTTTGGTTTTTTGGCGAATCATCCTAAGCTTGCCGCACAAGCGCCCTGTGTAGGGCATATTGCGATTACTGCCGATCCGGATGGTGTGGTGCGGCATCAGAGCATGCTGGTGAAGTATCAGGCAAAGCTTTATCCGGCATTTGCCCCGGTTTTATTGCGTTGCTGGCTGGGGCAACAGGGGCCGTTGCAGGCCAGCAAAGGCAAAATTGAATGGCTGGAAGGTTTGTCTGGCCAGCAGATTGTGGCTGAAGATGGGATGGCGGCGATTCCTTTTCTGCGCCGTACAGAGGCTTATATTGCGATACCCGCCAGCGATATTCTGGCCGCTAAGGCCGATGTCGCATTGCTGCACAACAGGCTGGTGATTGTGGGGTCAAGCGCTTTGGGTCTGGGGGATTATGTGGCGACAATCCTGGGGGGGCGCACTCCGGGCATGTTGCTGCATGCGCAATGGTTATCCAAGGCGCTGGATCAGCTGGAGCAGAATAAGCCTATGGTGGCGATTGGTTTTGCGGCCATCATGGCGGTTTGGGCGGTGTTATTACTGGGCGTTGTTTTGCTGCACAGGCGAAATAATGCTTTACGCCTTGCATGGGGATTTTTTGTATTGATGGCCTGGTTACTGTGGCTGGGCAATACCCGGCAGGAGGTGGGGGCAAACACTTTGGCGCCACTGCTGGGGGGCGTGGTGCTCCTGATTTTAGAAGGGGGTCTAGAGTGGTGGTATGCCCAGCTGGGTAGGCGGCAGCTTTATCTGGCTTTTCATCAATATGTACCCCCCGCAATTATTGATCAGCTGATTGGCAATAACAGCCAGGCGATTATGTTGCCCCACCGAGCAGAAATCACCTGCCTCTTTGCTGATCTGCAAGGCTATACAGGCATTGCCGAAAGGCTGCCGCCGGAAGAGCTGGCTCAATACACCCGCCATGCCCTGATGCTGCTGACTCAGGCCGTATTAGATCAGCAAGGTACATTGGATAAATATATGGGCGATGCCTTGTTTGCATTTTGGGGTGCACCTGTTGAGCAGGATGACCATGCTAACCGTGCCCTCAATGCCGCAATGGCAATGCAGCAGGCGGTGGATGCATATAATCAAAGTGCGGCATTGGATAAGCAAATTAAAGTTCATATTGGCATTCAAACAGGCTTGGTGGTGGTGGGCGATATGGGTACGCCGTTTCGTAGCACCTATACCGCGATTGGCGACGCTGTGAATGTCAGCGCCCGTTTGCAAAATCTGGCCAGCCTGCATAATGAAAAAATACTGGTAGGGGAGGATACCGAGCGGCAGCTGCTGTATTCACCTTTGCAGCTCTATGGCACCGTTTCGCTAAAAGGGCGGCGGGGTGTGCAGCAGGTTTATCGTTTGCCTTAGTTTTTTCATCCGGCCTACAGCAGGCTAACTCGTTATTTCATATGTTCAATCGTTTGCTTACAAAAAATCCTGTTGTTATAACTGGAATCAAGCAAGCAAATTTCTAGATTTGTGATTCTGAGCATATACAATCAAGGTATGCGACTCTTTCCCTCTGTGTTGATTGCCTTTTTGCAAGCGGCTTTTCTGCCTGTGGCCTGTGCCCAGACAGGTGATGAGCTGTACCAGCAGGCTATTGATGATATTGCACAGCTGCAGTGGCAGGAGGCTAGCTGGCTGTTAGAAGAAGTGCTGCAGCTCAACCCCAATCATCAGGGGGCGAAAGTCGATTTAATGCTGGCTTATTGCCAGCTGGAAGACTTTAGCCGTGCCGGAGCTTTGCAGCAGCAATTACGTGCTTTGCCGGTATTGCCGCAGGCCATCAGTGATCTGATCCGGCAAAAAACGGAACAAGGCTGCACTGAAAAAACACAGTGGCAGGGACAGGTGCAAAGCTGGATTGCCAGTGATAGTAATTTAGATCAGGGCAGCTCCAAGCGTTGGCTGGAGGTGACATTGCCAGATGGGGTTTTTAATCTGGAAGTGGATCAAAGCAGCTTGCCCAGGTCTGGCTGGCTGGCCGGGATTGAAGTACAGGCAATGGCTACCCCTCCCGGAGGAAGTCAGTGGGCTTTGCATGCCGGAGCCGTGCAAAGCTGGCCGCAAAGTGGCCAGAGTATGCGCTGGTTTGGCGGTTTCTGGCAGCCGCAGGCCCGCAGTGACTGGGGGGTGGGCGTGCAGCAATTCTGGCTGCAGAGCGAGCCTTATCAGAGCAGTATTTTGCTTGAATACCGTGGGCTGCCATCGATTGCCCGCATTGAATCTTTACTGCGTTTGCGTGCGCAATTTGTGGATATCGATCCGCGCTATCAAAGCCTGCATAGTGAATGGCGTGGTCAGCATATCAGCCAGTGGCGTGGGCTCTGGCTGGATAATCGTGCCCAATTGGGGTTTGAGTTTTCTCCTCAGCGCCCGGGGGGAAATCAATACAGCGGCGAGCTAAGCAGCAGGCTGATTTATCCCTTTGGTCCGCACAGCTTAGAGCTGCAGCTGCGCGCCAGAGTTGCCCATGATCAGGATGGCTACAGCCCGCTGCTAGAATACAACCAGGCAAGGCAAAGTGTGCAAAGCCAAGCGGCTTTTGCCTATCAGTGGCAGAGCCTATGGCTGGGTAAATGGCGGCTGGAATATCAGTATCAGGAGCAAAACGATAGATTGCCGCTGTTTTCATGGCAAAAAAAAATGATCTCTTTGTCTTATAAGCAGGATTTTTAAAAGCGGTGAAACCCTTTGATTTATTCAACCTTGTTCAAGGGTTTCACCTGTTGTGTGCAGAGACCGGCTACTGCGCTGCTTAAACTGCCGCCAGCGCCTGCTCTAGGTCATCCAGAATATCGTCGATATGCTCAATGCCAATCGATAATCGCACCATATCTTCACTCACTCCTGCTTTGGCTAATTCATCAGGCGTCAGCTGGCGGTGTGTTGTGCTGGCAGGGTGGCAAGCCAGCGATTTGGCGTCGCCAATATTAACCAGACGGGTAATCAGCTTGAGCGCATCTTGGAATCGTGCTCCCGCTGCTACCCCGCCTTTTACCCCAAATGTCAGCAGCCCCGATGCTTTGCCGCCAAAGTATTTTTGCACCAGAGTGTGCGATGGGTGATCGGGCAGACCTGCGTAATTAACCCACTGTACCTTGCTATGGCCTTGCAGGTATTGCGCTACTTTGAGGGCGTTTTCTACATGCCTGTCCATGCGCAGTGCCAGCGTTTCCAGCCCTTGTAGAATTAAAAAGCTATTAAAGGGCGAAATGGCCGCGCCCATATTGCGCAGCGGCACGGTACGGGCGCGGCCAATAAAGGCGGCTGGCCCAAGGGCCTCGGTGTAAACCACGCCGTGATAGCTGACTTCTGGCTCATTGAGGCGATTAAAACGTTGTTTGTGATCTGCCCATGGGAATTTGCCGCTATCCACAATGATGCCGCCAATGCTATTGCCGTGGCCGCCGATATATTTGGTGAGCGAATGCACCACAATATCTGCACCATGCTCAAAAGGGCGGGTGAGATAAGGTGTAGGCACGGTGTTATCCACAATTAAAGGCACGCCACCGGCATGGGCTACCGCGGCAAAAGCGGCGAAATCCACCACATTACCCAGCGGGTTACCGATGGATTCGCAGAAGATGGCCTTGGTGCGATCATTAATCAGCGCAGCGGCTGCTTGCGGATCATTTGCATCCACAAATTGAACGGCAATGCCATATTGCGGCAGGGTATGGGCGAGTAGATTGTAAGTGCCGCCATAGAGCGCCGTGGTGGCGATAATATTGTCGCCCGCCTCGGCAATGGTCATGATGGCGTAAGTAATGGCGGCTAAGCCTGAGGCCAGTGCCAGCGCGCCAATGCCGCCTTCCAGCGCTGCGATACGTTGCTCTAATACATCGGAAGTCGGGTTCATAATCCGTGTATAGATATTGCCTTTAACCTTTAAATCAAACAGATCCGCACCATGCTGTGTATCGTCAAAAGCATAACTGGTGGTTTGGTAAATAGGCACCGCCATGGATTTGGTGGTGGGATCAATTTCATAACCAGCGTGTAAAGCAAGCGTATCAAACTTCATGCAAAGCCTCCGGGGGGATGGAAAGTGCTTTGGAAACTTTAGCAGTTTTATTTAGATCACAAAGCTATTTTTAGGTTTTTCTTTAGACTAAATAAAGCTATGTACCTTGACGTTGAGCTTTAAATATTAACTCACTCGTCAATTTATATGAGTATGTTTGTAATTTAAAGCTCGCCTAATAGCCATGAGCTGGCAAAGGCAAAGTATTCGCGCAGCCATGCGTTATAGCGGATGGCCAGCGGGGTGGGGGCCGATGCAAAATCTACAATGGCAAATCCTTGTTTTTTTGCAATTTTGAATGCGCGTAAAGTGTGAAAATCATTGGTGATAATAAGCACGGGCTCGGCTGCTTTTGCTTTAAGCAGGCGATAGCTGAACAGCAGGTTTTCTTCTGTGCTGGTGCTCTGGTTTTCTTGCATGATGCGCTGCCGGGCAATACCGTGGGCCAGCAGATAGCGCTGCATGGCATCGGCTTCACTGATTTCCTCGTTGAAACCTTGGCCACCTGAAACCACAATCTGAGTTTTGGGATATTGCGCCGCATAAATCAGGGCGGTATCTAGGCGGGCACGCAGCATGGGGCTGGGCTGGGTTCCATCGAGGCCTGAGCCCAGCACAATCAGCGTTGATGGCTGGTTTTGGATGCGGTCAGGTATGGCCAGCGTGCAGAAAAAAGCCAACAAAGAGATCAGCCATAGCGCTGCTAGTAATTTAAACCAAGGCCATAATCGCTGCCGGTAGCGCTTAGCTGCCAGCCAGCGCTGCCAGCTGGCGTACTTCAGGCTGTAGCTCAATAAGCCCAAGCCTAGGATGGCTGGGAAAATCGTGCCTACATTAAATTTAGCCTGGCTAAACAGCGCCAGCGCATCGATGAGTAAGATGCTGCCGCTGAGTATTTGTAAACGTGCCAGCCAATTATTTTGCATTGAGGGGCTTACTCAAGCGATAAAGACAGTGTTCTTGCAAAGGATGGCCCTTTGCTACTTTGGGGTGGAAAAAAGTGTCGGCATCACGCTGCATACCTAGTTTTTGCATCACAGCTTGCGAGCGCAGATTAGGCAGGGCGGTGAAGGATACAATCTCATCCAGTTGCAGGGCATTAAAGCCAAAATCTAAAGCGGCCCTTGCCGCCTCTCCAGCATAGCCCTTGCCCCAATAATCAAAAGCCAGCCGCCAGCCTATTTCTACGCAGGGTGAAAACGGCAGCTCGGGGATCGGAATACTCAGGCCGGTAAAGCCAATAAACTGCTGCGTTTCTTTCAGCTCCAGCGCCCAAAACCCCCAGCCCCTTTCCGCAATGAGATCAGCTATCCGCTCTTGTAGCGCTAGGCTGGCTGCTGCATCTACAGGGCCCAGCAGATATTCCATCACTCGCGGGTCGTTGCTCATTTGAGCGAAAGTTTCAGCATCCGACGCCCGCCATTGGCGTAATCGCAGGCGCTCGGTAGATAGTTCGATGATTTTGGGCATGGGTGTCATTTGGATATTGGGTTACGGTGCATAACGCCTCTGGCGTTTTGCACCCTATAAGTGGCGTTGATGTTTAATAGGGTGTGCAAGTCGTTTTTCTTGCGCACTGTTTTGTATCATAAAAAAACCGGCCCTCACAGGCCGGTTTTTACGTGGGCCGTGAAGCAATTAGCCAACAAATTTACGAGCATTACGGAACATACGCATCCATGCACCGTCGTCGCTCCAGTCGCTTGGGTGCCATGAGTTTTGCACGCTGCGGAACACGCGTTCTGGGTGCGGCATCATAATGCTGAAGCGGCCATCGGCGGTGGTAACACCGGCAATCCCCTGCGGGCTGCCATTTGGATTTGCTGGATAGGCTTCGGTGGTTTTTCCGTGGCTGTCGACATAACGCATGGCAACCAAGGCTTTGTTGATATCGCCCTGCTGGCTGAAATTGGCAAAGCCTTCGCCGTGAGATACCACCACTGGCATACGGCTACCGGCCATTTCGCTGAAGAACAGCGATGGGGATTTTGTCAGCTCAGCCATCACCAAGCGTGCTTCAAACTGCTCGCTCTGATTACGGGTGAATTTAGGCCAGTGCGCAGCGCCAGGGATAATGCCGGAGAGATTCGCCATCATCTGGCAGCCATTACATACCCCTAAACCAAAGGTATCTGTGCGGCCAAAGAAAGCTTCAAATTGTGCGCGGGCTGCGGCATTAAACAGAATCGATTTGGCCCAGCCTTCACCCGCACCCAATACATCGCCATAGCTAAAGCCACCGCAAGCGGCTAAGCCCTGGAAGCCCGCCAGTTGCACGCGGCCAGAAATCACATCGCTCATATGTACGTCTACAGCGGTAAAGCCTGCGCGGGTAAACGCGGCTGCCATTTCTACATGGCCATTTACACCTTGTTCACGCAATACGGCAATCTTAGGGCGAATACCTGTCGCGATATACGGGGCGGCAATATCTTCATTCTGATCAAAGCTCAACTTGGCGAATAAGCCTTTCTCTTGCTTATCGGCGAGGCGCGCATATTCGGCATCGGCACCGGCCGGATTATCCCGCAGGCGCTGAATGCGCCAGCTGGTTTCCGACCATGCTTTATGCAGATCAACACGCGATTCTTCCAGCACTAGGCGATTACGCGCTTTGATTTTGAGCTTGTCGTCGTGGTTGGTGCTGCCGATTACGTGCAGCTCGGAGCGGATATCCACATTGGCAAAGGCGGCAATCACGGCTGCGGTATCAGTGCGCTTCACTTGCAATACTGCGCCCAGCTCTTCGTTAAATAGCACGCCCATGACGCGGGCATTGGCTTCGCGAACCACGTCTTCGGCGGTGAATTCGTTTTGCTGGCGCTGACGACGGCGGCGCTCAATACACAGCTCGTCTACTTCAAGCGTTATACCAACATGGCTGGCGAACATCATTTCAGCAATCGTGGCAAACAAACCGCCATCTGATCTGTCGTGGTAGGCCAGCAATTTGCCTTCGGCATTCAGCTGTTGCACCGTACTGAAAAATGACTTCAGGTGAGGCACATTAACGATATCAGGCGCGCTATTACCAACTTGTTTATAAACTTGCGCTAGGGCAGAGCCACCCAAGCGGCATTTGCCATCGCCAAGATCAATCAGAATCAGATCAGAATCAACATTGGTCTGCAGCTCAGGCGTCAGTGTTTTGCGTACATCGGTCACCGGTGCAAAGGCAGAAATCACTAAGGACAGCGGCGCGACTACTTGCTTGGCCTCGCCTGCTTCATCCCAGACGGTCTTCATTGATAATGAATCTTTACCTACCGGAATCGATACGCCCAGCTCGCGGCAAAGCTCTAAGCCAACGGCTTGTACGGTGTCATACAGATTAGCGTCTTCACCTGCGTGGCCAGCGGGGGCCATCCAGTTTGCAGACAGTTTTACATCAGACAACTGACGAATTGGCGCAGCTGCAATATTGGTCAGCGCTTCACCCACGGCCATACGGCCAGAAGCCGGGCCAGAAATCAGCGCCAGCGGGGTGCGCTCACCCATTGCCATGGCTTCGCCAAGGTAGGAATCGTAAGCCATTGCCGTCACGGCTACATCGGCCACTGGCACTTGCCAAGGGCCAACCATCTGATCGCGGGCAGTAAAGCCGCCCACGGTGCGATCGCCAATATTAATCAGGAAAGATTTATCGGCTACCGCTGGCAGGCGTAGTACACGGTAGGCCGCTTCTTTTAACTCAAGGTCGGAAGCGTCAAAAGCCGCCAGTTCAGGCGCAATGCGGCTCACGTCGCGCGTCATTTTGGGTGGTTTGCCAAGTAAGACATTCATTGGCATATCGACAGGTTTGTTGTCGAAATGATCGTCAGCCAGCACCAGTTGTTTTTCGTCAGTCACACGGCCAACCACGGCAAACGGGCAGCGCTCGCGTTCGCAAATTGCTTCAAAAGCCAGCAAATCTTTAGGATCAATCGCCAATACATAGCGCTCCTGGCTCTCGTTCGACCAGATTTCCTTAGGCGCCATGCCTTTTTCTTCGATATTCACTTTGCGCAGATTAAACACCGCGCCCTGGCCTGCATCGTTCACCAGCTCTGGGAAGGCATTGGAAATACCACCCGCGCCTACATCGTGAATCGACAAGACTGGATTATTTGCACCCAGCTGCCAGCAGCGATCAATCACTTCCTGCGCTCGGCGCTGGATTTCCGGGTTGCCGCGTTGTACAGAATCGAAATCCAGATTGGCCGCATTATCCCCCGTTGCCATCGAGCTGGCCGCGCTGCCGCCCATACCAATCAGCATGCCAGGGCCGCCGATCTGGATCAGGAGCGAGCCATCTGGCAGGCCGTTTTTCTTCACGTGCAGGGCGCTGATATTGCCTAAACCACCGGCAATCATAATGGGCTTATGGTAGCCACGGCGCTCGCCGTTTAAGTCTTCTTCAAAGGTACGGAAATAACCACAGATATTAGGGCGACCAAATTCATTATTAAATGCAGCAGCGCCAATCGGGCCTTCGATCATAATATCCAGCGCGCTGGCAATACGATCAGGCTTGCCGTAAGGCTGCGCTTCCCAAGGCTGCTCTGCACCAGGAATATTTAAGTTGGATACTGTAAAGCCAGCCAAACCGGCTTTAGGTTTTGAGCCACGGCCGGTTGCGCCTTCGTCGCGAATCTCACCACCCGAGCCAGTAGCAGCACCGGCAAATGGAGAGATCGCAGTAGGGTGGTTATGCGTTTCCACCTTCATCAGAATATGCGTTTGTTCGGTACTGAATGCGTATTCGGCGCTACCTGCCTGCGGATAAAAGCGGCCGATTTCCGCGCCTTCAATCACCGAGGAGTTGTCTGAATAAGCCACCACCGTGCCTTCCGGTGCGGCTTTGTGCGTTTCGCGGATCATGCCAAACAGGCTGTAATCTTGTTGCGTCCCGTCGATAATAAAATCGGCGTTAAAAATCTTGTGGCGGCAGTGCTCAGAATTGGCCTGCGCAAACATGGTGAGCTCAACATCGCTTGGATTACGGCCCAGCTTGTTGAAGTTTTCTACCAAGTAATCAATTTCATCATCGCTCAGTGCCAAGCCAAATTCACTATTGGCTTTGACCAGTGCGGCTTTACCGCCACCGAGGATGTCCACAGTTAGAAAAGGCTTTGGCTCGAAGTGGCGGAATAATTCACGGCCCGCTTCTAAGCTGCTGAAGACTTCTTCAGTCATTCTGTCGTGGATTAATGGCAACAGAATATTTTGTTCTGCTGCAGACAATGGGCTGCCGCCTTCCTTGCTGGCGTAAATCACAATGCCACGCTCGATACGGGCAATTTTGCCAAGGCCACAGTGTTGAGCAATATCGGTGGCTTTAGACGACCATGGCGAAATGGTCCCCAAGCGCGGCAAGACCATCATAAGGCTGCCGATGGCAAGCTCAGGCTGAGCAGGTTCGCCATAGTGCAGAATCTTGCTCAGGATCGTGTTTTCGTCCTGCGTCAGCTCGGCGCTTGTTTCGGCAAAGTGCCAATACTCCGCATATATTTGCGCAGAAATACCTTTCACAGCCAGAGCGGCGGTCAGTTTTTCGACCCGGAAAGATGAAAGCGCGGTACCGCCGCGCAATTGGAGAACGTCAGCCATGTCTTTGATCTTTGATTGGAAAGCCTCGGGAAGTCGCAATGATACCCAAAAACGACTCATTTCGCCTCGAATATCGGCAAAGCGATTTAACTATATGGGATTTTTAGCAGGCTATGCTGACTTGCGAAAGGCATTTTCTTGGTTTTGCTTACTGTTAGTTTGGTTGAATATTTTAATATGCTTAATTTTTAGTTAATGCTGTGTTAGGGGGAAATATTCCTATTAATCATCCAGCCCTGTCTTGAGTCATTGTCCTTGAATGGCTGTTCGTAATGCTTTGGCCAGAAAAGTTCAGCGGCTTGGTGCTAGAGATGTGCGCTGCATTTGCCTTGTTCAGCCCCCAACGGCAGCGAATGTAGCTGTGTGGGTGATGCGCTAACATTCACTGGAGACAAGAATGAATCAGTTGATGTGTTTATATTAAACAAAAATCCCCAGCAGAGTCAGGTTGATTCTGCTGGGGATGGTCTCATCTAGCTTTAAATTAGAATGAGTACTTCACACCTAATTGGTAGAAGCTACCACGCGCTGTATACAGTGGTGCAAAGCCAGGCGCCGAATAGGTTCCAGAGGCTACATTCGAGAATGGAGGCATACGATCAAATACATTTTTCACCGCAGCATCGATTCTCAGGTTTTTGATTCCGGTGTAAGCCAAGGTCAGATCAACTTCGGTATGGCTGGCAATACGGTTAGCTTCCGGATCGTAGTTTTCTTTATCATCCGGGCTTGCATTAACATCTTGGAAGCTGGCTGTAGTACGAACACCCACACCACCGCTCCAACCGTCCTTCTCTACATCGAAGCGGAAAGTGTTACGCCATTGTGGTTCGCCATAGGTATCAACCCAGTCTTCCATTGAACCTGTATCGTTCGATTTTTTGAGCGACAAGTAATAACTATTGTTATTGCTAAAGGTGAATGTAGCCAGTGAAGTTGGGAACCGCAGCTTCATATCGGTATCAATACCTATATTTTCTTGCTTATTACGGTTTTTCTTCTTCTGGGACATCATCCAGCCATATTCAGCACTTGGTGCAATTTGACCTGCTTGAAGTGCTTCGAGGTAAGTTTGATCAGAAATAACATCGTCTTTCTTGATCATCCACCAGTCAACTGAGCCGCTGAATGGACCTGCTTCACCAACCAAGCCCAGATTGATAGATTGGCCTTTTTCTGGTTTCAAATCAGGGTTGCTGCTGGTTGTGCGTTGACCATTAATGCCGTTTTTCTTGCAATCAGCCAGATCCGTAGCACTCAGATTTGGTAGGTAGTCACATTCTGAACCCGAGAAGGTATGTGCGCCTTGCGATGGGCCTTGATACAGGTCCTGCAGGGTTGGCATGCGGAAGCTTTCTGAATAGGAAGCGCGAACCATCAGGTTTGAAATTGGCTGGAAACGTGCAGCAAAGCGCGGTGAAAACTTGGAATTACCACCTTGATAGCTGTCATAACGTAACGCAGCTTGCAGTTCTAATGACTTCAGAACAGGGACAATCACCTCACCGAACACGGCTTTACCACTACGTGACCCTTCAGTTACCACCTGCTTGATCGAGCCATAAACTTGGTCATTTTGCTGCAGATAATCAGGAATATCAGTTAGTTTTTCATGCGTGAAGCTTGTGCCAAGCGCAAACACAACCGCGCCGCCACCCAGTGTCAGACCTGTTTCACCACTCACTTTGGCATCAAAATACGCTTGTTCAAGCTTTGCTTCGCGCTGTGAAATAATCTTCAGGCTATCAATAACCGCTTGATTGTTGTTGCTTGAAGTAGGATCAATGAGTTGATTAGCCAGCGCATCAAAGAATTTGCCTTTGTGTACACCGCTATCTCTATTGTTGTTGGTGCTTACACCGTAACCGCCAGCGATGCTCCAGTCAAAATCAAAAATTTGACCATCAACGCCCAGTACGATATTGCTTAGCTTGTTTTCTTTTTCCGAAACGCGCAGCCCAGGTTGCATAAAGCGACCATTAAAATAGACCTGCTTAGCCGGGTCGGTTGTTACATTGCCATTCTTATCGATCATCTGGCCGTTTTTGTAGTAGGGCATCCCACCTGGAGCAGGATGTGCTTCAAAATGATCATTGCTCTCTGCATATAAGTACTGAGCATAGGCTTGAGTCTTTTCGTTCAGTTTGACCCGCCCAAGCATCATCAGGTTTTTACGGTCTGCACCTGTGCTCAATGTCAGTACATCTTGGTTAAAGTCATAAGAGCACTGGCCGTTGCTCTTGATGAGATCAGCAGGGCAGCCAGGAGCTACTTGTGTCCATTTCTTATTAATTTGAACGTTGCCATATGGAGAGTAGCTGCTGCGCAAATCAGAGCCGCCAAAACGTCTGTAGTCAGCAGTCTTAGAAATATCCCGGTCTTTAGTTAAAATTGGATCACGGGTTAATACGTCAAATGAACCAAAGAAATTAAAGCCATCTTCTTCCAAATCACCAAAACCGCCTGTGATCCCTGCCGTTTTCTCGGTGCCGTCACCACGGCTGGATTGGCCAATCGAGCTGCGAATCTCACCGCCTTGATAATTTTTCTTGGTGATAAAGTTCACCACACCAGCCACTGCATCAGCACCATAAATAGCTGAGCCACCATCTTTCAAGATGTCTACACGCTCAATGGCTGACATTGGCAAGGCATTAATATCGAAAGACTGTCCGCCAGACATTGCGTGCTTTGGTAAGCGGCGCCCATCCAGAAGAATTAAGGTATCGCCACTGTCTAAGCCACGCATGCTAATAAAAGCACTGCCAGATGCAGAGGGGTAGTTCGATTTTTGTTCATAGGAGTCATCAAAATCGAGGCTGGCTACGTTCTTCACGACTTCTTGAACTGTAGTTGCTGCCGTTTTTTCCAACGCTTTTTTGTTTACTGTTTCAACTGCAGCAGCACCTTCTTTCTGAACGCGCTTGATGCTTGAGCCTGTTACTTCAACACGCTGAACTTTGTTGGGGGTGTCTTCTGCTGCCGCAATTGATACATAGCTGATGCTGGCAATCGCTAAGGTAAGTGCTTTTAAAGGGAATTTCATCTCTGTGTATCCTCGGGTAGAGCTTGGATTTTTGATTTCTTGCCGCTGTAAGTAAGCGTGTAGCCCGATCGTAACAATTACTTTGTAAATATTCCCGTTTAAAACAGTAAGTCATCTGATTTGTTGCGCGCTTATGACACTTGTTGCAATGAATCACCTTTCTCTCGGTGCGGATGCGGCATCTGTTTTGTCTTTGATGGGGGCCCGTGCGATGAGGCTTTATCAAACTCCGCAATACAAGCAAAGCCTCCGGCTGGTTTACATGATTGATTGCTTCTACACTCGGGTTGCTCTTTTGAGCGTGGTGTTTTCATATAAAAACGAGAAGGGAAGACAAGATGACGCAGCCAGCGGGTGCACAATTACAGTTGAAGTGGGAATGCCTGACTAATCATTACGAGGGCGATCACTTTTTAGCCGAGCTGACGATTACTAATCTGTCGGATGTCGCTTTAAGCGGGCAGGATTGGGCCATTTATTTCAATACCTGCCGCAAGATTAAGCCTGAGACGGTGCAAGGCGGCGTGGAGATGGAGCATGTAAACGGCGACGTTTCACGCTTTGTTCCTGCTGCTGATTTTGCGGGCCTGCCTGCGGGCGCTTCAATGGTGGTGCGCTATCAGGGGATCTTCTGGGTTATTAACGAAACCGATGCGCCGCTGGGCTTTTATATCGTTTATGGCAATGCGGTGGCCGATGCCATTGGTGATCCACAGATCGTGCCTTTCAGCCGTCCGGAGCAATGTAATCGTAATTTAAACGATGCCGTGCCTTTGATGACGCCTGCATTACGTTTTACTGAGAACCAGGCGCTCACGCTATTACCTAGCGATGCCGTTGGCAAAATTACGCCAACACCGATAGAGGCGCGTTGGGATGTGGGCCAGTACCTGATTACGGCGGCAACTTTGATTGTGCATGGCGAGGCGCTGGCTAAAGAGGCGGCCTTTTTGCGTGCTGCTTTGCACGATGTATCGGGAGTGGAATTACAGAGAGCCAGCCGTGGTGCTGGCATCACTTTGCAGCTGGGCAAGGTGGATGTGGCCGGTAGCTGCGCACCAATGGAGGCTTACAGCCTAGAAATTAGTGCCGCTGGCGTTGTGATTACGGGTGCAAGTGCGGCAGGGGTGATGAATGGGATTCAATCGCTGCGTCAGCTTTTACCAGTAGACAGCTATCTTAATCCGCAGGCTAGCCTGGCCGTGCCTTTCGGCTATGTGATTGATGCGCCGCGTTTTGCTTATCGCGGTATGCATCTGGATGTAGGTCGTAATTTTTCTAGCAAGGAAACGGTCTTACGGCTTTTGGATTGCATGGCTTTATACAAGCTCAATAAATTTCACTTCCATTTAACCGACGACGAAGGCTGGCGTTTAGAGATTCCATCTTTGCCTGAGCTAACTGAGATCGGTGCTTTACGTGGTTTTAGTGAAAATGAAAAACACAGCCTCTTGCCAAGTTTTGGTTCGGGCGCGGTGGTGCAGGGCTCGGCCGGAACGGGTTTTTATAGCCGCGCAGATTTTATTGAAATCTTGCAATTTGCTACGGCCCGCCATATTGAGGTAATTCCTGAAATCGACGTGCCTGGCCATGCCCGCGCAGCGATCAAGGCAATGGAATTACGCTATGAGCGTTTAAAAGTAGCTGGTAATCTGGCTGGAGCAGAGGAATATCTGCTGAGCGATTTTAATGACCAGTCCAAGTATGAATCGGTGCAGCTGTGGCACGACAATGTGATGTGTATTGGCCAGGAGTCTTGCTATCGCTTTATTGAAACAGTTTTGGTGGATATGAAGGCGATGTTTGCCGAGGCAGGCGCACCATTGACTACGATGCATACCGGCGGTGATGAAGTGCCGCATGGTGCGTGGGAAGGTTCGCCCATTTGTCAGGCCTTTATGCAAGAGCAGGGTATTACTTCGATTCAGGGTTTACAAAATTATTTCCTTGCGCGTTATCGCACCCTGCTGCAAAAGCACAATCTGGTCTTCGGCGGCTGGGAAGAAATCGCCTTGTCTAAGCAAGATGGCAAGCATGGCCCAAACCCAGAGTTTGTAGACGCTAAATTCCAGCCCTATGTTTGGAATAATGTCTGGGGCTGGGGTCAGGAAGATTTTGCCTATCAGCTGGCTAATGCGGGCTATCAGGTGGTGCTGTCGAATGTGACTAATCTGTATTTCGATTTGTCCTACGCCAAAGATCCGCAAGAGCCGGGCTATTACTGGGGTGGTTTTATTGAAACGCGCGGCGCTTATGAATTTTGCCCGCTGGATATTTACACCACCGCCACGGTCAATTTATTTGGCCAGCCGCTGGATGCAGAAAGCCTTGCTAAAATGCAGCGCCTAACGCCTGAGGGCACTAAAAATGTGCTGGGTATACAGGGCCAGCTTTGGGGCGAAAATGCACGCAGCCAGGGACGGGTTGAATACTTGGCGATGCCACGGGT
Organism: Iodobacter fluviatilis; assembly: GCF_900451195.1. NCBI lineage: Bacteria > Pseudomonadati > Pseudomonadota > Betaproteobacteria > Neisseriales > Chitinibacteraceae > Iodobacter > Iodobacter fluviatilis. Next base: position 366,808 of record NZ_UGHR01000004.1, read on the forward strand.
AATTGCGTTGGCAGAGCGTGCTTGGGCAGCGGACCCGGGCTGGACTAAGATCAGCGATAAATCCGAAAGGGCAGCAAAAATGGATGCAGATTGGAATCAATTTGCAAACCGCCTGGGCCAGCGCGATATGCCTCGTTTGGATGGTTTTGTCGGTGGTTATGGCTACCGGATTCCCTTGCCGGGTGTGCAGCGTGTGGATGGCAAGGTTGCCCTGAATGTATCCGCGCCGGGCTTGGCTCTGCGTTACACCTTGGATGGCAGCGAGCCCAATGCGCAATCGGCACTTTACACCGGGCCATTTACAGCAGAAGGCGTCATCAAAGCCGCAAGCTTTAGCCGCACAGGGCGTAAGAGCAAGACGGTAGTGGCTTAAAGCGTTTCTTAGGGTGCGCAAGGTGTTTTCTTGCGCACCGCTGTGTCACGGTGCGTCACGCCTCTGGCGTTTTGCACCCTAAGATTTATGCCTCTATTTCGCTAACGCCGCCTTCAACATCTCTTCAATCTGCTGAACAATTGCCGCTTCTTTATCCGCATCGTATTGCTTAATTGCAGGCGTATGGATATGGCCAACAGGGGCTTTTACCCCCAGCTGATCGCGCAGGCGCAGGCTGCGGTAGGAAATCTCATTGGATAAATAACCACCGCCAGAGCCTTCTACCGATACTTCTTTGGCCAATTCGGCCAGATTTTTTGGGCAAAACCCTTTTTGCCGCAGAGTGCTGATGGTGCAGTTATCGTGCACGATAAACGGGGCTTGTACGGTGAGCATATTTTTAATAGGCAGGCTGAACTCTACAAATTCTGCACCCGGCAAAGTCTTGCCTTTGAGTAGAGGCAGTACAGGATTTGTCAGTGTTCCACCCGTTTTAATATTTAAATTATCCGGAAAATCAGCCGAGCGGCGTTTGCCCGGGTAGCGCTCTAAATCAAAATCTTTACGCCCCATGCTGATGGTTACGATTAAATCGACAGGGTCTTTAAGATAGGGCGTAAGCAGGTCTTCCACAAAGCCCGCATCAAAATCGGCAAAGCGCACCGGGGCAATGGCCGTTTCGATTTGCGCCCGCTGGCCATTTACTTCAATAAATTTGCCATCCAGCAGCAGGGCCGCTAGGCCGGAAGGGTTGCTTTGATTAATGTTTCTGTCCAGCAAAAAAGGATCAAAGCCCGTAAGCAGGATGCGTTTTACCCCTTGGGTGTAGCGGATATCCTGAATGCCACGGCTGTTTTGCTCAAACAGGGCCAGCCAGCTGTTTCTTTGGGTGGCATCTGCATCAAAGCCTAATTTGCCATCGCGGATTTGTTGAGTAATAGCAAGGCGTGCCCAGTAGAGTGGCCGGTCATCAGTGGTTTGCCGTGCTTGCTGGCGGGCATCATTCCATAGCGTCTGCCCGGCACTGATCAATAAGGCATCCACTTCCGTACTATTTTTTGCCTTAGCTAAGCTTGCGCTTAGTTTGCTGATTTGCGTTTCAAAAGGGGCCAGTAAATGTGGCATTGCGGCTTTGGCAGCCTCTGATCGGTTTTCTTCCTCACTGGCAGCAAGGCTGGAGGCACTAAAAATCAGACTAAGGCAGAGGCAGGCCGCTTTTAATATCATTTAAATATTGTCCTTTTGGTTGCTGGAGTATTAATTGCCAGAGCATAAGCCGGTGTGCTTTCCTGCAGCTATAAAAAAACGTCTGAGCCTGCATACTGTTGTATGTAAGCGCCAGACGTTTTTGATGTATCAGTATGTTGCTTGATGCAGACCTGAGCACAAGCCAGTATCAAGCATACTGAATGCAGTAATTAAGCTGCTAAGCGTGCAGCAACCACATCCCAGTCAACCAGCTTCCAGAAACCTGTCAGGTAGTTAGGGCGGCTGTTGCGGTAGTCGATGTAGTAAGCGTGTTCCCACACGTCACAGGTCAGCAGCGCAGTGTCAGCTGTTGTCAGTGGTGTTGCCGCTGCTGAAGTGTTTACGATATCGAGTGAGCCATCTGCTTTCTTAACTAGCCATGTCCAGCCAGAGCCAAAGTTGCCGGCTGCAGATGTATTAAATGCTTCTTGGAACTTAGCAAACGAGCCCCATTTTGCATCAATTGCAGCAGCCAGAGCACCAGCAGGAGCGCGGTCTGCAGCTTCTGCATTAGGCTTAAAGCCCAGCCAAAAGAAAGTGTGGTTCCAAACTTGAGCCGCGTTATTAAACAGGCCGCCAGCAGGGGCTTTTTTAACGATTTCTTCAAGCGACAAAGATTCGTTATCAGTGCCTTTGATTAAATTGTTTAAATTAGTGATGTAAGTCTGATGATGCTTGCCATAGTGATATGACAATGTTTCAGCAGACATAAATGGTGCTAATGCATCTTGAGCGTAAGGCAATTCTGGTAGCTTGTGTTCCATCGTGATCTCCGATCGGGTATGTTTTTAGGCGCGAAACAGCTCAGTTAAATATTGGGACTAAGCCGTCTTTTTTCAAGCGCTAAGCAGGATGTTAAATAGTGCCGGTATTTTGCCAGCTTTCTGGCAAATTAAGTCGCTAATCTGTTCCAAATTGTCGCTAAGTCGCACTGCTTACGTTATGTTTGCAATAATTAAAATTATTAGCGCTGTTCGATCCACGTTTTGGGGCTGGCGGCTGCCTGTGGTATCTTTCGCCGTCTGCAAAAGTTGTCGGCAAGACCGGCTTCGGGAATATAAAAATGACTATCCTCGCACTTATTATTGCATTGGCACTGGAGCAGTTCCGGCCATTATCCAACCGCAATCTGTTTACGCTGGCTTTTGTACGCCTTGCTAATCAACTGGAGCGTGGTTTAAACGCAGGAGAGTTTCGCAATGGTATGGGGGCTTGGCTGCTATTGGTATTGCCACTCCTGATTGTATCGTTTGTGGTTTACCTCTTGTTATGCCGTGTGAATGTGGGCTTTGCTCTGCTTTGGGATGTGGCCATCCTGTATCTGACCATGGGCTTTCGTCAGTTTAGCCATGCTTTTTCGGGGATTTCAAAAGCCTTGCAGGCAGAGGATTTAGACACTGCACGTGCATTGCTGGCTGATTGGAGCGGGCAGCATACGTCTGAAATGAGCGCAGATGAAGTTTCCAGAATGGCGATTGAGCAAGGCCTTGCAGATTCTTATCGCTATGTATTTGGTACTTTATTCTGGTTTGTGGTGCTGGCTTGGTTTGCTGGCCCGGCTGGTGCGCTGCTCTATCGTTCAGCCAGTTTGCTCGCGCAAAAGTGGGGACGCAGCTCGGGTGCGTTCGGGCGTTTCTCTGTACTGATTTTAGAGTTGCTTGATTATCTGCCTGTGCGGCTTACGGCTGCCAGCTTTGCAATTATGGGCAATTTTGAAGATGCGGTGTATTGCTGGCGCACTCAGGCGCAAAGCTGGACAGATTATATCGATGGCATTTTGCTATCGAGTGGCGCGGGTGCCATTGGTGTACGCCTTGGCGATACCCTGCATCAGGATCACACGGTGAAGTTTCGTCCGGAGCTGGGTGTGGGCGAGGCTGCAACTCCCGATTATCTGGCGAGCGCAGTTGGTTTGATCTGGCGCACGGCTATTTTGTGGATTGCACTGGTATTACTCTTTAGCCTTGGCTCTTGGCTGGGGCGTGTTTAATACGTCGGCTTGTTACTTTATTTGAATCATTTAAAAGCGGAAATGCATCCGCAAACTGAGGGATTTTCCTGTGCCCAGTATCCGAATCGATCAAACCGATCTTCGCGTAAATAATATCTTCTGTGTTGCCCGCAATTACCTTGCTCATGCTGCAGAAATGGGCGCAAGCATCGGCAGCGAGCCTGTGGTTTTTATTAAACCTAACTCCGCCATTTTGCAGTCTGGCCAGGCGCTGCAATTGCCTTCATGGTCCAAAGATGTGCACCACGAAGCAGAGCTGGTGGTGGCCATTGGCCGGGGTGGCAAAAATATCAGCAAGGAAAATGCGCTGGAGTATGTGGCGGGTTATGCGCTGGGGCTGGATTTAACCGCCCGGGATGTGCAGACAGAAGCCAAGCGGGCGGGTATGCCATGGACTCTGTCCAAAGGTTTTGACGGTGCCGCAGTGCTGACGCAGTTTGTGCCTGCCAGCGCCATTCGCAATCCGTTTGAATTAGAGTTCGCTTTAGAAATTAATGGCAAAAGCAAGCAGCAGGCTGATACGCGATTAATGGCTTTTGATGTGGCTACCCTGATCTCATGGATTTCCAGCCGGTTTACGCTGCAGGCCGGAGATTTAATTTATACCGGCACGCCAGAAGGGGTGGGGCAGCTTCATTCGGGTGATCAGCTCAAGCTGACGCTGGGCGATTTGATCGAAGAGAAGTTTGTAGTGGCCTGATGGTGTTTTTTTAAGCAAGACAAGCGGTGTGCAAATATCCTTTTTGCACACCGGCCTTTAATTTAAACCGCAGGTAAGCTGGATAAATCCCAGCGGGGCTGCACGGCATAGCTGCCTGCCGGTGTAGCAAACTTCAGACGCTGCGCACCGGCAAAGGCAATCATTGCGCCATTGTCGGTACATAATTCAAGGGGCGGGTAAAAGACTTCAAAGCGGCGTTTTTTGGCTGCAGCATCAAGGCCTGCACGCAGTTGTTTATTTGCCCCCACGCCGCCTGCAATCACGAGGCGGTTCATTCCGGTTTGTTTCAGTGCTGCCAGGCACTTTTTACTGAGCACCTCTACTACGGCCTCTTGAAATGCGGCGCAAATATCGGCTTGTGTTTGCGGATCAAGCTCATCCTGCTTGTTTGCCAGTTGCAGTACGGCCGTTTTTAAGCCGCTGAAGCTAAAGTCCAAGTTGCCAGAATGCAACATAGGGCGCGGAAGATTAAAGCGCTTGGCGTCGCCCAGCTCGGCCAATTTGGAGAGGGCCGGGCCACCGGGGTAGCCTAGTCCTAATAATTTGGCAGATTTATCAAATGCCTCGCCCGCAGCATCATCTACCGTTTCCCCCAGAATTTCGTACTGACCAATGCCGCGCACAGCCATAAGCTGCGTGTGCCCACCGGACACCAGCAAGGCGATAAACGGAAACTGAGGTGCAGGGTCGGCTAGGAGCGGAGAAAGTAAATGTCCTTCCAAGTGGTGTACGGCGACCACTGGCTTGCCCAATGAAAAGGCGAGGGCATTGGCAACAGAAGCACCTACCAGTAGCGCACCGGCAAGCCCAGGGCCCGCTGTGTAGGCTACTGCATCAATATCTGCCAGTGTTTTGCCTGATTCTGCTAGGCAAGCTGAGGTAAGAGGGAGCGCCCGACGGATATGATCTCGTGAGGCCAGCTCGGGTACAACGCCACCATATTCGGTGTGCATGGCAATTTGCGAGTGGATTTGATGCGCAAGCAAACCCGCATCCGTGTCGTATAGCGCAATGCCGGTTTCGTCACAAGAAGATTCAATGCCTAATACCAGCATGCCGATACTCTATAAAAAAGGGAGGTAATGCGCTATATTAGCGGGCTGTTGCAGATCTATAAAGCACTGATACTCGATCACCCTTTGACAGGTGACAATAGTTTATGGATAATGCTACGCCTTGATTGATGTAAACGATTCGGTCTTTCAGATCATCGTAAAACAGGATTGCTCGATGCCTAACGTACGCGTAAAAGAAAATGAACCGTTTGAAGTTGCGATGCGTCGCTTCAAGCGTGCTGTTGAAAAAACTGGCCTGCTGACAGACCTTCGCTCACGCGAATTCTACGAAAAGCCAACGGCTGAACGTAAACGCAAACAAGCTGCTGCTGTAAAGCGTCAGCACAAGCGTCTGCGTAGCCAAACACTGCCACCAAAACTCTACTAAGAGTTTTTGTAGCAGCGCATGCCGGAAGGTCGCCTAGAGCGGCCTTTTAGCATTTCTACTCAATTGATCGTTGCAGTGTTAATGCTTATTAAGCGAGCTTCTGAAAGTAGCTAAGCCGTTTTTAATCTGCGGCTGAGATTATTTTGGATGGTGCGCCCAGAGTATTATCGTGCGGTGATCTGCTTCAATCACAGGGAATGACCATGACTCTCAGACTGCAAATCCAGAACGATATGAAAACCGCAATGAAGGCGAAAGAGGCCGATCGCCTTGGTACGATTCGTCTTTTGCTGGCTGCAATTAAACAGCGCGAAGTGGATGAGCGAATTGAGCTGGATGATGCTGCGGTCACTGCTGTGATTGAAAAAATGCTCAAACAGCGCAAAGACAGTATTCAGCAGTTTGAAGCAGCTAATCGCCAGGATCTGGCGGATAAAGAAAAGCTGGAAGTCGCTGTACTGGCGGCATATATGCCTCAGCAGTGCTCCCCTGAAGAGGTGGCCGCAGCTGTAAACGCTGCAATTGCTGCGCATGGCAAAACGCCTGCGGCAATGGGTAAAATTATGGCTGAGTTAAAAGCTGCTTTGTCTGGTCGTGCCGATATGAGTGAAGTTTCCAAATTGGTGAAAGCAGGAATGGCGGCTTAATCCATTGCGTTAACGGGCGGGTGTAATTTTTTACACCTGCCTGAATCTATTTATTCAGACCATCTTTTAAGGCAGAAAACAGCACAAGATGGCAAAAATACCTGACGATTTTATTCAAGATCTCCTTAATCGTGTCGATATTGTCGACGTTGTTGAGCGCTATCTGCCGCTTAAAAAAGCGGGTCAGAATTATAGTGCTTGTTGTCCGTTTCATAAAGAAAAATCACCTTCGTTTACGGTAAGCCAGACCAAGCAGTTTTATCACTGTTTTGGCTGTGGCGCGCATGGCTCGGCGGTGGGTTTTGTGATGGAGCATCAGGGAATGAGTTTTCCCGATGCCGTGCGGATGCTGGCCGAATCGGTGGGCATGCAGGTGCCCGTCAGCGACGCGCCAATGAGCGAAAAAGCCAAGGCAGCACCCGGTATTTATGACGTTCTGAAAACGGCCATGAATTATTATCGGGCGCAGCTTAAAACAGCGCCTGCGGCCATCGAATACTTGAAAAGTCGGGGTGTTGAAGGTAGAACGGCCGCTCGTTTTGGTCTGGGCTTTGCGCCCAGCGCAGGGCAATCGTTAAAGGCGGTGTTCGCTGATTATGACCAAAACCCGGTGATTAAAGACGCGGGCCTAGTGGCAGAAGATGAAAATACCCTCAGGCGCTACGATCGGTTTCGCTCACGGGTGTTATTCCCTATTTTGAATCAGCGCAGCCAGGTGATTGGTTTTGGCGGACGGATTATGGGCAATGGTGCGCCCAAGTACTTGAATTCACCAGAAACGCCCGTATTTGAGAAGGGTAAAGAGCTATATGGCTTACCACAAGCCAGAGCCGCGATACGTGATCGCGGCCGTGTGCTGGTGGTTGAGGGCTATATGGATGTGGTGATGCTGAATCAGCATGGTGTGGAATACGCCGTTGCCTCGTTGGGAACCGCCTGCACACCAGAGCATATCCGTAAATTACTGAAGCTGGCTGACGAAGTTTATTTTTGTTTTGATGGTGATAAAGCGGGTAAAAAAGCCGCATGGCGCGCATTAGAAAATAGTTTGGAGCAGCTGGTTGATGGTAAAAAATTAGCATTTTTATTTTTGCCTGCCGAGCACGATCCTGACTCATATGTGCAGGCCTTTGGCCAAGCACAGTTTGAGACTGCGCTATTGCAAGATTCCGTACCCCTCGCGCAATTTTTATTGAAAGAATTGTCAGCTCAAGTTGAGTTGGAGAGCGAAGAGGGCAGGGCTAAATTGATTTCCTTAGCCGCCCCTATGCTTAGCCAAGTGAAGGCGCCTGCTTTTGGCATGATGATCAGAAAGCGTCTTGCAGAGCTGTCCCGCTTGGAAATGAGCGAATTAAGCACCGTTTTGGATGGCAGCCCTGTAAGATCTGTGCCCGAATATGTGCCGGGTGAAAGTTTTCAGGCGGATATTGTCCCCGAGCCTTGGCAAGAAAACCAGGTATGGTCGAATGAGTGGCAACCAGGACAGCAGCAAAGCAAGCAGTATGCCCGGCAAGATAGCCGCCCGGCATGGAAGCCAAACTGGCAGCCAAAAGGTAAATGGAAGGGGCGCGGCGACGAACGGATGCCCGCGCATCTGATGCCAAGACCTGCACCCAGAGCCGCACCGACTGGGCCTGTGCATAAATTGATTCAACTGGTCTTAGCGCACCCGGGTTTGGTGCGCCGCACTGAGCCGGTATGGTTATCGTGGCCAGAGACCGATGCAATGGGGCTGGCGCAAGAATTGCTTCAAAAGATTTGCAAATATCCGGATTTATCCAGTTTGCAAGTCGTTGAATCATGGCAGGGCATGTTTGACTACGATGTATTACATCGTTTGCTTATTTCTGGCGGAGAGTATTTTGATAAAGCCTCAGAGGCTGAGCTGGATGAGCAACTGGCTGCTACTTTAAAAGCAGTGGAAGTCAGTGTGATTCGCCCTATGATGCAAGAGCGGTTTTATGCTCTGACCTATAAGCAAGCAAATGGTGGACTAACGGAGGCAGAAAAACTGGAATTTGCAGCACTCGTATCCCGCCGGTGATCATTATTGGCAACAAATTGTAGCGATTGCTGTCTTAAATAACCTGCGTTTACAGGGTAAACGAGGACTATGGTGGCTTACTGTCACAGCAGAATCGGCATTATTGTTGGCTGGTGAGATGCGGTGGATTTACTTATGCCGAAGAATTGTCACAAATTTGTGATACAATCTACGGTTTTCCCGAACATACCTGAACTCGAGAGTCATGGCGGCAGATCAAGAAATCGACAACGACGACCAAGCGCGGACTGATTTCCGTGAGGTCAATCGGCCATCTGCTGAGCAGAAGGCCGACCCCGAACAACGTAAAGCGAAGTTTAAAACGCTGATCGTGCTCGGTAAAGAGCGCGGCTATCTAACCTACGCCGAGATCAACGACCACCTGCCAGATGACATGCTGGATGCCGAGCAAATCGAAGGCATCATCAGCATGATCAGCAATATGGGCATCCAGGTGTACGACGAAGCGCCGGACGCAGAAGATCTGCTTATGTCCGATGCAGCGCCGTCTGTGCCAGATGAAGATGCTGCTGAAGAAGCTGAAGCGGCGCTGTCTTCCGTTGATGCAGAGTTTGGTCGTACTACCGATCCTGTGCGCATGTATATGCGTGAAATGGGCACGGTAGAGCTCTTAACCCGTGAAGGCGAAATTGAAATCGCTAAACGGATTGAGGACGGTCTTAAACACATGATCCAGGCGATCTCAGCCTGCCCGACTACCGTCGCCTATATTCTGGGCTTGGTAGAAAAAGGCCTTGCTGATGAGATTCGCATTGATGATGTGATTGATGGCTTTATCGATCCTAACGCAGACGAAAACACCCCTCCGCCAATCGAAGTGATTGAAGCGGAAGCAGAGGATGCAGACGATGCGGTAGACGAGGAAGACGGCGAAGAAGATGACGGCAGTGCCGCCGCTAAAGCCAACCTTGAGCTGTTAAAAGTTCAGGTGCGTGAACATTTCGACATCGTGCGTGAGCACTTTGACAAAATGATCAAGGCGCTGGCTAAAGAAGGCGCACATGGCAAAAGCTACCTGGAACATCAGCAAGCCATTGCTGGCATTTTCCTGATTACCCGCTTCTCGGCTCGCCAAGTTGAATCGCTATGCGATCAGCTTCGTGGCATGGTGGATGAAATCCGCAGCTGCGAGCGTGAAATCATGGACATCTGTACTGTCCGGGTAAAAATGCCGCGCGATCACTTTATCAAAACCTTCCCAGGTCGTGAAACAGATACGGCGTGGGTAGTGGATGAGATCAACTACGGTCATAAATATTCCGCCATTCTTGCGCGCTACCAGCACGCCATTATGGAAAAGCAACAAACTCTGGCTCAGTTGCAAGTTAACGCAATGATTCAGATTAAGGACCTCAAGGAAATCAACCGTCAGATGTCGACGGGTGAAGCCAAGGCCCGCCGCGCTAAGCGCGAAATGATTGAAGCTAACTTGCGTCTGGTTATTTCGATTGCTAAGAAATATACCAACCGTGGTTTGCAGTTCCTTGACCTGATTCAGGAAGGCAATATCGGCCTGATGAAAGCGGTAGATAAGTTTGAATATCGCCGTGGTTACAAGTTCTCGACTTACGCAACATGGTGGATTCGCCAAGCGATTACTCGTTCGATTGCCGATCAGGCCCGTACTATTCGTATTCCGGTACACATGATCGAAACAATCAACAAGATGAACCGTATTCAACGGCAAATCTTGCAGGAAACCGGTATTGAGCCGACTCCTGACGAGCTCGCAGATAAAATGGAAATGCCGGAAGACAAGATCCGCAAAATCCTCAAGATCGCAAAAGAACCGATCTCGATGGAAACGCCGATTGGTGACGACGACGATTCCCATTTGGGCGATTTCATCGAAGACTCAAACAATCTGGCTCCTGCTGAAGCCGCTATCTACGCAGGCTTGCGTGAAGCGACTAAGGAAGTGCTGGATACCCTGACACCACGTGAAGCCAAGGTGCTGCGTATGCGCTTTGGTATTGATATGAATACCGATCACACGTTGGAAGAAGTGGGTAAGCAGTTTGATGTGACGCGTGAGCGTATTCGTCAGATCGAAGCCAAGGCATTACGTAAGCTTCGCCACCCGACTCGTTCAGAAAGACTGAAAAGTTTTGTTGAAAGTCAGGCCAGTGAAGGTTAATATAGCGCCTCTTATGGGCCTGTAGCTCAGTTGGTTAGAGCAGAGGACTCATAATCCTTTGGTCCTCGGTTCAAGTCCGAGCAGGCCCACCAAAAAAAATCAACGGCTTACGCATCTGTGCGTAGGCCGTTTGATTTTGTGGATTAGAAAAAGTGCATTTCAGTACAGTAACAATCCACGAAACCCGCATTAGAGTCCTAGTAAATCTCCTTGCCGCAGCCAGACGTGCTGTTTTGCGCAAATTGCCTGCTTTGATATCACGCAAATGTCCCTTTCTGAGCAGGCACCCAAACAAGACCAGGAAGGCTGAATAAGTTTGAGCTGGTATCCGCCCCCTCGTGCTCTGTCAGGCTTCCTCCGGCCGCCATACCAGCATTTGCTGATCAGTGAAGGGATGTGTGCTAATCCCCCTGTGGGCAGGCTAATTTCTTGCCTGTTACGATCTAATCGTATCCTTTACCTATAGCAGTGCGCTGCAGCATGCCTATGTGGCACAGCCCTGTACAACTCAGCTGATTACAGATCGAAGCAGATGCCTTGGGCAGGTTGATTGTGCAGCCATGTTGCGGCACAACTGAATGGCGTCTTATGCATGCGTCGGACGTGGCTGTAGCCTTTTTAGATTACCTCCTTGAATCATTTATGCAGCATCCTGCGGACCTGCATAACAAAAACAAGCGCAGTAAGGATTTATATATAAGCATTTTGTAATATTAAGCAAAAATGCAGTAAGTTCAAAATAAAGGTAAACTCCTCGTCATGACATGTAGAAAATATGTCATATAAGCTTCCAGTAGGAAGTTTGAAATACAAATCAGGTATCTTCTTGGCCATAAAAGCTCAATAAGTAAGGATTTTGTGATGTGGTTTCGCGTTTGCCTGCTGGGTTTGTGTTCTTTGGATTATGCACAAGCTGCTTATGGGCCAGAAGACACATTAAAATTAAATGCCAATTTAGCTTCTCAGTTTGATAGCAATTTATTTAAGCTGGATGAAAATTCAGAAAACACACAAACCAGAAGAAATGGGCATAAAGCAGATCTAAATTTAGAAACAAAAGTAAGCGGGCGTTTGGATTTGAAGCTGTCGCGTCAGCTATTGCATCTGAATGCAGATGTGAGCCAGATTAATTATCATCATTTCAGCGAGCTCAATCATCAGGAATGGAATGCGGGCTTGGCATGGGATTGGTTTATAGGCAGCCGTTTCAGTGGCCAGCTCAGCGCAACGACAGCAAATAAAATGTCGTCTTTTGAAGATAATCTTTTAGGGGGCGAAGGCAATAGTGCGCTGGATATGCAGCGCCAGAACAGTATTGCATGGCAGGGCGTATTGCAATTAAAAAGCACAATTGCAATTATTGCATCCGCAGGGATCAGTACCGAAGAGCATGATTTAAAAAAATATATAGATGCCAAGAATAATACGGCAAGTTTAGGTCTGCGTTATCAGACAGCAAAGGGCAATTATATTTCGATCCGGCATGGCTGGCGAAAATACTCCTATGATATTGATTTACCTTTCAGGGCTGGCTTTACCGAGCAAACCAGCTCAATTGATCTGGGCTACTCCCCTAGTTATAAGCTGATGCTCAGCACCTCAGTGGGGCTGAGCCGCTGGGTCTCTGCATTTAATGATCAAAGTCAGAATACGCCGCAATGGGATCTTGGGTTGACATGGCAAGCTACAAATAAAACAACTTTAAAACTGGGCTATGGGCAAAGTTTTTCAGAATTCACCAGCGGAGCGGGGCGTAATTTAGATCAGCATATTAATGTCACTGCAAAATGGCTGATGACAGAAAAGGTGGACTGGAATATCGAAGCCAACCGGCGTGAGCGTAGCTTTGAAGTGGCCAGCGGCAATGTACAGGCCAGTGAAAATACTAATAGCTTACGTCTTGGATTAAATTATAAAGCGCTGCAACCTTTAACCATTTCAGGCTATGCTCAGGCAGAGCAAAGAAATAGTGAAGTGATCAATAGTAATTATAAAGACTATCAGTTGGGCCTGAATGTGAGGTTTGATTATTGATCAGCGATAAAACATAAGTAGAGCTTCACTGAAAAATACAATTTATTTTTGTAAAATTCAGTATTATTTATGCTTTAAAACTTGCATGTATTTGAAACTATTTGCCTCCAGAGGCTTTGAATATTTTGAATGATTCAGTAAAAAATATCGATCAATATATGGATAAAAATACTTTAGAAGCAAGTCTTGTTTCTGCGCCCAGTTTGCTCGCGGATCGTTTTCGGGAATTTTCTAATGCTGCGCCCTTTATTAGCTTTTTTAAGCTTTTTATTGACCCTATTATCGTCGTAGCATCACTATACTTACTGTCTGTCCCTTTTAATGTGGCGATGGATGGTTATGAATTTGTTCTTGCAACACTGTCTTTTTTGCTCACAGCCTTATTACTGGATGGTATGTTTTTATTTATGCCGGGGTATTCAAGATCATGGCTCGGCTTGGGGCGGTTTATTACCGAGTGGCTGGCTGTAGTTGTTGCACTGGTTCTGATTGGCAGAATTTCAGGGTTTATAGATTATTATTATCCGCCATTTATTATTACTTGGTTTATTGTTTCACCCTTAGTATTAATACTGGTTCATGTGGCGATACGGGTTTATGTATTGAGGGTAGATGCGGGCGAAAATGCAGAACGTAGCAAAGTAGTCGTAGTTGGAATTAATCAGCCTAGCCAAATTCTGGTCAAAAATATTTATGATGAGCCATTTTTAAAAATGGATTTCATGGGTTATTTTGATGATAGGGCAACCAGCCGCTTGCCAAAAAGTGCTGCTCAGCACTTAAAAGGCTGCCTTGATATGCTGCCAAAATATATTAAAGAGCATGGTATAAAAAAAATATTTATTTCTTTGCCAATGAGCTCCCAGCCCCGAGTGCTTGAATTAATTGATGAATTAAAAGATAGTACTGCTTCTATCTATTTTATTCCGGATTTGTTTGTCTTCGATTTAATTAATGCCCGGTTTGATAATGTGGCTGGAATGCCTATTGTTGCGATTTGTGAGAGTCCATTTATGGGCCTGAATGGGGTAATAAAAAGAATCAGCGATATTTTATTATCGTTGTTCATTTTGTCCATGATCTGGCCCATTCTGTTTATGATTGCTTTAGCTGTGAAACTAACCTCAGCCGGTCCTGTGTTTTTTAAGCAGCGCCGTTATGGTGAGAATGGCGATAGCGTGCTTGTGTATAAATTCCGATCCATGACAGTAATGGAAGATGGCGATCAGGTAGTACAGGCCACTAAAAATGATCAGCGCTTAACGCCGATTGGTAGTTTTTTACGTAAATCATCATTAGACGAGCTGCCGCAGTTTATTAATGTATTGCAGGGAAAAATGAGTATCGTTGGCCCGCGGCCGCATGCAAATGCTCATAATGAGCAATACAGAAAACTGATTAAAGGCTATATGATCCGCCATAAAGTAAAGCCGGGCATTACTGGCTGGGCACAGGTTAATGGTTTTAGGGGGGAGACAGATACCCTAGAAAAAATGCAAAATAGAATTAAATATGATTTAGACTATCTGCGTAATTGGTCTGTCTGGCTGGATTTAAAAATTATTATATTAACGGTTGCTGTTATTTTTCGTGACAGAAACGCATATTAAAACTCAACTCAAAATAATTCTTAGGGGATTCACCGTGTTTAAAACAAAAATGAAACCACTGGTTTTAACGATTGCAGCTGTAGCATTATTGGCAGGATGTGGTGATAAAGAAGAAAAAAAATCTCCAAGCCAGGTCCTAGCAACTGTTAATAAAACTGAAATTACAGTGCATCAACTCAATACTTTGCTGGGGCGTGTACAGGCAGCAACACCGGCAATGAAACAACAGATGCTTGATCAGCTGATTGATCAGGAATTACTGGTGCAAAAAGCCGCAGAGCTTAAATTAGATAGAGAACCTAATGTTTTGCAATCTATAGAATCAGCAAAACGCCAGATTCTTGCTCAGGCCGCAGCAGAGCGTGTATTGGGTAAGCCAGAGGCTTTAAAACCGGCTGATATTGATAAATTTTATAATGATAATCCTGCCCTTTTTGCAGAACGCAAAAACTACGAATTTGTAGTATTCAGCGTAGATAAAAAATCATATAACGAAGATTTAACCAAGCAGCTGGATAAGGCGGGTAATGCACAGCAGGTTAAAAGTATTTTTGCCTCTGCACAGATTAAATTCAGTGAAAACGAAGTAAAACGGACCGCAGAGCAATTGCCCCTTACTTTATTGCCAAAATTTTCAGCGATGAAAACAGGCGATATCATCACGATGCCGGAAGGCGATAAAGTTGTTTTACTTTTATTAAAAGAAAGCGTTTTAGCACCAGTGCCTAAAGAGAACGCATCACCTTTGATTCAGCGCTATTTGCAAAATGATAAAGTGCAAACCGACGCTAAAATTAAAATTAAAGCATTGCGCGACGCTGCAAAAATTGAATATACACAAAAATTTGCAGAGCAGGCACCCGGCGCAAGCAGCCCTGCAGCAGCAACTGATGATGGCATGAAAGCGGGATTGAAAGGACTTAAATAATGAAAGTTACCCGAGTAATTGTCTTTGTCTGGGGGTTATTCATCAGTTTTTTTGCAATGGCCGCGCCTAATGCAGAGTACCGCCTGGGGCCGGGTGATATTGTAAAAATAAGTATCTATGATCACCCCGATTTAAGTACTGAATTACAGCTTAATGATAAGGGGTCTGTTGCTTTTCCTTTATTGGGCGATATCAAGCTTTTAGGCTTGCAGTACACAGAGGCAGAGGCACTTATTGCGGGTAATTTAAAAAAAGGCGGATTTGTTAATAATCCAAATGTCAGCGTAATGATTTCTCAATACCGCAGCCAGCGAATAGCGGTGATTGGTGAGGTTAATCGGGCCGGCCGCTATGCATTAGAAGGTGCCACCGGCCTCGTTGATTTAATTGCGATTGCAGGCGGGTTGAATTCAAATGCCGGCGACAATATCGTGATTTTGCGCGGATCAGACCGTATTGAATATAGCTTAAGCCAGTCGATGAAATCATCTGACGAAACAAAGCGCAATATGGCGGTGGCTAATGGCGATGTTATTTATGTGCCGCGTGCTCAGCAATTTTATATCTATGGTGAGGTAAATCGCCCTGGTGCATTTCGCATGGAGCCTAAAATGACAGTTATGCAGGGATTGGCTCTGGCAGGCGGATTTAATCCCCGTGCATCACAGCGTAATTTAGAAATTCACCGGGTAGATCAATTAGGTGCAATGACTACGATAGAAGCAAAACTGACAGATTTTTTGCAGGAAAACGACACCATTTTCGTTCAGGAAAGTCTTTTTTAATGAAACAGCTCTTCGCAATTATAAAATCGCCACCGATTACCGGCTAGGGTGAATGGCGTGAATTTAGAAGCAAATATGTATTTATTATTAAAGAGCTTAATTTAATATGACACTTGAACAATTTATAAATATTTTGCGTGCCAGAAAAATTACAGGCATAAGCATATTCTTCGCTATTATTTTGGCAACTCTAGTCATTAGTTTTCTATTACCGAAGCAATATACTTCAGATGCCGCGCTGGCCGTGGATGTTAAAGCAACAGACCCTGTCACTGGGCAACAGGTTGCAGGTTTTTTAGCGCCAAGTTTTATGGCAACGCAGGTTGAAATGATTGCCAGTCAGAATGGTGCACTTAAAGTTGTGGATGCTTTGGGATTGGCCAAATTGCCAGAAGCACAGGCTCAATTTATGGAGGCCACCAAAGGAAGGGGGGATATTCGTAATTGGTTTGCCGAGTCTTTATTAAAAGGTTTAGAAGTAAAGCCTAGCCGTGAAAGTAATGTGATTAATTTATCTTACACAGCAACTGATCCACAATTTGCAGCCGCTTTGGCCAATGCTTTTACTCAGGCTTATATCCGGACTACGGTCGATATTAAGATGGCATCTGCTCAGCAAAATAATATTTTCTTTCAAGAGCAGTTAAAAACGTTGCAGGCTAATTTAGAAAAAACTCAGAAAGAATTATCCGAATATCAGCAAGAAAAAGGCATTGTAGCGACGGATGAGCGGCTGGATATTGAAATGCAGCGCTTAAATGAAATATCCAGTCAATTGGTTGGGGCGCAAGCACAAACTTTTGATGCTCAAGCGCGCGCGCGTGGCGGGCAAACTGCCCCTGATGTATTAAATAACCCTCTGATTTTGCAGCTAAAAGGCCAGCTTTCTGCACAGGAAGCAAAGTTAAAAGAACTGGCTGTTAAAAATGGCCCTAATCATCCGCATTACCGGCAAGCTTTGGCTGAAGTCACCGCAACTCAGAATCAGCTGAATGAATTAATGCTGCAATATTCGGGCGGATTAAGTGGCGTGGCGGGGAATTCTCAAACACGGCAAGCTGCTTTAAATCAGGCGATGAAGGCGCAAAAAGAGCGGGTACTTGAGCTTAAATCAGGCCGTGCCAATATCGATGTTTTACAGCGCAAAGTGGATAACGCTCAGCGCAGCTACGATCAGGCACTGCAGCGCTTTAGCCAGACCATGCTGGAAAGCCGCTCGGATCAAAGCAATATCACCATTTTGAAATCGGCGATTGCGCCACTCACTCATTCAAAACCCCGAACTTCATTAAATATGCTGTTGGCTGTTTTTGTAGGCGCTTTACTTGCTGTGGCATCAATACTAGTGCTTGAATTTTTAAACAGACGAGTACGTACTAAAGTTGATATTGAAAGCTATTTAGGCCTGCATGTATTGGCAGAGCTGGGCAAGGAAGATGCAAAAAAATTATTTGGAAATCAATACCAAGGTAAAAGAAGAGCAACTGCAGGAGAAGTAGCATGATAGCTGCTCAGATTGAAAAATCAAATTCAAGCAGTAATATTGGAAAACTATTATTAGATAACGGTAAGCTAGATAGCGCCCAGGCCGAGAAAGTTCTTCTTTTGCAAAAAGAAGAAGGAATACGTTTTGGGGAAGCTGCAATTCGTTTGGGCTATATTAGCGAAGCCGATATTCAGCAGGTTTTGGCATTACAGTTTTCATATCCATATTTGCAGAAAGGGCAATCAAAGCTGAGCCCAAGCCTTGTTGCCGCATATGATCCTTTTGATAAAATTGTTGAAGAAGTACGCTGTTTGCGCAGCCAGATTTTATTACGCTGGATTAGCCTTGGCCATAAAAGTGTTTTACTTGCATCGTGTGATGAGGTGGCTGGTGAATTAATTGCTAATTTAGCCATTGTATTTTCGCAATTGGGTGAAAAAACTCTACTTGTCGATGCAAATTTACGCCAGCCGCATCAGCATGATTTATTTGGCCTGCAAAATCGTCAGGGCTTCAGTGAGGTTTTGGCAGGACGCGTATCTATACAAACGGCGATTCAGCATGTTGATGGCTTATTGGATTTAAGCGTATTAACTGCAGGAACAAAAGCACCTAATCCTCAGGAGTTATTATCAAAAGGGGATATGGGGGAATTTACGGCCGAATTAGAATCTATTTATGATGTGATTTTATATGATGCACCACCCAGTACAAAAGCTGCCGATGTGCAATTACTGGCAGCAAGAACAAAAGGCGTTATTTTAGTGGCAGTACGTCATAAAACATCACTCAAAGATTTAGCTCAGTTGCGTGATCAGTGTGAAATGGCGGGTGCCGAGGTATTAGGCTGCGTTTTATTAGGATCATAAAAGATGAGTTCTTTGCTTGCCCGCTATATTCCGGAATCAATTGTGCAGTTTATCCGGCTGAATTATTTGCTCATCTTAGGTTTTTCTATTCTTTGCATACCTACTATCGCAGATTTAAGTCAGGATTTATGGCAAACCCCCGAGCAAGGGCATGGCCCATTTATTCTGGCAATTATTCTGTGGCTTTTTTATAAGACCAATACAGAAGGCCGGCCAGCAGAGGCCCGAAGTAATAATATTTCGGGTGCGATTATATTTTCTGTGGGGGCTTTGTCTTATATTTTAGGCCGGTCACAGGAAATCTGGTTGTTTGAGGTCGGGGCCTTTATTCCCATGCTAAGCGGGCTGATTTTACTTATCGCCGGTAGTGCAGCTTTAAAAAAATACTTTTTTGCCATTTCATTTATCGTTTTTTTAATTCCATTACCAGGTGTTGTGGTCGATGCATTAACCAGCGGCTTAAAAAGCCAGGTTTCACATTGGGCAGAGGTTTTACTTTATGCGGCAAATTATCCGGTTGCCCGCTCAGGGGTCATGCTGGTGGTCGGGCAATATCAGCTATTAGTTGCGGATGCGTGCTCGGGGATGAATTCTTTATTCAGCCTGTTTGCACTGGGATTGTTATATATCCACATTGGCGGATATGGTTTTAGCTGGCGGGGTATATTTTTATTCTTATGTGTTGTACCGATTGCATTTATTGCGAATGTCATCCGTGTGATGATATTAATATTGGTGACGTATCATTTTGGTGATGCGGCAGGTCAAGGGTTTATACATGGTTTTGCAGGCATGGTGGTTTTTGCGGTTGCTCTGATTGCTTTTTTTATCACAGATTTTTTACTAGGGCTGATATTCGTTAAAAAGGCCGCAAAATAATGGTAAATAAAAGAATTATACTTTTTATATTGATGGGCTTAACTGCACTCTTTACGTATGTAGTTACCCCCAGAATTGTGATGGCGGATATTCATCATATTGATTTAGAGAAAATGATTCCCCTCAGCTTTGATGGATGGAAAAAAGAAGAGGCCGCTGTTGCGCTGGTTCAGGCGCCTGATGTTGAAGCCGCATTAAGCAAACTGTATTCAAATTTATTAATGCGTACTTATGTAAACAGCAAGGGGGAGCGGATGATGCTCTCAATTGCCTATGGCCCTGATCAGAGAGATAACGGCGGCAGACAGGTCCACAGGCCGGAAGTTTGTTATCCCGCTCAGGGGTTTAATATTTCGCAAAATAAAGAGGCAGTTTTTAGCTCTCAATATGGTGATATTCCTGTACGTCATTTAATTGCTAGGCAAAACCAGAGAGTAGAGCCCATTACCTACTGGCTGACTGTTGGATTAAAAGCAGTAAACAATACAACTAGCTTTAAATTGAATCAATTATCCTATGGGGTTAAGGGCTACATCCCCGATGGTATGCTTATTCGTGTTTCAAGTATTGATGAAAATACTGAAGATGCATATAAAAAACAGGAAGGTTTCTTAAAGAGCTTAGGTGCAGCAATCTCTGAAAAGAATAGAAAAAATTTTGGATTTAATTGAAATATATTGACTGGGATTTTCTTGATGGCTCAAAAAATAGTTGCACTGATTACAGGCGTTACCGGCCAGGATGGCTCTTACCTTGCTGAGTTTCTTTTAGAAAAAGGCTATGAAGTGCATGGTATTAAACGTCGTGCTTCATCGTTTAATACCCAGCGTGTTGATCATATTTATCAGGATCCGCACCATGGCAATAACAGCTTTAAATTGCACTATGGTGATTTAAGCGATTCATCTAATTTAACCCGCATTCTGCAGGAAGTGCAGCCGGATGAGGTTTATAACCTTGGTGCACAATCACATGTGGCCGTTAGCTTTGAATCACCTGAATATACGGCCGATGTGGATGCTATGGGCACGTTGCGCTTATTAGAAGCAATTCGCTTTTTAGGCTTGGAAAAGAAAACCCGTTTTTATCAGGCGTCTACTTCTGAGCTGTATGGATTAGTGCAAGAGACCCCGCAAAAAGAAACCACGCCATTTCATCCGCGCAGCCCTTATGCCGTGGCAAAGATGTATGCCTATTGGATTGTGGTGAATTACCGCGAAGCCTATGGCATGTATGCATGTAATGGCATTTTGTTTAATCATGAAAGCCCGCGCCGTGGCGAAACATTTGTAACACGCAAAATTACCCGTGGTCTGGCAAATATCGCCCAAGGATTAGAAAAATGCCTGTTTATGGGCAATATTGATTCCCTGCGGGATTGGGGCCATGCCCGTGATTACGTCAAAATGCAATGGATGATGTTGCAGCAGGAAACGCCGGATGATTTTGTAATTGCCACAGGTGTGCAATACAGCGTGCGCGATTTTATTCGCATGGCGGCTGCCGAACTGGGAATGACTCTTTCTTTTGAGGGAAATGGCATTGATGAAAAAGCCATTATTGTCAGCATTGAAGGCGATAAAGCACCAGCTTTAAAAGTGGGCGATATCATTGTACAAGTTGATCCGCGTTATTTCCGCCCGGCTGAGGTTGAAACACTCTTAGGTGATCCGACAAAAGCCAAAGAAAAATTAGGCTGGACGCCAGAAACAACCTTGCCGGAATTAGTTAAAGAAATGGTCGCTCATGATCTGGTGCAAGCACGCCAGCATGCCCTGCTTAAAACACATGGCTATTCTGTAGCGGTTTCTACAGAGCAGTAAAATTAATCCGGACAATTGTGCCCGGTTTTTAACCCTGTTAAATTGAATAAATAAAATGTCCTATATTTTGCCTGAACATAAAATCTATATCGCCGGCCATCGTGGCATGGTGGGCTCTGCTATTGTGCGTGAATTAAATAAGCAGGGGCTGACCAATATTGTCACACGCACGCATGCAGAATTAGACCTCACCAACCAGGCTGCAGTTGACGCATTTTTTACGGCAGAAAAACCTGATTTTGTATTTTTAGCAGCCGCAAAAGTAGGGGGCATTCACGCTAATAATGTTTATCGTGGCGATTTTATTTATCAAAATTTAATGATACAAAATAATGTGATTCATGCGGCCTATCAGCATGGCGTTAACCGCCTGATGTTTTTAGGCTCCAGCTGTATTTACCCAAAAGATTGTCCACAGCCGATTAAAGAAGAATATCTCTTAACAGGGCCATTAGAGCAAACTAACCAACCTTATGCCCTAGCTAAGATTGCCGGTATTGAAATGTGCTGGAGCTACAACCGTCAGTATGGCACCCAATATCTGGCCGTTATGCCGACCAATCTTTATGGCCCGGGTGACAATTATCACCCGGAAAACAGCCATGTGATTCCTGCCCTTATTCGTAAAGCGCACGAAGCGAAAGAAAGTGGCGCAAAAGAAATGATGGTATGGGGCAGCGGCACACCGCGCCGTGAGTTTTTATATTGCGAAGATATGGCAGAGGCCTGTGTTTATTTATTGAATCTGCCTGATGCTGAATATAAAAATCAATTAAATGATCAGCACCCGCCTCTGATTAATATTGGCACGGGTGAAGATATGACCATCCGTGAATTAGCCTCCACGATTTGTGAGGTGGTGGGCTTTAAGGGTGAATTAGTTTTTGATGCAAGCAAGCCAGATGGCACGATGCGTAAATTGCAGGACGTGAGCCGCTTAAATGGCATGGGCTGGAAAGATAAAATGCAATTTAAGCAGGGCTTGGCCATTGCTTACCAAGAGTTTATGAATAGATCAGGCATTTAAGTAATGTCTGATTTAAGCAAAGTAAAGTTAGGGATGAGCTGGGGGACCGCTTCAACAATTGCAGTAGCTGGTTTTCAAATTATATTTATGGCTGTTTTAGCCAGGTTAATTGATCCTGCTGCTTTTGGATTGGTTGCCCTTGCAAATATAGGCTTGAGATTTTTAAGCTATTTTGCTCAGTTAGGTATTGGCCCGGCGATTATTCAGCGCCAGGAAGTTGACGATAAAGATATTGTTGCAGCACTTTATGTTTCATTGGGTGTGGCGTTGTTTTTTTCTTTATTGGCTATGCTCTTGGCGCCATTGTTTTCATCATTTTTTGTAATGCCAAAATTAACCCCGGTATTGCAATGCCTTGCATTAAATTTTGTTGTGACAGGCTTTTCTGTAGTCGCTCAAAGTTTACTGCGAAGAGAAACCCGGTTTAAAGCGATATCGATTATCGATGCAGTGTCTTATATTGTATCGTATGGTGTGGTCGGCCTATCTATGGCTTATTTGGGTATGGGGGTATGGTCTTTAGTTGCTGCAGTCAGCACACAAATTTGGATGAGTGCTATTTTATCTTATGCACTGACCCGGCACCCTGTTATCAGCGTGATAGATTTCGAGCGTTGTAAAAGTTTTTTACTTTTTGGTTCAAAGTATTCTCTGATTGGTTTTGTAGAGTTTTTTTCTTTGAATTCAGATTCACTTTTAGTGGGTAAATTACTGGGCGACTCTATTGCAGGACAATATAACCGCGGCCAGCTTATTGCTCACCTGCCTGTGCAGAATGTTGTCAATATTTATTCAAAAATAATGTTTCCAATTATGTCCAAAGCCAGAAATGCCGGGGCAGATATTGCTGATTATTTTTCATTAAGTATTCTGGCTGTCGGAATTTATGCGTTTCCGGTTGGTTTCTTTATATCAGTATATTCCAGTGATATTGTATTTATTCTACTTGGGAAGAACTGGCAATATGCCGGGATGGTGACTGCATGGTTCAGTTGCATTGTTGGCTTTGTGTATTTAAATCAGATTTGTGGTATGACTCTGGATTCATTAAGTGAAATAAATGTAAAGATGAAAATACAAATATCGATGTTTGTATTATTGCTAATTTTGTTTTTATTGCTATATCCTCAGTTTGGCCTGCAGGGTTTAATCGCTTCTTTTTTTATCACTGAAGCAATCAGATTTTTTATTTTTACTCGCGTTCTGCAGCCCAGATTAAATATTAAAGCAACACTCCATCTGCGCTTAATCAGCTATATTGCTGCCGTTTCATTATTTTGTGGCGCTTTTTCATTCTTTACTAAAGTACTTTTCTTAGAAGGATTTACGCCATTAATCAGGGTGCTGATTGCTGTTTCCATATTTGTGCTGGTGTATCTTTTTTCATTGTATATCTTTATCTCATTAATAAAAAATACGCCATGCATCCTGCTTGCCAGGAGCAAAGTCAAATTCTTAAATCGGTTTATATAGGTAATGGCTATGCATATAGGGATTGTGGGTCCTATATCTTTTGCAGATATTGCTTATTTGCTGCCTGATGCCAGTGAGCGGGCTGCAAAAGAAATGCAGGGCTCTTCCTTACTGATCAGCCTGATTGATGAATTGCTAAATCTGGGATACCAGGTTTCTGCGTTCACTACCGAGCCTGGCTTAGATCCAAATGCTGCTGAATTTGTATTAACAAGGCATGGGCAATTTTCTTTGTACCAGGTTCCTTTACGCCGCAAAGGATTCAGATCAGATCGTGGATTGCATGGGCGAATGCTGGATTTATTTGCGCTGGAGCGCCGTTGCCTGCTGAAAGCTATTCAGGCAAGTGGCGTGGATATATTGCATGCGCACTGGACATATGAATTTGCATGGGCGGCGCAAAATTCAAATATTCCGGTGCTGATTACTTGCCATGATGCACCATGGCAAATTTTAAGGTTAATGCCTGATTTGTACCGGCTGGGGCGTTTACTGATGGCCCATCGTGTTTTAATGCGGGCACAATATCTTTCAGCAGTTTCTCCATATATTGTGGAAAAAATCAGCTGGATGCATCGTGCAAGCATGGCCGTTATTCCAAACCCTTTACCAGCAGATTTGTTTACGGCGGCCGCAGCAGAAAAAAAAGAAATAATCATCGGCATGATTATTAATAACTGGTCCCGGCTAAAAAATGCGGCTGTAGGAATGACTGCACTTTCTGCGCTTAAACAAATACGGCCAGATATCTCTGTTCATTTATACGGCCCAGGAATGGGGCAGGGTGAAGCTGCCTGGCAATGGGCTGAGGAACATGATTGTCTTGATTCATTTGATTTTTTTGGCGCTCAGCCCTATCAGGCCATTAAAGATGCAATTAAAAATTTTACGATTTTACTGCATCCATCTTTAGAAGAATCGTTTGGCATGACTTTAGCTGAAGCAATGGCCGTTGGTGTACCTGTTGTTGCTGGAAAAAATAGCGGAGCAGTGCCTTGGGTCGTTGAAGAGGCAGGCATATTAGTGGATGTACAAAGTGCAGATGAAGTATTAAAGGCGCTTCTTTATTTGCTAAGTGATAAAGAAAAATACCAGTATTGTGCTGATGCGGGGCTGAAAAGAGCCAGAAATTGTTTTTCAGTACAGGCCGTAACAAAACAGTATATAGAGCAATATAAAAAGATAGCGGGCTTTAAATGAAAAATAAACGTGTTCTGCATATTCTGAATGAGCTAAAGCCTTCTGGCGCAGAAACAATGCTCTTTCATGCGGCCCCCTATTGGGCTGAATTGGGTATTGAATGCGATATTTTGGCTACCGGTGAAAATATTGGCAGCTATGCTCTGCAATTAAAAAATGCGGGCTATGGTGTTTTTCATATCCATAATAATAAGCGGCCCGGCTTTTTTTTAAATCTGAATCAATTAGTTCGTGATGGAAAATATGATGTGATCCATCAGCATGCAGAAGGTGCAAGTTACTGGACAATACTTTCTCTATTAACGCTGAGAAAAAAAATAATAAGAACAATCCACAGTAATTTTATATTTGATGGATTATTACGTCTTAAAAGAAAATTTCAGCGGAAGCACTTAAGCCAGCTTGGCGTTCAGTTTGTATCCATTTCAGATAGTGTGGCTAAAAATGAATTTCAGCGATTCGGAATTGAAACGAAGCTGATTTATAATTGGGCCGCTTTAGATTACTTTAAAGTACCCTCGGCGCAGGAAAAAGACCTTGCCCGTGCAGCATTTGGCCTTGATGAGAATCATATTGTAATGGTTAGTGTCGGCAATTGTGCATATGCAAAAAACCATGAAGCCATTTTGCATGCAGTCGCCAGCGTATCTTCTGATCAATTAAAGTATCTTCATATTGGCCAAGAGGCCGATGATGGCAAAGAGAAATTACTGACAGAAAAACTGGGTATTAATAATAAAGTCATATTTGCAGGCAGGCAGGATCCTTTAACCGCATTACACGCGGCTGATTTTTTTGTGATGCCGTCAAGGTTTGAAGGTTTTGGGATCGCTGCATTAGAAGCGCTTTCAACAAATTTGCCATCGGTTTTTACTGATTGCCCTGGCTTGTCGGATTTTAAATCATTTTTTCCTGACTTGTTATATACAGACGCCTATGCTGAAAACTTACATTTTGTGATTGAAAGATTTATTAATAATAGAGATATGTATACATTAAGTGCCACTGCTTATCATGATATAGCCGCAAAGCATTTTTCGATACAAAAAGGGGTTGCAGCTTACTCCGCGCTCTATCACGCCGTGTAATTTTCTATTTTATTGAAGTGTATCTTACATAAATGCAGGTGGTCTGATGAAGTATATTTTATTTGCTATCTGTTTGTATTTTTTTCAGTCAGCAAGTTTCGCTGGCGCTGAGATGAAAATGTTGCTTGTTCAGGATACCGAAAGCAAAAACATGAACATTCCGGTTTGCAACTTTGAGTATCACCAGGAATGCTCAATTCGTTTTAATGACTTAGACAAATTAATTTCAAATCCGTATTTTTTTGAAATGATCATTAGAGCAGATGCTTCGGTAAATATTGAGTTTAGTGAAGGTATTTACCGCCTGAATAAAGCATTAAATATTGTCTGGCCGGCAAATTCTGCAGCTCATTCTTTATCAATCACGGCTTCCGGAAATGTAGTTATTTCTGGCGCACAAAAAATATCAAAGTTTTACCCTGTTGATACCCGTTCCGACGTGCGCTTTCAACCAGGACTGGATAAAAAAGTTTTTGCGGCTGTTCTTAAAAATATATTGCCAGATACAGCGCCAGTCCGTGAAAAAGGTTTTGGCTGGCCAACCCGGCCTGTGACAACTGAGCTATTTATTGATAATAAGCCAATGACGCTTGCCCGCTGGCCCAATAAGGGTTTTTCAAAAATTATTCGCTCACGCCTTATTCCCACTGCGGATAAAACACATTTCTCAGCAGAGGGCCAAAGACTTTCAAGATGGTTAAAAGAACCGTTTATGAATGCTTTTGCATATTGGCAATATGACTGGGCGTCTGAAACATTGCCGGTTAAAAAAATTGATGTAGTAAACGGCATGATTGAACTGGGAGGAAAAGGGGCTCTATATGGAATTGTTGGCGGTCAAAGGATTTTTATAGAAAATGCCATTTCAGAGCTGGACGACTACAGCGAATGGTATTTAACCGCAGACACAGGTGTGATTTATTTTATTCCTCCTGAAAATGCTAATTTGGACAACGTTGAAGTCTCCGTTGCAGAAAATTTATTTACAATTACTAATTCTGCTTTTGTTAATGTAACTGGCATTAATTTTGAAAAATCAAGAGGCGATGCGGTTGTTTGTGAAGCTTGCTCGCAAGTTGTTTTTGACCGTACAACAACCAGATTAACGGGTAACACGGCTTTTGTTTTCAAAAATTCAATTAAATCGGGCTTAATTAATTCCAAAATTAATGACACAGGAGAAGGTGGTGTGTCATTAGGTGGGGGAAATCGTCAGACTTTAGAAGCAGGAGGTAATTTTGTTAAAAGCTCTCTGATCAAAAATTTTAATCGTTTTGGGCAATCTTATCGCTATGCGGTATCTCTGGGTGGGGTGGGGCAAATTGTATCTGCCAACTCTATTTCAGAAGGATCGCATTCTGCAATTTTCTTTCTTGGTAATGATCATCTGATCGAGAATAACTATATTTCAGATGTCGTTCTGGATACCAGCGATGCAGGCGCAATTTATACCGGGCAGGATCTAACTTCCAGAGGGACAATGATCAGTAATAACTTTTTTACCCGAATCGGCCCTGTAAATAAGCAATTCGAAGTAAAAGGGGTATATTTAGATGATCTTGTCAGCGGTATATTTGTTGTAAAAAATACATTTTTAAATATTCCACAGCCTGTTTTTATTGGTGGCGGCCGGGATAACATTGTAGAGGATAATTTATTTATCAATAGTGCCCCTCCAATTCATCTGGATGCAAGAGGGCTGGGTAGTAAGCCTACGGCTGAGCAATTAAGGACGCTGACTGCAGTTCCTTATAATCAATCGCCTTATACTGAAAGATATGTTAATTTAAAAAATATATTGAAAGATGAGTTTGGTAAGCCAAAGTATAATGTTGCAAATAGAAATATTGTGCTTGGTTTTGCTAACGCAGATATTTCCCCTGATGCACGCTCGGGTATTGTCCTGAGTGAATTTTACAGAGAGAGCGACGTTGTTTTTTTAAATAACAGTATTCTTCAAAAAAACAGCCCGCAGGATTATATTCTGTCACCTGCATCTCCTGCTATTAAGAAGGGTTTTTATCAGGGAGATCTCACTTTAATTCCAAGCCCTTACTGACTCTTTGCATTAAATTTATTGAGATAAATAATGAGTGTTGATGTTATTGCAGTGCTTACCTCTTTTAACAGAAAAGAAAAGACAATTAAATCTTTAGCATTTTTTGAGAGCGCAGCAAAAGCGGCAGGGCTGACATATAGTGCCGTTTTGGTAGATGATGCAAGTACCGATGGTACGGCTCAGGCGGTTGAGCAATCACATGCTTGGGTAAGGGTTATCCGAGGTAGTGGAAATTTATACTGGTGCCGTGGTATGGCTTTAGCCATCACAGAGGCACTAAAAGAAGAGTCTGGGCATATTTTGTGGCTTAATGATGATACTGATTTAAATGAAAATGCTTTAAAAATAATGAGTGGTGCAGGTCTTGAATTAAAAAATATATATGGAAAAAGCGGGATCATCGTTGGCTGCACAACTTCAGATGGAAGTGATGTTTCATATGGCGGTTTGAAAAGTATCAGCGCGTTCAGAAAATTTTCATATCAGAGAGTTTATCAGGAGCACGCATCAATAGAATGCGATGCAATGAATGGTAATGCCGTTTTAATTGCCAGAGAAGATGTGCAAAAAATTGGTAATTTAGATATTAAATATGAGCATGCAATGGGCGATATTGATTATGCTTTAATGGCTAAAAAATTGGGAATAAAGATTTTTACTGCTCCTGAAATTGTGGGTGTATGTGGTCAAAATTCGGATAAGGGTACATCTAAAGACGCATCATTGGGGATGCTGACGCGTTGGGAAAAAATGTTAAGCCGTAAAGAGCTGCCACCAAAATCATGGCTGCATTTTACATTTAAGCATGGTGGTGTATTGGCCCCGTTGTATTTTGTATGGCCCTACATTAAATTTTGGGGGCAGGCTTTTAAGTCTTTACCAAAATAAACATGAGTGCATGTGATTCATCTCTGCAGAATTTGGAAGGCGGTTAATGGAATTTCTTATACATAAATGGAAATATTTAAAAACGACTGAAATATTAAATGTAACTGTTATGTTTTTTTCAGTTTTGTTTTTTTATTTATTTTCTCCCTTCTTGTCTGTTTTAGCCGCGTTGTTTTTCTTATCGCTGGTGTTTGAAAGTGATAAAGTCAGAATTTCTATTCTGACATTTATTTTTCTTTCTGTTTATTCAATGATTATCTTTTTTAAACCTGTTTCAGGTGACTGGAATTGGTATACGCAGCATTACCGTGCTCTGCAGTCAATCGATTTTTTATCGTACTACGGTCATACTTATGGGCCTTTTACTATTAAATATACTGAGCCTGTATACTATTTTTTGTCATTTGTTTTATCCAGAGCAACCGGGGCTAATGTCACTGCACTGGCTTTGGTGGTATCAACAATTTTTTATAGTGTGTTTACTTTTTCATTGTTTAAATTAAGCAAATACTTTTCTATTGCATCCTGGCAGAAAAATATTGTTGTGATTGCTGCTGTCCTGCTGAGTGTTACGCCCAGCCTAGTTTTACACCTTGTTCGCCAGGAAATGGCGTCAGTATTATTGTTTTGTGGCTTGGTTTTATTATTGACGAGCAATAAGCGTTCTGCAATTTGTTTTTTAATTGTTTCAGTATTTACACATCAATCTGCTGCTATTGTATTGGGTATTTTTGCATTTTCTTATTTATTATCAAGGATTCCATTCGGGAGTAGCTGGTTTTTTGCATTTGTTGTTTCTCTCTTAATGGGCTTGTTTTATGTAAAGTCCGGCTATTTTATCAGCGAGGATAATGCGGGTAAGGGGGATGGTACAGTTAACCCGCTTGTTTATCTCTATGATGCAATTTTATTATTTTCATTCTTATTTTCTGTATACTCGATTAAGCTGAATCCAGTAGTAAAAAGCATTTTTTATATTTTTGTTGCATCTTATATGGGCTTTTTGCTAGGAGTTTCTCCTGAGCCTTTACCTTTGCTGCGCATGTATTTCTATGTTGAGTGGTTTCGTGCTTTTTTTATTGTCGTTGTATTAAGCCGTATGGTTTCGTTTATTTATTTTAATGCTCTTTCTGTTTTTATATTATTGTTGGGCGGTTTTTATACTAATTACAGAATTTCATCCTCTGACCTCGGTTTCCCTTTGAGTATTTATTCTTTTGTAAACAGGTCCATTCAATCCTGGATGTTTCTTTTTTGATTCTTTGCTTTGTGCGGGGGCTTTATGTTGTTTTTAACATCTTGGGATGACGGTCATCCCTCAGACCTGCGCCTTGCGGATTTGCTGTGTAAATATAATTTGAAAGGTACATTTTTTGTACCAACATCCAATAAAGAAGGAAGGGAAGTTTTAGCTAAAGAGGAGCTTAGGCGGCTGGATCGGAATTTTGAAATTGGCGGGCATACGCTGACGCATTGCTATTTAAATGGTTTAGCTGCAGATGTTTTAAATCATGAAATTTGTGCCGGTAAAGCAGCTATTGAGGATGATCTGGGACATTCCATTAATGGCTTTTGCTATCCGGGTGGCGTTTTTGATTCGCGCACGATTTGTGCTGTGAAAGCTGCTGGTTTTGACTATGCCAGAACGGTTGAAAATTTGTGTTTTGATTTAGGAAAATCAGCATGGCTTATGCCGACTAGTTTCCAGTTTTATCCGCACAGTGCATTTGTATTGGCTAAAAATGCAATAAAATATCCGAAAATATCAAAATTTAATATAGTTAGAATGCGCTGGAGTGAGAAAGAGTTTATGCGTTTTATGGAAGCTCAGCTTGCTGATGCTAATCATCATTCTTCTGTTTTTCATCTGTGGGGGCATAGTTGGGAGCTGGATGAATATGATTTATGGGGCAAACTTGAGTCTTTTTTTAAGCTGACAGAACATTATCCTATTCAGGCTTTAACTTTGTTTGATGCTCATCAGCTGAAAAATTAAAGTTTAATCAATATTATTCATCTTTGCTTTTTCACCATAAAATCATGACAAATAAAAATTTTAATAATGATTTTCCAACTGTCCTCTTTGTGCAAAGGCGCTTGCCACATTATCGCGTCCCTTTTTTTGAAGCATTAAAGCTTGAGCTATTAATCAGGGGCTGCAATTTACGTGTACTGCATGGTTTGCCGAATCAGGAAGAGCTACTTAAGAATGATTCAGGCGTTTTACCATGGGCAGAGTCTTTACCTAATTACTATTTTTTGGGTGGAAAAATATGCTGGCAGCCATTCCATCGGCAGTTAAAAGATGCTGATTTAGTTATTTGCAGCCATGAAAACAAGCTGGTTTTTAATCTTTTCTTTCAATATTTTTATACGGAAGTAAAGTTTGCTTTGCTGGGGCACGGTGCAAATTTGCAAGGAAATGCAAATAGCTTGCGAGAGAAATTTAAACGACTTGCGGCAAAAAAAGCAGATTGGTGGTTTGCATATACGTCGATGAGCCTGCCGCTCATTACCGGGTTTGGCTTTCCTGAGGATAGAATTACCATTATCAATAACTCGATTGATACCCAGGAGCTTAATCTGCAGATTAATGCGATTGGTGATGTTGAATCTGTAAAAAAGGCATTAGGATTGTCTGGCCGCCGCGTGGGCGTTTTTATGGGTTCTTTTTATCATGAAAAACGCATTGAATTTTTATTAGACTCGCTGGTTTTAATTAAAA
This sequence comes from Iodobacter fluviatilis, assembly GCF_900451195.1. NCBI lineage: Bacteria > Pseudomonadati > Pseudomonadota > Betaproteobacteria > Neisseriales > Chitinibacteraceae > Iodobacter > Iodobacter fluviatilis. Next base: position 398,327 of record NZ_UGHR01000004.1, read on the forward strand.
ATGAGATTGATGATTTTGAAATGATTATTGCTGGTGATGGGGTTCAGCGGCATTTAGTTGAAGATTTCTGTGACCAATATCCATGGGCAAAATATGTAGGTTTGGTGAAAGGGAAGGCAAAAGCTGAAATTTTAGCTGCAGCGGATGTGATGCTGAATCCTGGTTTAATTGGATTAAGTATTTTAGATTCGTTTGTAGGTGCTGCACCTGTATTGACCACGGATTGTGGCCTGCATAGCCCTGAATTTGTTTATCTTAATCATGGGGTAAATGGGATTGTTGCCATTAATTCATTAAAAAATTATGCGGGCGCTGTAATTGATTTGTTGCGTGACAGCAATAAATTAGAGGCAATGAAAGCTGCTTGTGTACAAAGTTCCAGAGAATTTAGCGTAGAGAGTATGGCAAGAAACTTTGCTGATGGAATCATGAATTGTCTGCACATGCCGGTTTACAGGAAATTACATTAATGTTGCGCATTTTGCTTGTTCATAATTCTTATCAGCAAAGGGGAGGTGAGGATTCTGTTGTTGAAAATGAGCTTGCTTTGCTGAGGTCATATGGGCATCAGGTTGAGCTTTATTTTCGGCATAATGATGAGTTGTCCGGATTAAACCGGTTTTCTATTTTTCAACAGGCGATTTGGTCTGGAAAAACTTACTGTGAATTAAATATTTTACTGCAGCGTTTCAAACCTGATGTGATTCACGTTCATAATACTCTGTCTTTAATTTCTCCTTCATTGTATTGGGTTGCCGCTAAATTTAAAATCCCCGTTGTGCAAACGCTCCATAACTTTCGTTTATTATGCCCGCAGGCTATGTTTCTACGTAAAGGCAATATCTGTGAGCGCTGTATTGGGCGCAATACCTGGCGTAGTGTGATTCACCGTTGTTATCGTTCTTCTTTATCACAGTCTGCGGTTGTTTCCGGGATGCTTCATTTACATCGTGGTCTCGGAACATATAAAAATAATGTAAGTCGTTATATTGCTTTGAATTCATTTTGTAAAAATAAATTTATTGAAGGTGGTTTACCTGCTGAAAAAATACGTGTTAAACCCAATTTTATTCCGGATATAAATTCGGCTGTTGTTCAGCGTAATGGTTTTTTATTTGCCGGGCGTCTTTCTCCGGAAAAAGGCCTTCATGTTTTAGTCCGGGCTTTTAATCATCAGTCCCATGGCCAATTAAGCGTTGCCGGCACGGGGGAAGATTCGTTTCTGCTGGCACAGTATCCTGCGATAAAGCAGCTTGGCATCTTATCTGCCGGAGGTGTTTGTTTGGAAATGCAAAAAAGTGCGGCTCTGATTCTGCCAAGTATTTGGTATGAGAATATGCCTATGATTCTTCTGGAGGCTTTTATGAATGGTTTGCCTGTGATTGCAAGCAGAATTGGGGCATTGGCAGAGCTGGTTGAAGAGGGCGTGACGGGGCTGTTATTTAATGTTGGAGATTCTGCTGATTTAGCAAAAAAAATGCAGTGGGCAGTTGATCATCCTGATTTCATGCTGGAAATGGGAAAAAACGCCAGAAATAAATACCTGAGTGCTTATAGTTCTGAAGTAAATATAAATTTGCTTCTTGCCATATATAAAGAAGCCATTGCAGACATGAAGCCCAAGAATATACTGCTTCCTGTCTGATGTTTTCATGGGAAATGGGCTTTTTAAGCTAAAATATTGTGTATTAAGTCATATTTATATTAATGAAATGCGTTGGTGTTATGTTTGATTTTTTTTGCGAGTAAGAATGAGAAAGATTTTGATTGTGCATAATATCTATCAGCAAAAAGGGGGTGAAGACTCGGTCGTTGCCAATGAAGCTGCATTGCTTCGAAAATTTGGCAACCAGGTTGAAGTCTATTTACGCCATAATGATGATATTGCAGGGCAATCAAAAATGAGCCTAATGTCTCAGGCTGTTTATTCCAAAAAATCATATTCGGATATTACCGGTAAGATTAAAGAATTTAAACCTGATATTGTTCATGTTCACAATACTCTTCCTCTTGTTTCTCCTTCTGTATTTTGGGCTGCACATCATTCAAAAGTTGCCATTGTTCAGACTTTGCATAATTTCCGTTTGTTTTGCCCTCAGGCTACTTTTTTACGTAAGGGCAAAATTTGTGAAGATTGCTTAGGGAAAATCCCCTGGCGTGGTATTTTGCATCGCTGTTACAGGCAATCATTTACACAGACTGCTGCGCTAACGAGTGTGCTGCTTGCTCATCGTGTGCTGGGAACTTACCGAAAAAAAGTGGATGCATTTATTGCTTTGAATCAATTCAGTAAAAGCAAATATATTCAGGGTGGAATGCGTGCAGATCAAATTTTTATTAAGCCTAATTTTGCAGAAGATTGGGGATTAACGGCTCAGCCTCGTGCTGGTTTTTTATATGTTGGCAGGCTTTCTGTTGAAAAAGGGGCTAGGATTTTTGCCAGTGCATTTAATGCTGACCAGCATGGTTTTTTAAATATTGTGGGTGATGGCGACGAGAGAATTTATTTAGAAAATATAAATCATCTTTCACTATTGGGCGCATTACCTCCTCAGGATGTTAGGCCGCTGATGCAATCGTGCTTAGCCTTGGTTTTACCCAGCATTTGTTATGAGAATATGCCGATGACTCTTGTTGAGGCCTATTCAAGCGGCCTGCCTGTTATTGCCAGCCGCCTCGGCTCTCTTTGTCATTTAGTTGAAGATGGGGTGACGGGGTTGTTGTTTAATGCGGGGGACGCCAATGATCTGGCAGAAAAAATGAGCTGGGCAAATGCTCACCCTGATTCTATGGCCGAGATGGGACGTAATGCACGCGCCAAGTATTTAGCAGAATATACGCCTGAAAAAAATTATGAAATATTGATGAATATCTATGACGAGGCCTTACTTTCATGTCAGAAGTAGAAATAAATTTTACATTTGCCAGAAAAACGGTGTCTGTGCTTGGTGCATTTATTGATGTGATTGATTGGGATCTTGCTTTACATAAAATTAAGGTATGGGGCAATAATCGGGACTCACGGTATATTTGTATATGCAATGCGCATTCTGTAGTGACGGCAAGCAGCGATATTGAGTTTTATAGTGTTATTCAAAATGCGGATATGGCAACATCGGATGGAGCACCGGTTGCTTGGTTAATGAGAAAATTAGGTTACACTCAGCAGCAAAGGATTAACGGGCCTGATTTAATGTGGAAATATTGCACTGAGGCAAATAAATCTGCTGACTGGCCTTCTGTTTATTTGTATGGTTCGCGTGAAGAAACTTTAAGCGCTTTGCAGCTGCGATTGGCGGAGCAATTTCCTCATTTAAAAATTGCAGGAGCTTATTCGCCTCCTTTTCGTGCTTTATTTCCTCTGGAAGAAGTCAATATAATCAATGAGATTAATGATTCTGGGGCGGGCGTTGTCTGGGTTAGTTTGGGTTGCCCTAAGCAAGAGAAGTGGATGGCCGCGCAGCATGGAAAAGTGATGGGTGTGATGATTGGCGTGGGTGCCGCTTTTGATTACCACGCAGGGACGGTTGTTCGTGCGCCCTTGTGGATGCAAAATTCAGGTTTAGAATGGCTGCATCGTCTGTGCACAGAGCCGCGGCGCTTGTGGAAACGCTATTTAGTAACAAATACCCTTTTTATTGTTAAGGCGATTGGGCAGCTGATTCATAAAGATTATTAATTGTGGGAGTGTTTTTATAATGAAAATTACCGTTATTGGTTCGGGTTATGTGGGGTTGGTTACAGGAACGTGTCTGGCTGAGTATGGCAACGACGTAGTGTGTTTGGATGTGGATGCAAATAAGATTCGAATTTTACAGGAAGGCGGGGTGCCGATTTTTGAGCCTGGCCTTGAGGAAATGATTAAGCGCAATGTGTCGGCAGGGCGTTTGCGTTTTACCACCGATATTAAAGAATCGGTAGAGCACGGGACGATTCAGTTTATTGCGGTAGGTACGCCGCCGGATGAAGATGGCTCGGCAGATTTGAAATATGTAGTGGCTGCGGCGCGAAGCATTGGCCGTTATATGAATGGCTATAAGGTGATTGTGGATAAATCTACCGTGCCAGTGGGGACGGGAGATAAAGTGCGCGCAGCCATTTATGATGAGTTGCAGCAGCGTGGTGAGCAGACCAGTTTTGCGATCGTATCCAACCCGGAGTTTTTGAAAGAAGGCGCTGCGATTGAAGACTTTATGCGCCCGGATCGCATTGTGATTGGCACAGATGATGATACTGCTAAAGATTTAATGAGCTCTTTATACGCCCCATTCGTGCGTAATCATGATCGTATTTTATTTATGGATGTGCGCTCGGCTGAAATGACCAAATATGCAGCCAATGCCATGCTGGCCACACGTATTTCATTTATGAATGAATTGGCTAATTTATCCGAAGTGATGGGGGCAGATATTGAGCTGGTGCGTAAAGGGATTGGTTCAGATCCGCGCATTGGTTACCACTTTTTATACCCTGGTGTGGGCTACGGCGGCTCTTGTTTTCCTAAAGATGTGCAGGCTTTGCAGCGCACGGCAGAAGAGCATGGCATTAGCCTGAAAGTATTGGATGCGGTAGAGAAAGCCAATCTGGCGCAAAAATCGGTGCTGGTTGATAAGATTGTGAAGCGTTTTGGTAATGATCTCCAAGGCAAGCATTTTGCATTGTGGGGCTTAGCATTTAAGCCCAATACGGATGATATGCGCGACGCGCCAAGCCGTGTGATTATTGAGTATTTGCTGAATCATGGTGCAACAGTGGCTGCGCATGATCCTGTGTCTATTCATGAAGCGCAGCGAGTAATGCCTGATTGGAAAGGATTAAGCTACGGGGATAGCCCAATGGCAGTATTACCTGGTGCTGATGCCTTAGTGATTGTGACAGAATGGAAGGCGTTCCGCAGCCCTGATTTTACTGAAGTTAAGGCTCAGCTAAAAAATTCATTGGTTTTTGATGGCCGGAATTTATTTGATCCAAAGCGTATGCAAAAAGAAGGTTTTGAGTATTACCCTATTGGCCGTCAGCAAGTAACAATTTAAACGGCATTGCAATGCAGCCCAATAAAGATTAAATAAATTTTTATTGGGATTTTGTTTGTCATCATTCTGTGAATCTGCGAAAATAATTGCTTTGCTTATTTAGAAAACCCTTTATTAGAAAGTGTTGTTAAATGAATTTTTATTTATTCTTAAATAAAAACAGATATGTATTTTCGTAATGTCCCATTTTTCAGACAGCTCAATTAAATTTTATGGATCGTTCATGTCAATAACTCCGGTAATTCTTTGTGGTGGCTCGGGGAGTCGTATGTGGCCCCTGTCCCGTGGCGGTTATCCTAAGCAGTTTTTAAAATTGCACGGTGATCAAAGCTTGCTGCAACAAACGGCAACACGCTTGCAAGGAATGCCAGATGTTGTGGCGCCGCTGCTGATCAGTAATCAGGAGCATCGCTTTCTGGTGGCTGAGCAATTGCGTGCCGTGGGTATGGGCAACTCAAAAGTGGTTTTAGAGCCGATGGGGCGTAATACGGCGCCTGCGGTGGCCGCAGCTGCATTGATTGCGCTGGAAAACGATCCAGATGCCATGCTGCTGGTTTTGCCATCAGATCACGTGATTCAGTTTGGCGATGTATTTCAATCCCTGGTAGCGCAGGCCGCAAGTGTGGCTGCAACAGGCAAGCTGGTTACTTTTGGTATTACACCTACAGAGCCACAAACGGGCTATGGCTATATTCGCCGTGGCGAACGTCTATCGGGTGATGCTTTTGCGGTTGCTGCCTTTGTTGAAAAACCGAATGCTGAGCGCGCTGCCGAATTTTTAGCTTCCGGTGATTATTACTGGAACAGCGGCATGTTTATGTTCCGCGCTGATGCGTTTGTAGCGGAAATGGCGACTTATCAGCCTGCCATGTTGGCTGCGGTGCAGTCGGCTGTATCTAAAGGTGTACGCGATTTAGACTTTTTGCGCTTAGATAGCGATGCCTTTGCGGCGTGTGAATCAGATTCGATCGATTACGCGGTGATGGAAAAAACCGCGCATGCGGCGGTGATCGCGGCGGCAGGCTTGGGCTGGAGCGATATTGGTTCTTGGTCGGCACTCCGTGATGTTACGCCGCAAGATGAAGCGGGCAATAGCGTGCTGGGCGATGTAATGCTGGACCGGGTAACGGGCAGCTATATCCGCAGCGAAACCCGCATGATTGCAGCGATTGGCGTGCAGGACCTAGTCATCGTCGAGACCGCCGATGCGATTTTGGTGGCGCATAAAGACCATGTGCAAGACGTGAAGAAAATTGTGGAGCGCCTAAATCAAGCGGGCCGCAGCGAATCGGTTACCCATCGCCGTGTGTATCGCCCATGGGGTAGCTATGAAGGGATTGATGCCGGTTCGCGCTTTCAGGTGAAACGGATTGTGGTGAACCCGGGTGCTTCGCTTAGTCTACAAATGCATTACCACCGCGCCGAGCACTGGATTGTGGTGAAGGGGACCGCCAGGGTGGTGAATGGGGATCAGGAGATTCTCTTGTCAGAAAACCAGTCAACTTATATCCCCTTGGGCACCACGCACCGTCTGGAAAATCCGGGCAAGATGCCGTTGGAGCTGATTGAAGTACAGTCTGGCTCTTATCTGGGTGAAGACGATATCGTGCGCTTTGAAGATGTATATGGCCGCAGCAAATAAGCCCGAAGCGGCCAGCCTGCTGCCGTTTGCAGATTTTTTGCAGGTGGTGGAGCACGCGCCGTTGATCTCGATTGATCTGGTGGTACAAAACCCGGCAGGTGAGGCTCTACTGGGTTGGCGCAACAACCAGCCCGCCTGCGATCACTGGTTTGTGCCGGGTGGGCGGGTGCAAAAAAATGAGACACTGGACGCGGCATTTTTGCGTCTGACTCAGGCCGAGCTGGGCGTGGCACTGGCACGCTCTTCGGCCCAGTGGCTGGGTGTTTACGAGCACTTTTACGATAGCAATGCCGGGCTTGTGGAGGGTTTTGGCACACACTATGTGGTGCTTGCTTATACCTTGCAGCTTGATGAATCCGATATGGCCTTGCCTCTGGGCGAGCAGCATTCCCGTTACCGCTGGGCCAGCAGGGCAGAAATCGTACAGGACGCTTCCGTACACCTGCATTCCCGTGCTTATTTCGAGTAAACCCATGACTAAATTAACGTGTTTTAAAGCCTACGATATCCGTGGCCAGCTGGGCACAGAGCTCAATACCGATATCGCTTACCGCATAGGTCGCGCTTACGGCCAGCAGCTCAAACCGCAGCGCATGGCGCTGGGTGGTGATGTGCGCCTGACCAGTGAAGAATTAAAACTGGCCTTGGCCAATGGCCTGATGGATGCCGGTTGCGATGTGATCGACCTGGGCATGACCGGCACTGAGGAAGTCTATTTCGCCGCCTTTCATTTAGATGTGGATGGCGGGATTGAAGTCACGGCCAGCCATAATCCGCTGGATTACAACGGCATGAAGCTGGTGAAACGCGGTGCGGTGCCGATTAGTGGTGATACCGGCCTGCGTGATATTCAGCTCTTGGCCGAATCGGCTGATTTTGCCCCGATTACTCAGCGCGGCAATATCAGCTCGCTGTCTGTTCTGGATGCCTATATCGAGCATTTGCTGGGCTATGTTGATTTGTCTGCCCTGAGCCCTTTGAAAATTGTCTTGAATTCAGGCAATGGTGCGGCTGGCCATGTAGTGGACGCGCTGGAAGCTAAATTTAAAGCGGCGCAAGTGCCTGTTGAATTTATAAAAGTGCATAACCAGCCCGATGGCACCTTTCCGCATGGCATCCCCAACCCCTTGTTGCCAGAAAACCGCGCCGACACGGCCAATGCAGTGATCGCCAACGGGGCAGATCTGGGGATTGCTTGGGATGGCGATTTTGATCGTTGCTTCTTGTTTGACGAGCATGGCGATTTTATCGAGGGTTATTACATCGTTGGCCTGCTGGCGGAAGCCTTCTTGCAGAAGAATCCGGGCCAGAAAATCATTCATGACCCGCGTTTAACCTGGAATACCGTCGATGTGGTGCAAGCCGCTGGCGGGGTAGCGATCCAAAGCAAAACCGGCCACGCCTTTATCAAAGAGCGGATGCGCTTGGAGGACGCAGTGTATGGCGGTGAAATGAGCGCCCATCATTATTTCCGCGATTTTGCCTATTGCGACAGCGGCATGATTCCGTGGCTGCTAGTGATCGAGCTGATGAGCCGCCGCGAGCAAAAATTATCCGCCATGGTGGAGCAGCGGATTGCGGCTTATCCATCTTCAGGCGAGATTAACCGCAAGCTGCTTGACGCCAAAGCGGCGATTGCTCGTGTGTGTGCGGCCTATGAAGGCGAGGCTTTAATCGTGGATCGTACCGATGGCATCAGCATGGAATACGCCGATTGGCGCTTTAACTTGCGCTCGAGTAATACAGAGCCGGTGGTGCGTTTAAATGTGGAATCGCGTGCGGATATGGCTTTAATGCAAAAGCATACTGAGGCGATTTTGCAGCTGTTAGATGCATAAAGATGTTTTGGTATAAAGAAAAACGCCTCAGATGAGGCGTTTTTTTTGGTGAGTCAAATTCACTTGGCGACCTGCGAATTCAGCACAGCATCTAAACTGGCTTGAAAATAGCTCATCGCCTCGGCGGCTAATTCTGGCTCTGCGGTAATGCTAAATTCAATATGCGGCTCAGGGTGAAGCGCGTTGCCATAAGAGGGTAGGCTGCTAAAGCCCACTTGCGGATAACGTGTGGTAAATGCCTGCATTACGCCAATCAGCTCGCCTTCGCGGGCATTGAGTAAAACGATGGATAGCGTGGCCTCAGGTGTCTCGTCGCGATAGTGCTGATCGAGTATCCAGTCGAGCATCGGCCATGCCATGCTGGGAAACCCTGGCAGCAAATAATGATGCTGCAAAAAGCACCCTGCTACTTGATTGACAGGGTTGGGTATCAGCCCGCTGCCAGTTGGAAAATACGCCATTTGAATGCGATGCGGGTAAGCGGCTTCGGCAAAGCGGGTCGTAATGAGTTCAGCGGCCTCCGGGTGCAAGCTCAGCGGCAATTCCAGCGCATGGGCAAAAGCTAGGCGGGTGTGATCATCTGGCGTTGCGCCTATGCCACCACATGAAATGACATGCTGGCCAGCACTGAGGCTGCGTTTAAAAGCTTCGGTGAGCACGGTGCTATCGTCGGGTAAGTAGGATGCCCCGGCCACTTTATGGCCTCTTTTTTTAAGCGTTTCCAGAATGTGGGCAAAGTGCTTATCCTGACGACGTCCGGACAAGATTTCGTCGCCAATAATAAACAGATGAAATGTAGCCATAGAGCGTCTCTTTTGGTGAGCTTTAAGCAGGATTGAGTTGATTCAGGCACTTTTTTATTGGGCGCATCAGCAGGATGCACCTGAAGCGCGATCACCCAGTATGTTCTGTGAATTTTATCATCGCAATGCTTGATTTTATATTCATCAGGCATATTGAACTTGTGCAGGTTTTATCCGCCCAAGCCAGCAAGGTTATTAATAATACTTTGATCCCTGTTGGTCGCTTGTTTATGATCAATCTTTTCTGTCTTCCTAATTCAAAATGTCCACATATCCCAGCCCTTCATTTGAACAAAAAATTTGCCCGCCCGATGAATTAGCCGCAAGGCTGGCCAGCCTGCCGCGCCCTTTGGTTTTTACCAATGGCTGTTTTGATATTTTGCATCGTGGCCATGTGACTTGCTTGGCGCAGGCGCGTGCATTGGGAGCGGGTTTGGTGGTGGCGATTAATACCGATGCTTCGGTTAAACGTCTTGGTAAGGGGGACGACAGGCCGGTGAATCATACTGAGCAGCGTGCTGCGGTGCTGGCTGCACTGGAATGCGTGAGCCTAGTAACATGGTTTGATGTCGATACCCCGCTGGATGTCATTCTGACCGTTCGCCCTGATGTGCTGGTTAAAGGGGGCGATTGGGCGCCAGAGCATATTGTGGGCAGCCAGCAGGTGCTGGAGTGGGGCGGGAGCGTGCATTCAATCCCCTTCTTATTTGCGACTTCTACCACCGAAACAATTAAGCGGATTCGTCAAAGCTCATGAGCTCACGCAATAATTTATTAATTGATTTTGTAAATGAACTGGGTGACCAGGGCTATTTGCATCCGCAGTTTTTTGCCCAGCTGGGTATGCTGTTATTTGCGCTGGCATTTGCATGGTGGGTGAATCGTACTGTAAAGCGCAGAGTCAATCCAGATCAGAACAGCTGGCACTGGCGTATGGGAGGGGAAGGATTACTGCGGGCGTTTTTCCCTTTAAATGCATATTTATTAGTGGTTTTATCGGGCGTTATTCTTAAGGTTTGGTTTGTGCCGCCCTTTAAGCTGATTGCTCTGGCGAGTGTGCTTCTGCTGGCCATGGCCAATATTCGTATTCTGGTTTATGTGATACGCCGCGTTTTTGATGGCGCATCTTGGGTGATGCGCTGGGAGAAATATATCTCCGGATCGATCTGGTTTATTTATGCCCTGCATGTATTGGGTATTTCGCCAGAAGTCGCTGAAATGCTTGACAGCATCAGCCTGCCGGTGGGTAAAGCGCATATCTCGGTATTAACCATCGGGCAGGGCCTGTTGTCTGTTGCCGCAACCCTGCTGATTGCGATGTGGATGGGCCGGGAGTTAGAGCGGCGGCTGATGTCCAGCCAGATGATGGATATGAATGTCCGTGTGGTGCTGTCTAAGATATCCAGCGTGCTGTTGTTGATTTTTGCCATTGTGATTGCCCTGCCCCTTGTGGGAATTGATTTAACGGTGTTGTCTGTCTTTGGTGGTGCGGTGGGTGTGGGCTTGGGTTTTGGCTTGCAGAAAATTGCTTCTAATTATTTATCTGGTTTTATTATTTTGCTCGATCGTTCAATTAAAATTGGCGATTTGGTGCAGATTGACAATCGCCTTGGCACCATTAGCAGCATTACGGCGCGTTATGTGGTTTTAAAATCTGCGGATGGTACAGAGGCCCTGGTGCCAAATGACACGCTGATTACCTCCACGGTGGTGAATCAATCGTATAACGATAAATCGATTTGGACTTCACTGCCTATTCAAGTGGCATATGGTACAGATTTAGATTTTGTATTAGATTTACTCAAATCAGTGACCGAAGGCGAGGCGCGAATTTTAAGTACGCCCGCACCAGGGGCCTTTGTTTCGGCCTTTGCAGATAGCGGTATTAATCTGGTATTAGGCTTTTGGCTGGCCGATCCTGAAAATGGTCAGCTTTCTTTGCGATCTGGTCTAAATCTAAAGATCTGGCGCTTGTTTCAAGAGCACAATATTGAGATTCCTTACCCTAGGCGTGAAGTGACCGTGCTGAATTCGACGGCATTAAAGCCGCCACTTGATGCTGCCTGATCGGCAAGTCTTGCGTAGAATCCGTGCTTACAAAAAATAAAACAGGCTGCTGGCCTGTGTGGAGATAAGAAAATGAACTGGCTTAATGGGCTGATCGATCTACCTTGGTGGGCTTATATCGTAGTAGCTTTGGTATTGACACATATTACGATTGCATCTGTAACCATTTATTTGCACCGGCATCAGGCGCACCGTGCGCTGGATTTACACCCGATTGCCAGTCATTTTTTTCGTTTCTGGCTTTGGTTAACTACAGGGCAGATCACTAAGGAATGGGCGTCTATTCACCGTAAACACCATGCCAAGTGTGAAACAGCAGAAGACCCGCACAGCCCGCAAATTTACGGCATCAAAAAAGTATTTTGGGAAGGCTACGAGTTGTATCGGGCTGAAGCTGCAAATAAAGAAACCATGCAAAAGTATGGCCACGGCACGCCTGATGATTTCTTAGAGCGCCATCTTTATAGCAAGCACAATACGCTTGGCCCCGTTGTGATGCTGCTGATCGATCTTTGCCTGTTTGGCGTTAATGGCATCTGGATTTGGGCCGTGCAAATGATCTGGATTCCCCTGACCGCTGCCGGCATTATTAATGGCATTGGCCACTACTGGGGGTATCGCAATTTTGAATGCGAAGATGCATCCACCAATATTGTTCCATGGGGAATTATGATTGGCGGTGAAGAATTGCATAATAATCACCATACTTTTGGTACATCGGCCAAACTGTCTTATAAATGGTTTGAATTTGATATCGGCTGGATGTATATCCGCAGCCTGCAGATTTGTGGCTTGGCAAAGGTACGTAAAATTGCGCCTAAAATGACTTTATCTGCAGCGGCAAAACGTGAATTGGACGAAGCCTCTTTACAAGCGATTATTGCAAATCGCTATGCGATTGCTGCCAACTATGCGCGAACCTTAAAAGGCACGGTAGGCGAAGAAGTAGAACGTATGCGCAATAGCGCCAAATTGCCGCAAATTGATTTTGATCCCGTACGGCAAATGAAAATCTGGCTTAAGCAGGATGCCAAAGATACGCCCGAGCAAGATCAGAAAATCCTGGCGAAGGTGCTGGCAGAAAGCACCGTGCTGGAGCAAATTTATCAGATGCGCCAAGAGTTAACCCGTTTGTGGGAGCGCTCTGCCTTATCCCGACCAGAGCTGGTGAAACTGCTGCAAGACTGGTGTAACAGAGCAGAAGCCAGCGGTATTGCCGCCCTGCAAGACTTCTCATTCCGGCTGCGCACCGTGGTTTAATCATATAAAAAAGGCGAACGATGGTTCGCCTTTTTTATCATTGGTACATTAACAGCCGTCATTCCACCTCCGTATAAAACCCAAATCTTGAACCACTGAGGGCTCAGAGAACACGGAGTTTCAAGGAGAATACCTTCTTTTCTATATGGTTTTCTCCGTGGACCTCTGTGCTCTCATTTTCCTCCCTAGTTTAAGGTTTGGGTTTCGCGGAGTGGGAGCAGTTTAAAATTTGGCAATCTCAGCACATTGTGGGATTATTTTTAATATTATTTAACTTCTGGAGTTCTAAATGTCTTCAATTCAGCGTTATCACGTCGGCCCGCGTTTATCTGAAATTGTGGTGCACAATAATACGGTTTATCTGGCCGGGCAAATTGCGGAAAATCTGGAAGCGGATGCAAAAAGCCAAGCCGTTGAAGTATTGGGCTTTATTGATAAATTATTAGGTGAAATTGGCTCGGATAAACAAAAGATTCTTTCGGTCACTATTTATCTGGCAGATATGGCCGATTACGATGCAATGAATATCGCATGGTCTGAATGGGTGCCTGCCGGTCATACCCCTTGCCGCGCAACGGTTGAGGCTCGCCTTGCTGATCCGCGTTATAAAGTAGAAATGTCGGTGATTGCTGCCTTGTAAGCAGGGCGGCTTGTGCCGCCTAGCGATGGGTAGGCTTGAGTGCAGATGAGGACGCTATGAAACATATTTTATTGGGCTATATCGCGGGCTGGACGGATTGGTCTGGCTTGCCGCTAGAGCGCGATGCCGCAAGGCTGACGCATATTTGCTATGCCTTTGCCAATATTCAGGATGGCGAAGTAGTGCTGTTTACGGAACAAAGTAAAGATCAAAGCCAGCCTCGTGCGGAGGAGGGGATTGCGCATTTACGCGGGCTGCGCTCTAGGCATCCTCATCTTAAATTATTGATTTCTATTGGCGGTTGGGCAGCAGAAGGCTTCTCGGACGCAGCTTTAACGGCCCGCTCTCGCGAGCAGTTTGCGGCCTCTGCAATTCGCTTTATGCATCTGCATGGTTTTGATGGCATTGATCTGGATTGGGAATATCCAGCCAATGATATGGCAGGGATTAAGGCAAGGCCGGAAGACAAGCACAATTTCACATTATTACTGGCCGAGCTGCGCCGCCAGCTGAATGCCGAATCCAAAGCGCATGGCGATCCTTATTTGCTGACTATCGCTGCCGGTGCGGGCCAGTATTATCTTGATGGTGTAGAGATGCCCGCAGTGGCCGAGCTATGCGATTTTGTTAATTTAATGACTTACGATTTTTATAATGGCTGGGCGACTCGTGCTGGTCATCACAGCAATCTGTTTAATACCCCGGCAGATCAGGAAGGCGATAGCTGTGCCAAATCAGTGGCCTTACTGACGGCCAATGGCCTGCCTGCCCATAAACTGGTTTTAGGCTGTGCTTTTTATGGGCGCAGCCTCATTGCACCTGCCTTGGGTGAGGCAGGGCTTGCAAAGAGTAATGGCAGTGCCAGCTATAGCCAGATTGTGCACGAGCTGATTCCGTCCGGCGCAGTAAAACACTGGGATGATGAAGCTAAAGCACCCTGGCTGATGGTCGGGGAGCGTTTTGTCAGCTATGAAGACGAAGCCTCTATTGCTCACAAAATGGCTTTTGTAAAGCAACATGGCCTAGCAGGCGCTTTCTTTTGGGAATACTCAGAAGACCGTGATGGCGTTTTGATGGATGCGCTGTGGGAGGGTTTGCAGTACGAGTAGACCGGTCAGCCGTGGCCGGTTTCATCAACTTAGGCCATAGCGTTAATCGGCATTGCTTAGGGATTACAAGAACACAGTCCTTGTAATCCCTAAGTTATTACTTAAATAAACTACCTATCCGCTGTTCTGCGGACAAGATGTATTTCTGGCCATTGTCTTGCAAGGCTTTGCCATCAAAGCGATCAATGCGGTAGATCGTGCCAAAAGAGAAAGTAGGCGCGGCAACACCGGCTCCACCCACTACTTCAGCTCCGCGGCGTACATTATCGGCCATCCATGAAGTTAAACGCAGATGGTAAGGATTGCGTTGCACTTCGCCTACGTGGCAAGCCAGCGCGGCGATCAGATCGGCTGTGTCGGTGATATTGGTTTCGATCAGCGCATTGGGTGTGGCCATTGCACGCCAGAATTCGGATTGCACCACAAAGCAGGCATGGCCAAGCTTGGCCAGAGCATCCAGCAAGAGGAAATGCGTGCCGATATGCGCGGCGTGGCCGTCGTTGTCGTTAGGCACAACGCATACAGTGGGCTGATATTGTTTGATCAGCGCGGCAATGATTGCTACTTTTTCTGCCCATGCGGCAGGATCGCTTTCGCGAGTCTTTGGATTGACCGCCATCAGGCCGCCGGGAATGGTTTCTTGTAATTCAAACCCCAATACCTGACAGGCACGATCTAGCTCGGCCAGACGTTCTGGCTGGCGTGGCAAATTAGAGCCCAGTGTGACCGCCACATTGATGACGCGGTAGCCATCTTCGCGTGCTAGGCGCAGGGGTAAAGCACCAATAATGCATTCATCATCGGGGTGGGGAGCAAAAACCATGGCCACGGGAGAGGATGCTTGCACTTGCTGAGCCGCAATCGTCAGGCCATCTAAGGTCGTAAACAATGGTGCATCTTGTTTTTGTAACAGGGCGTCGTGGGCCTTAACCAGCTCGATATACGGATTGCTCATGGGCGTCTTCTCCAAGTCTTTTCATTAAGTGAAATTACTTACGCAGTATATGCTTTTGCGCTAAGCGATGGGAGGGGCTGGCCTTGATCTGGATCGTGATCAGGCTGGCTTTTAGTGCAGGCACCTGTGTTGCCACTCCCCACGCTCTGTATTTTTTATAAAGCGGCTAATAATTTGCCGTGCACACCACCAAAACCGCCGTTACTCATAATCAAAATATGATCACCTGCTTGAGCGGCCAGCCGTACGGCTTCTATTAAGAGGTTAAGATCATCAAAGCTTTGTGCTTTTGGTCCTAAGGATGCAAGGGCTTCGCTGCTGCTCCAGCCTAAATTGGCACCATAACAGAAAATCAGATCTGCGCTTTGCAAACTGCCCGGCAGTGCTTCTTTCATGCTGCCCAGCTTCATGGTATTGGATCGCGGCTCCAGTACGGCCAGAATGCGGGCATTGCCTACTTTTTTGCGTAAGCCTGCTACGGTTGTGGCAATGGCCGTTGGGTGGTGGGCAAAGTCGTCGTAAATTGTTATGCCCTTGCTATGGCCTTTGATTTCCATGCGGCGCTTCACGTTTTTAAACTCTGCAAGTGCTGCAATGGCCACAGCAGGGCTAACACCCACATGGCGGGCTGCTGCAATCGCAGCCAGTGCATTCATTTGATTGTGCTCACCGATCAGCGCCCAGTGCAATTCACCTTGGGGTTGATCGCCAAGCAATACTTCAAAGCCATCTTCAAAACATTGACCTGCGCGCCAGCCGGATGCGCCGCCAAAGTATTCCACCTCACTCCAGCAGCCTTTATCCAGAACTCGTTTTAAGCTGTCTTCCTTGCCATTGACAAGCAGACGCCCAAGGCCTGGCACGGTGCGTACTAAATGGTGAAATTGCGTTTCAATTGCGGGCAAATCAGCAAAAATATCAGCGTGATCAAATTCAAGATTATTCAGCACGGCAGTGCGCGGTCGGTAATGCACAAATTTGCTGCGCTTATCAAAGAAAGCGGTATCGTATTCGTCGGCTTCCAGTACAAAAAAAGGTGAGGTGGAGGCGCTGTCCTGGCGTGGTCTGCCTGGGGCTCGGGCGGAGATACCAAAGTTTTCCGGAATGCCGCCGATTAAAAAGCCAGGTGCTAAACCTGCGTATTCTAAAATCCAGGCCAGCATCGAGCTGGTACTGGTTTTACCGTGAGTGCCTGCAACACAGAGCACCCATTTATCCCGCAGCAGATTGTCACCCAGCCATTGCGGGCCGGATGTATACGGCAGGCCGCGGTTCAGGATTTCTTCCATTAAAGGATTGCCGCGTGTAACCACATTGCCGATCACATACAGATCTGCACCTAAAGACAGCTGCTCTGAATCCCAGCCTTCAATCAGCTCAATGCCAAGTGTTTCCAGCTGGGTAGACATCGGGGGGTAAACATTGGCGTCGCAGCCGGTTACTTTATGGCCTGCTGTACGGGCAAGTGCTGCTATGCCGCCCATAAATGTGCCGCAAATTCCGAGAATATGAATATGCATATCGGTTTAAATTCCTAGGGTAATAAGGGTATTGTCATAGATTCATCGCTCGTGTTTGCGTACAATCGTTTTTCTAAACTCTTGTGCAATGGCTTTGTGTCACTTATGTCTAATGTAACTGTATCAACGTCTGTCAATCCGGTAGAAATTGCCCGGATTGCACTAAAAAAGCTTTCTGAACGTGGATTAGCACCAACACCTGAAAATTACACCAAATTTTACAATGCCATTGCCACGATTAAATCGCCAGATGCCAAAACATCGAACGAAACCTTACAAGCATGGCAGTTGCTTTACAAGGTGGAAGATATCCTTGGCGATATGGGCGAAACCACGGGGCAGTTATTAAGTGCTTTAGCCGGTGGTAATGAGGCCATGACCGCCAGTTTAGACCAGCTGCAAGATACAAGACGTGCACATTTAGAGCAGAGTGCCAGCCCTGATGATACGCACAGCAAGCTGGAAAACCTGCTCAACAGCATCATAAATTCTACGTCTGAAATGCATTCATCTGTCACTGCATCGAAAACCGATTTGCTGGCTATCCGTGATTCTGTGCGCAGTATTGAAGAAAACCTAGCCATTAACCGCCAGATTTTAGAGCAAGATGCGCTGACAGGGGCAATGAATCGTCAGGGTTTTGATAATCGCTTAGTGCGTGAAGCTAAGCTTGCACAGCGGCATGGGCATAAGTTATCAGTGGTGCTGTTTGATCTGGATGATTTCAAATTAGTGAATGATCGTTTTGGTCATGCCGTGGGTGATAACGTACTGGTTCATATTGCGGGTCTCGCAAAATCAGTTTTAAGAGAGTCAGATATTCTTGTACGCTATGGCGGTGAAGAGTTTTTGATTTTGCTGGCCGAAACCGATATTCATGGTGCGCGCTATGTTCTTGAGCGTTTGCAGCAGGTCGCCCGCCGCAATCCATTTATGTATAAACAGCAGCGCCTAGATGTGACGTTTTCAACTGGGATTGCCATGTTGCGTGGGGATGAGAATGGCCGCGCACTTGTGCTGCGTGCTGATGAAGCATTATATATGGCCAAACGCAATGGCCGTGGCCTGATTGAATTGGCTCAATAAAGCTTGTTCAGTTAAAAATTGAAACTCTGTTTCTGCCATTATGCTTTGCGGCATAGAGTGCTAAATCAGCATATTCAAGTAGTTTTTTAGAGCTTTCTGTGTGGTCTGGGTAAACCGCCACACCGGCAGAGAAGGTTATTTTGATCGCACTGTTTTGATGCCGGATGGTGATTTTAGAAAAATCTTCACGATATTTGTCAATTTTAATCCTGGCGTTTTCGGCTGAAGCGCCCATCATCAGTATTAAAAACTCTTCCCCCCCTAGGCGGCACACAATATCACTGGTTCTTGCCTGAGAGCTTAAAAAGCGGGCCAGGCATTTGAGTACTTCATCCCCGGCAGGGTGACCATAAGTGTCATTTACCACTTTAAAGTGGTCGATATCAATCATGACCGCACTGAGTGGCATCTGATTCCGTGTCGCTTGGGCTAGCATAATATCTAATGTTTCCGCCAGATATCGGCGGTTGTATAAGCCGGTCAGAGGATCTCTTAAAGCGGCTTCCAGCAGCTTTTCTTGTAAAGAAACGATTTCTTCCAGTTTGGTTTCCAGCTTTAGTTTGGCATCTTGTAATGCATCAAAAGTATGTTTGCGCTGGGTGATGTCTTCATAAGCACCCACAATGCCAATGACAGAGCCATCACTTTCCAGCAGCGGTACATGGTTCAGGCTGATATGGGTGAGTTTTCCGTCGTGAGTGGTAATCGCCCCTTCCTGATTAAGTAGGCTTTGCCCGGTGCGGATGACGGTCTGGGCGAAGGCTTGCAGTGCATTTGCGCGTTCGGGCATCAGCTCAAAGTCTGTTCTGCCGATGATTTCTTCTGATGAACTGACTCCATTGTCATTAGCAAAGTGCCGGTTGCAGCCAATATAGCGGGAATCGGGGTCTTTCCAGAAAACACGAATAGGGATGGCATCCAGTACTGCATTCAGCAAGCGCTGTGCTTTTTCTGCATCTTGTTCTTTTTGTTCTAATTCTTCAGTAAAGGCCAAAAGCTCATGATGCATTTTATTTTGAGCAATATGAGCACGTACCCTTGCGCGTAAAATAGCGCGGCTAATGGGCTTGTTAACGTAATCCACGGCTCCCGCTGCAAAGCCCCGTTCTTCATCGGCTGCGCTTAATAAGGCAGTAACAAAAATAAGTGGAATTTTCGCTGTATCAGGGTTGGCTTTGAGTTGTGCACATACGGAGTAGCCATCCAGCTCCGGCATAATGACATCAAGCAGGATTAAATCCGGCAGATATTCATTGGCTAGTTTTAATGCCGTGTGACCATTGCTGGCGGCGAGCAGCTGGTACTCATCCTCAAGACAAGAGGAGAGGATGGCAATGCTGTCTGGCATGTCATCGACGATTAACACGATCGGCTTAGGTCTGGCAGTAGGTTTACTCATGGCCGGGCTCTTGATGTGTGTTTGCTGACAATAACAATACGCTTGCATTCTGGTTTTAAGGCCTAGATGACGGCTAGCACTTTATGCCACCAGCCGCCATCGCAGGAATGTGGTCTGTGTTTACTTAATTTAAGCCACGTTTGGCAAGCAGGGGAGAAACCTCTGCCGGGCGGCCACGAAATGCCAGCCAAGCACTGGCCGGATCGATAGAATTGCCCACGCTGTAAATTGTGCGATAAAGGCGCTCTGCCGTTGCTGGATCAAAAGCGTTGCCGGTTTCAATAAAAGCATTAAAAGTATCAGCTTCTAAGACTTCGGCCCACATATATACGTAATAGCCCGCGGCATAACCATCACTCGAAAACAGATGACCAAAATGGGGCAGGCGGTGGTTAATGCCCGCAGCTTTGGGCAGGCCGATTTTTTCCAGCGTGGCCGCTTCAAATGCACCGATATCTTGCACGTGTTCAGTTAAATCTAAATGGATTTGTAAATCAAGCAGGGCTGAGCCCAGATAACGCACGGTTTCAAAACCCTGATTAAAAAAGCGCACATTTTTGATTTTGGCGAGCAGGGTATCGGGAATCGCTTCACCGGTTTTAATATGTAAAGCGTGTTTTTTGAGCACTTCATCCTGTCCGGCCCAGTTTTCAAAGAGTTGTGAAGGCAGCTCTACATAATCCCGTGCCACAGCAGGACCTGCCAGCAGGCTGTATTCAACATCAGACAGCAGCCCGTGTAGGCCATGGCCAAATTCGTGAAACAAGGTGCGCACATCGTCAAAAGACAGTAGCGTAGCTTGGCCAGCTGGTGCTTTAGAGAAATTATTATTGTTGATCACAATAGGCACAATCCGCTTGCCTTCACTGCGGCTCTGGCTGCGAAACTCATGCATCCACGCTCCGCCTTGCTTGCTGGTGCGGGAGAAATTATCTCCAATAAAGAGGCCGATCACTTCCCCTTCGCGGCTGACTTCCCAAAGCCGTGCATCGGGGTGATAAAGCGGCAGATCAAAGCGTTCTTTAAAGCTCAGGCCAAATAAGCGATGCGCGCAATCAAAAGCGGCGGCAATCATATTTTCCAGAGCAAAGTAAGGCTTGATTTCGGCATCGTCTAAATCAAATCGCGCTAGGCGTTGTTGCTCGGCTAGATAAAACCAATCCCAAGGCTCGATATCCAGTGGCTCGCCCAGCTCAGCGGCCAGGGTTTGCAAATCGGCTTGCTCTTCGAGTACGCGTTTAAGTGCCGGTGCCCACACTTTTTGCAGTAAATCCAAAGCCGCATGTGGCGTGCCTGCCATGCGGTCACTTAAGGCATAATCCGCAAAATTGGCGTAACCCAGCAATTGAGCCTGCTCTTGCCGTAGCGCCAGAATACGTGCGGCGATTGGGCGGTTATCTGTTTTACCCGGATGTTCGCCGCGGCTTTTCCATGCTTTGTGCGCGATTTCACGTAAATCCCTGCGGCTGGAATAAGTCAGAAATGGCACAACGGAAGAACGGCTGAGTGTAATCACACAGCCTTCAGTACCACGGTCTGCCGCCGCCTGTTTTGCTGATGCTCTGATGGATTCCGGCAGGCCTGCCAAATCATTTTCATCATGAAGCTGCAGGCGGTATTGCGCTTCATCGCTGCGTACATTTTGCGAAAATTGTGTGCAGAGTGTGGCCAGCGCGGCCACGATTTCTGAAAAGCGCAGCCTTGATTCGCCGGTGAGCTCGGCACCATTTCTAACAAAATTTAAGCGAATACGTTCTAAAAGGCGCAGCTTTTCTGTGTTTAAGCCTAAATCTTTGCGCTGCTGATAAAGGGCATTAATGCGCGTAAAAACACCCTCTTGCTGATAAACCATATTATTGTGGGCAGCAAGTTGTGGTGCGAGAGTGAGCTCAATCGCTTCAAGCTCCGGGTTTGTTTCTGAAGCCGTCAGGTTTTCAAACAGGCCATTGATGCGCGCAAGTAATGAGCCAGCAAGGGCAAATCGCTCTACACTATTAGCAAAATCAGGCAGGCTGGTTTGTTCGGCAATTGCATTTAATTCGGCGCGATGCTGCGCCATCGCAAAAGCAAAAGCAGGGGGGAAATGCCCGGGCAGAATTTGATCAAATGGTGGCAGGCCAAAAGGGGTTTGCCATTCTTGCAATAAAGGATTGCGCTCTGTGTGCATGATTGAAGCCTGAGACTTTGGAGTGATTATTTTATTACATTGGCATACTGCTGGCTATTGGTGAAAACAATACTAAACATTTAATGCTCATTTTTTATTTAATCATTGTGCTATTAAATGAGTATTTTAAGAAAATTGTCA
Source organism: Iodobacter fluviatilis (assembly GCF_900451195.1). Lineage (NCBI taxonomy): Bacteria > Pseudomonadati > Pseudomonadota > Betaproteobacteria > Neisseriales > Chitinibacteraceae > Iodobacter > Iodobacter fluviatilis. The sequence goes on from NZ_UGHR01000004.1 coordinate 419,987, forward strand.
TATTTCACTGAAAAAGCGTGGTATTAATCTGAACGTGTATGGGGAGAAGATGAAGTGACCCATGCCACTGCTATGATTGAAAATCAGCTCCAGCACCGGTTTTTGTGAATAATTTGGCAATTTTTTAAATTGAATATTGCAGCATAGTGCTATAAACAGCGTCGATGTTTTCATCCTCAATTCAGAATATGATGATGTAATAAAATGATGATGTGCATGAGTAAGGTGAAAAATATGTGGCGATACTGTGAGTGATTTACAGATTACGTCGTAATGCAAAAATAGCTTAGGAGAAAGCGTTGGAGAATAATCAGCTATTACACACTTCTGTTGTTTTATTAGCAGCAGCGGTGATTGCAGTTCCGATATTTAAGCGTTTTAATTTAGGATCAATCCTAGGCTACTTAGTAGCCGGGGTGATTGTAGGGCCCTATTTTTTTGGGTTTATTAAAGATCCAGCCGCCGTACTGGATTTTGCAGAAATAGGCGTGGTGCTCTTATTATTTGTTTTGGGTTTGGAATTAAACCCAAAATCACTCTGGCAGATGCGTAAAAAAATCATTGGTCTGGGGGGCGCTCAACTCTTGCTGTGCGGGCTGGCTCTTGCTGGCTTATCTGTCGTTTCTTTAAGTCTTGAATTTAAAACTTCATTTTTGGTTGGTGTGACACTGGCTTTATCTTCTACGGCATTTGCTGTTCAGCTATTAAAAGAGCGCAGTATGCTGAACCAGCCTATTGGCCGAATTGGCTTTGCAATTTTGCTGATGCAGGATCTGGCAGTTATTCCTGTATTACTGAGTTTACAAGCGATGGCTCCAGATCCAAGCGGCCATATTGTGCCATGGTGGCTGGGTTTGCTTGCGGTAGTGATTACACTTTTTATTGGTACCTATTTGCTAAGCCCGCTGCTTAAAATTGTAGCAAAGTACGGTAATTCAGAAGTCATGACTGCGGCAGCTTTACTGATTGTATTAGGTGCTGCTTTAGGTTTTGATTATGCTGGCTTATCCATGGCCATGGGGGCGTTTATTGCGGGGATTATGCTGGCCAATTCTAGCTTCAGGCATCAGCTTGAGGCAGATATTGAGCCATTTAAAGGCTTATTATTAGGCTTGTTTTTTATTACCATTGGCACCAGCATCAATTTGAAAATGCTGCTGGCAGATCCGTGGTTTTTATTAGCAGGCGCTTTATTATTGCTGATGGTAAAAAGCTCGGTGATTGCGGCTTTAATTGCAGGTACAACAGGGCAATCAAAGTTAAATAGTTTTAGGCTGGGGCTGATGCTGGCACAGGGGGGGGAATTTGCTTTTGTGGTAATGGCACAGGCTTTATCTTTGCATATTCTGGATAAGCAGATAACTGAAGAAATCACCATTGTGGTGGGTTTATCAATGGCCTTAAATGCGCCCCTGCTGATGATATTTGAGCGTTTAATTCAGCGTAAAGGTAAAGAAAAAGCAGTTGATTACAGCAATGTGAAATTTGACAGCAATAAAGTTATTATTGCTGGGTTCGGGCGGTTTGGCCAGGCAACCGGGCGTTTACTGTCGGCAAAAGGCATGCAATTTACTGCCCTAGATAAAGACCCTGAACATATTGAGTTTTTAAAAAAAGTTGGGCATAAAATTTATTTTGGCGATGCAACCCGTCATGATTTACTCAGAAAAGCAGGTGCAAAGCAGGCCTCTGTATTATTAATCGCCATTGATAATATCAGCGATTCCCTGCATTTGGCGCAGATGGCAAAGCGCAAGTTTCCGCATTTACGCATTATTGCACGGGCTCATAATCGTACCCATGCTTTATCTTTAATGGATTTAGATGTGGATGTGGTGATTCGTGAAGTATGGGAAAGCAGCTTAACGGCTGCCGAGCATACTTTAATGGCACTAGGATATTCGCCAGCCCATGCAGAGCGAATGATTGATATTTTTCAGCGCCACGATGAAGCATCATTATTAGAGCAATTAGAGCATAAAGATGATATGAATGCCTTAATTGCCCTGGCTAAAGAAAACCGCCAGCAAATGAGTGATTTATTTGTGGCAGACAGAAATGTTTATGCCGCAGAAGAAAAGAAAGTGATTGAGTAATGAATAAAACCATTCATTGGGATATTTTTTGCCGTGTGGTTGATAATTACGGTGATATTGGTGTGTGCTGGCGCCTAGCGCGGCAATTGTCGCGTGAATATGATTTAACGGTAAGGCTATGGGTAGACGATTTAATCAGCTTTCAGCGAATTCAGGCAGATATTTGCACTGATTTGCCTGTGCAAGTGTGTGCTGACGTGGAGGTGCGGCACTGGTGTGAGCCTTTACCGGATGTGGAGCCTGCCGATGTGGTGATCGAGGCCTTTGCCTGTGATTTGCCTGCAAGCTATATTGCCGCCATGAAAGCTGATCCGCGTGATCGGGTTTGGCTGAATCTGGAATATCTGTCTGCAGAAGATTGGGTGCAGGGCTGCCACGGCCTGCCTTCTCCTGCTCAGGGCCTGCCTAAATTCTTTTTCTTTCCCGGTTTTGTGGATGGCACAGGCGGCTTATTGGGCGAGCAGGCCCAGCTTTATGCCAAAGCGGCTTGGTCGCAGGCAGACAGCGATGCGTATCTGGGGCAATGGCAGGCTGTACAGGCCAATAGCATTAAGGTCTCTCTCTTTGCCTATGCCAATCAGGGGCTGGCTGATTTATTGAGCTGCTGGCAGCAATCAGAGCGCCCTGTGCAGGTGTATATGCCCGAGGGACTGTTGCTGCCTTTGGCCGAAGCTGCCTTAGGGCAGGCATTGCCGGCGGGTGCAACGATTTGCCGTGGTGCGCTCAGCCTGTCTGTGCTGCCGATGCAATCGCAGGATGATTACGACCGGCTTCTTTGGAGCTGCGATCTTAATTTTGTTCGGGGTGAAGATTCATTTGTGCGTGCACAGTGGGCAGGCTTGCCGCTGATCTGGCATATTTATCCCCAGGATGATGATGCGCATCGTGCCAAACTGGATGCATTTTTAGCGCTTTATCTGGCCGCTTGTCCCGGTAAATCTGCACAGGTGTTTAATGATTTTTGGCAGGTATGGAATCATGGTGGCGATGTCAAAGCCGCATGGCATAAGCTTTTGCCTGAGATTCTTGCTTTAAAAAGCCATGCTGCGGCGTGGAATGAAAATTTGATTAAACGCGGGGACCTCGCCACTAATCTGGTCAGATTCGTCAATAGCAAGGTAAAATGGCGAGTTAAATTTTAACCATCACTTAAGCTCTAGGTAAACACCGCAATGGCAATCAAAACCGCACAAGAAGTTCGCGTTGGTAACGTAATCATGGTTGATGCTCAACCTTGGGTCGTTCAAAAAACCGAATACAGCAAATCGGGTCGTAACTCTTCTGTTGTAAAGATGAAAGCAAAAAGCTTGCTGGGTACATCTTCTTCAGAAAATGTTTACAAAGCTGACGAAAAATTTGAAGTAGTGACATTAGATCGCAAAGAATGTACTTATTCTTACTTTGCTGATCCTATGTATGTATTTATGGATGCTGAGTTTAACCAGTACGAAATCGAAAAAGACAATCTGGGCGATTCCCTGAACTTTATCGAAGACGGCATGGAAGATCAGTGCGAAGTGACTTTCTACGAAGGTAAAGCCATTTCTGTTGAAATGCCGACTACCATCGTGCGTGAAGTGGTTTACACCGAGCCAGCAGTTCGTGGCGATACTTCAGGCAAGGTAATGAAGCCTGCTCGCCTCTCCAATGGTTACGAATTGCCAGTTGCTGCTTTTATTGAAATCGGCGACAAAATCGAAATCGATACACGCTTCAACGAATTCAAAAAACGCGCTTAATTGCCGTTCAGAATCAAAAAAAGCCACCTTGCAGAAGGTGGCTTTTTTTATTTTATCAACGGCATAAATTGAGCTAAACCTTGAACCACAGAGTAAAAAGAGAGCACAGAGGCTACAGAGCAAAGCCGGTTTACTCTGTGAATCTCTGTGTCCTCAGTGTTCTCTGAGGTTTAAGATTCAGCGATTTTTCTTGATCAGATTCATTTTGAAAAAAGTGGGAGCTTACTTCAACATCTTCCACAAAAAGCTGTATTCCAGCGCTGTCATATCGGCTTTCTGGCTGTTGTCAGCCGCACCCGCATGGCCGCCTTCCATATTTTCATAGTACCAAACCGATTTAACGCCCTCGCTTTGCATTTTTGCCATCATTTTACGCGCGTGGCCCGGGTGGACTCGGTCGTCGCGAGTGGAGGTAGTAAAGAGGATATTCGGGTATTGCGTTTTGGCCTTAATATTGTGATAAGGCGAGTATTTGCTGATGTAATCCCACTCGGCGGGCACATCCGGATTGCCATATTCGCCCATCCACGAAGCACCTGCCAGCAGCTGATTAAAGCGGCGCATATCTAAGAGCGGTACCTGGCAAACCACTGCGCCAAATAAATCCGGACGTTGGGTCATCATTACCCCCATTAAGAGCCCGCCATTGCTGCCACCCATAATGCCAAGCTTTTTAGGTTGGGTAATTTTCTTAGCAATGAGGTCTGTCGCTACGGCAATAAAATCATCGTAGGTTTTCTGGCGATTTTCTTTTAGCGCGGCCTGATGCCAGCGCGGGCCAAATTCACCGCCACCACGGATATTGGCCAGCACATACACGCCACCTTTTTCCAGCCAGGCTTTCCCTGCACCTGCCGAGTAATATGGGGTAAGGCTGACTTCAAAGCCGCCATAGCCATAGAGCAGCGTTGGGTTTGTGCCATCCAGTTTTAAGTTCTTAGGCTTGACGATAAAGTAAGGCACACGCGTGCCATCTTTAGAAACGGCTTCGTTTTGCGCGATGTCCATGCTGCTGGCGTCAAAGAAAGCAGGGCGTTGCTTAAGTAGCTCCCGTTCATCGTTGCCTGCATGGGCCAGATAGAGCGAATCTGGGGTAAGGAAATCGGCGTGGGTGAAAAAGTAATCATCCGAGGCATCCGGATCAATCGCCGTCGCACCGATGGTGCCAAAGGCAGGGGCATTAATGGCGCGTTGCGACCACTTGCCTTCTTTAAAGCGCCATTCAGTCAGGCGGCCTTTTACATTGTCGAGCGCTTCTACGATCAGGAAGTTTTTGGTGGCGGTGGTGCCATTCAGTGCGGTGGTGGGGGTGGGGTTAAACAGCTGAGTAAATTGGCGCTCGCCTGCCTGGAATTTCTCAAAATCACTAGCGATCAAGCTGCCACTAGGCCAAGTCTTGCCGCCAATAGTCCAGCTAGATTTAAGTGTGATCAGAATTTGCGGGCCAAAGAAGCTGATATTGGCATCATCCGGCACGGCAATGCGGCTGAGTTTTTCGCCGCTGCGTAAATAGGTTTCATTGGTATAAAAGGTGACGCCACGGCGGATAATTTCGCGGCGGTAAGTGGCATCTTCGGCCACATAGGCAGAGACAGAAATATCGGTTTTTTGCCCCTCATAAATGGTCTTAGCGGCGCTGAGTGGGGTGCCGCGCTGCCAAAGCTTGACGATACGCGGGTAGCCCGAGTCTGTTTGGCTATCTTTGCCAAAATCGCTGGCTACAAACAGGCTGTCTTTCCCCTGCCAGCTGAGTTCTGATTTGGCTTCTGGCAAACTAAAACCGTCTTTTACAAATGCTTTTTTATTTAAATCAAATTCACGTACTTCTACCGCATCTGCACCGCCACGGGAAAGGCTAATTAAGCATCTGTCGTATTGTGGATAGCGGCAGTCTGCACCCTTATAAACCCAATTCGCATTCTCGGCTTTAGCCAGTGCATCTAAATCTAATACGGTTTCCCAATCTGGATGGGCTGTTTTATAGCTGGCCAGGGTAGTGCGCCGCCAAATACCTCGCTGATGATCGCCATCGCGCCAGAAATTATAAAAGTAGCCGCCCATTTTATTCACATAGGCGATGCGCTCTTTTGAATTAAGGATATCCAGAACATCATTTTTTAGCGGAGCAAAACCCGCTTCTTTTTCTAACATTGCATGGCTAATGGCATTCTGCGCCTTAACCCAATCTAATGATTTTTTACCCGCTACATCTTCCAGCCATTCAAATTGATCGCTAGCTGCATGGACTAAGAGGCTGGCGCTGGCTAGTGCCATTGAAAGTAATACTTTTTGCATATTCTTCCTTGCTGAAATCAATGATTAAACAGATGGGCAGGCGAACATTTGCACATATGCCATGTGGATCGGAAAATATAGCATATTTACCCAAGGTAGGAGGGGATTAGGCAATAAGTTTGATGTACTTGTCCCCCCTTTGAAAAAGGGGGCTAGGGGGTAATGCCGTTCACTTAAGGTATTGGTTTTGCTTCCCCCTTTTAATAAAGGGGGAAGCTGGAGCTCTGCCTAAAGTGGGATTATGGCGCTCTTGAGTGTTCCATTGCCATCAATTCCCAAACACCTGATCTTTCAACATTTTTAGCTGATCGCGTAATTGGGCCGCTTTTTCGAATTCCAAGTTTTTAGCGGCTTCGATCATTTCTTTTTCGAGGCGTTTTAATTCTTTGGCTAGGGATTTTTCGTCAAACTCATTGAGCATTTTTTGCCGCTTCATTTCTAATCGGGCGGCTACGGCGGCTTCTTCGTTATATACGCCGTCGATAATATCCTTGATGCGTTTGACTACGCTGCGTGGTGTAATGCCATTAGCCAGATTAAATGCAGTTTGTTTGGCGCGGCGGCGCTCGGTTTCATCGATGGCTTTTTTCATCGAATTGGTAATCCGGTCGGCGTAGAGAATCGCTTTACCATTTAAATTACGCGCTGCGCGGCCAATGGTTTGAATTAAGCTGCGCTCTGATCTTAAAAAGCCTTCTTTATCCGCGTCTAAAATCGCCACCAAGGATACCTCGGGGATATCTAGGCCTTCGCGTAATAAGTTAATCCCGATCAGCACATCAAATACGCCAAGGCGCAAATCGCGCAGGATTTCTACGCGCTCTACGGTATCAATATCCGAGTGCAAATAGCGCACTTTCACCCCGTGCTCGTTCAGATAATCTGTTAGCTGCTCGCTCATGCGCTTGGTCAGCGTGGTGACCAGTACCCGCTCGCCAATCTCAGTGCGTAGCTTGATTTCAGAGAGTAAATCATCGACCTGAGTGCCGACTGGTCGTACTTCAATAATCGGGTCAACGAGGCCAGTGGGGCGCACCACTTGCTCCACAATCTGCCCCTGATGCTTGGCTTCGTAATCTGATGGCGTAGCCGAGACAAACACCGTTTGCGGCATCAGCTGCTCGAATTCTTCAAATTTAAGCGGGCGGTTGTCCAGTGCAGAGGGCATACGGAAACCATAATCGACCAGATTTTCTTTGCGTGACCGATCGCCCTTATACATCGCGCCAATTTGCGGAATGGTGACGTGGCTTTCGTCGATAATCATGATTGAATTGGGCGGCATATAGTTAATCAGCGTCGGCGGGGCCGAGCCTGCAGGCTTGCCAGAGAAATGCCGTGAGTAGTTTTCAATGCCCTTACAAAAGCCCATCTCAATTAGCATTTCTAGATCAAAACGGGTGCGCTGCTCTAGGCGCTGTGCCTCGACGAGTTTGTGTTCTTTGTAATAAAACGCCAGCCGGTCAGTCAGCTCCGCCTTGATGGTCTCGATGGCTTCCAACACCTTTTCGCGCGGTGTAACGTAATGGCTGCTGGGGAAAACCGTAAAGCGGCCCACGCGCTGCTTGATATGGCCTGTAAGCGGATCGAATAATTGCAGTGTTTCTAATTCATCATCAAATAAATTCACCCGCAGCGCCAATTCGGCCGATTCGGCAGGGAAGATATCAATCACATCGCCACGCACCCGAAAACAGCCACGGCTAAAATCGGTGTCGTTTCTATCGTATTGCATGGCGGTTAGGCGTTTGATCATATCGCGCTGGGCAACGCGCTCGCCTTCTTTCAGATGCAAAATCATCTGGTGGTAAGAGCTGGGATCGCCAATCCCGTAAATCGCGCTGACGGTGGCCACAATAATACAATCCGGCCGCTCTAAAATCGCCTTGGTGGCCGACAGCCGCATTTGCTCGATATGCTCATTAATGGCCGAATCTTTTTCGATAAATAAATCGCGGCTGGGCACATAGGCTTCGGGCTGGTAGTAATCGTAGTAAGACACAAAGTATTCAACCGCATTTTGCGGAAAGAATTCGCGCATCTCCGAGTAAAGCTGCGCCGCCAGCGTCTTATTCGGCGCCATCAAAATAGCTGGCCGCCCCGATTGGGCAATCACATTCGCCATCGTATAAGTCTTACCCGAGCCTGTTACCCCAAGTAGGGTTTGATACTGCAAACCATCTTCCAGCCCTTCAAGCAGCTGAGCAATGGCCGTTGGCTGATCGCCAGCAGGCGGAAAAGGCTGAAACAGGCGATAGGGGCTGCCGGGGTAATCGACAAACATGGGCAAGATCCTGTGTTGACGAGGCGAAGTAGGCTTATTCTACCGAATAGAACGCTCGTCCGCTTTAATGGTTTGAGGGTTGTGTGGAGTGGATCGTTGGCCGTGCAAGTAATGGAGTCGATTACGGGCAGCACCTAGATGTATTTATTTGGTGTTCAGGTTGAGGTGTAAATGTAGTTGTTTGTTTTAGTAACTTTTATTTAACGTGTAACTAGTGTCAAGCTGACGTAAAGTTTTGCGTAAATTATAGATGCTGATTTTTGTTGCCAAGCTTAGTGCTTGTTAGCTCTATAAAGGGGCATTCCATACTGTGGGGCAAAGATGGTGATTTTTTAAGAGGAAGTACCCGTGAAGACTGCGGATCTTATTTATGAAGCTAAGTTCAGAAGAGCTACTGAAGTTCTGGATTCCACTGGAATATGGAAATCTAACTACATGCCGCCAGCCACCAGATTACTGCGGCGTATAGGTTTTAGTGTTCGGCCCCCGCATTTCGCAAGTTTTGTAAAAACGGCTATTTCATGTGCGGCTTATTTCAGTGCGGTATGGGGGCTATTAATGTGGCTACTCGTTTGGTCAAGTCAGGGTATGTTTTGGGGGGATGTAGTCACCAGAGCTATATTGGCGGGCATGTTTTTTGGTGTTGCAATGGCTGCTTACTATGCTTATGGGCGTATGAAGTACAAGCTGCCATCTTGGGAAAACTTGCTGCATAGTGATAATGAAGCCTGAATTTTAGCTTGGGCTAAAGCGTTATTAGCCCAACATTTGTATTTACGGAGATGCGCCGGGCAGATAAAACATGTTCAAGCAACTTGCTATCGTGCTCGCTTCTTAGTTTCACCTTAAGCGCAGAATCAGCAGAGAGTTAAATATGAATTCAAAATACACAGGGCAGTGCCTTTGTGGCGAAATCCGCTATTCAGTTGATGTTGAACCATTATTTGCTGGAAACTGTCACTGCAAAGACTGCCAAAGAAGCTCGGGGAGCGCTTATATCCCTGCCATGCTTTTCCCTGAAAAAAATGTGCTTGTTTCTGGTGAGGCAAAATATTTTGAGTCAACGGCGGATAGCGGAGGTACGCATAAAAGAGGGTTCTGCCCGAATTGTGGCGCTCAATTGTTCGCAAAATTCAGCAATCTTCCCGGTATGCTGGGCATAAAAGCGGGCACCTTAAACGACGCATCGCACTACGTGCCAAAGTTAGATTTCTATGTGGCAGGCGCCGCAACCTGGGATTTTATGGATGCCCAACTCCCCAAAAAACAAGGTTCCCCTCAAGGATAAAGGGCATTCTCATAACAAGGTGTTTAACGGGGGCAGTACGGTGGATTGGGCTAAAGCTTTATCGGAGGCGCTGGGCAGATAAAACACGCCCAATTTACTTGCTAACTAAAGTCAGAAAGATCTTTTTAGTGCCTTCGGCACGTTGATTTAGGAGCGGTAGCCACCGCGGGGGCCTTCCTTTCTTGAACGGCCAAGAAACGAAGCCAAAGAAGGCCGCCCCACGAAACACGAAGGCCCCTGCGCTGCGGACAATCGAGTCGGCGGCGGGCGGGATTGGCTCGCTGCCTCGCTCCCTGGCCGAAACCCCGCCCCGCTTGTTCCTCACTACGGCGTGTTTCAAGGGGACTTTAAAGCCCTATGCGAAGAGTGTGGTTATTGTGCCTTTCCGCTACTTGCTAATAAAAAAGGCATGTTTCTTAAGCCTTGGCTTTCCCCCGTAACACCTCTGTTCCCCGCGCCCTCCGTACTTCAAGGCTCAGGTTTTTTTACTTCGCTGAATCCTTGCGTTAAGGTGTCGCCATTGTTGAATCATGTATAGAAGCACACCCAATGATAAATACCCCCCATTACTGCGAACTGAACGTCGGGCATCGTGCTGCGGCGGCCACAAATGTGCGCGATATTGTCAGCGTGGCGATTGGTCATCGCAGCGATGAAGCGGCCTTAATTGTTTACGATGTTGAATGCCCTTTGGCGCAGGTGTTGGCCGATAGCTATCGCTTAGCTTTGCCAAGCGCGCAGGTGATTGAAATCAGCAGCGTGGATAATGATGCGGTGATGGCGGCGTTTCATGCTCAGCCAGCTGGGGCTTTGGTGGTGCTGATTCAATCGACGCATTTTCGCCTCGATGCCTATCGTTTGCGGGTGCAGTTGTTTAATCAAGAGCTAAAAGTCATCGAGCACGTGCATTTGGCGCGCATGGTGGCGGATGAAGCGCCTTTGTATATTGAAGCGCTGGCTTACGATGCGGCATATTATCGCGGTACAGGTAGTGCCTTGCAGGCGCGGATTAATGCGGCCCCGCACGCGCGCGTTACCAGCGGTGATGGCCATGTGCTGACTTACGCAGGCCCACTGGAAGGCGCTAAGCTAAATGTGGGCGATTACCGCCAAATGAAGCATATTGGTGGGCAGTTTCCGATTGGCGAAGTGTTTACCGAGGCGCGTGATTTAACGCAGCTAAGCGGCCGTGCTGATATTTTTGTGTTTGGAGATACCAGCTTTCACTGCAATTTTCCGGCCCTGCCGATCACTCTGATTGTTGAGCAGGGCTGTGTGATTGGAGTGGAAAACAGCACGCCGTATTTTGATGAAGTGCTGGCCAAAATCCGCGCAGTGGAAGGCGAAGTGTGGGTGCGTGAGCTGGGCCTAGGCCTAAATCGTGCATTCAGCCGCGAGCGTACCGTAAGCGATATCGGCACCTTTGAGCGGCTGTGTGGCGTTCATTTATCGTTGGGCGCTAAGCACGGCAGCTACAACAAGCCACAATTTAAACGCAAAGACACGCGTTTTCATATCGATGTATTTGTCGCTACCACTGGCGTGTATTTAGGCGATGAAAATGTTTATATCGATGGGCAATGGCGGGTGTGATAAAAACTAAAGGGGCTAGGCTTCCTTTAAATATTAATAATTAAAGAACGTCAGCTATTTGATACGCTTTATAAGCGAAGATATACGGGCTTGTATATGTGCTTGACATTGTGCTGAGCAAAATTTAGTCTACATTAGAATTTGCTAATTTAAAATTGTAAGGTAGATAATTAATGAATAAATTATTGCTTGGTGTTTTGGTGGCTTTAGCTTTTGTTTCATCACATGCAGAAGAGACTGTGGCTAAAACGGATACAACGGCTAAAAGCCGGATTAGAGTTTTTGGCCAAAATGGTGCTGGGGCAAGGGTATATCCAGGATTGAGCTGCGTGAAATCTGTATGGAGTAGCGACGGAATTCTTGTTTCCGGCGGAATGGGCCAAGCATTTTCATCTTTTGTTGGTATGGCTTCTAATATCAGCCTTGGCATGGCCGAAACAGACAGCAGTCGTAACTTAAGCAGCAAGGATGGTATTTTATCTAAAGCGTATTATCAGGAGCATGAAATTGCAGCGGGGCAACCTGCAAGTGTGGCATTAAGTTATAACGATGTAAGTTCGTTTTATATTGCAAATGGTGTGTCGTATAGCACGGTTGGCCGCCGATGCGGTGGTAATGTCACATTCACCCCGCAAGCCGGAATGGATTACGAGGCTGGCTTTGCCTGGTCGGGTAAAAAATGCAGCATCGTCATTAACCAGATTTTGAGCAAAGATGGGAATGTTGAATTACATCCTGTTCCCGTAGCAGAGGCTCCATCTTGCTAGTTGCAGATTTTAATTTTTAGAAACACGCAGTATCTTGGGTAAACAAGCCGCCATCGCTGATATGGTGGCTTTTTATTTTTTAAACCCAATTGGTCCAATATGACTGTAATTGCGCATTAGCAGTTAAACAGCCACAGAGAGTGGTGTGAAAAGAACGAATGCTTAATTTTGAGTGAATAGATTAAGTACAAGCTATTATGTTTTTGGATTTATCTTGGCCATATTCTCAGTAATCTGCTTATTTAATTGTTAAAAAAAAAGCCCCGGCCATAGCCGGGGCATCAAAAGCTGCCGTGACGCAGTATTTTTTATTGCTGTTACAGTGCGCTGTGGCGCAGTTGTTCCAGAATCGCTGGGTTTTCTAGCGTAGAAATATCCTGAGTGATTTCTTCACCCTTGGCGATATTCCTCAGTAGGCGGCGCATGATTTTGCCTGAGCGTGTTTTAGGCAGATTGTCGCCAAAGCGGATTTCATCCGGCTGAGCAATTTTGCCGATCTCGTGGGCTACCCATTCGCGCAGCTGTTTGGCAATGGCTTTGCCTGCCTCGCCTTCCGGGCGCTCGCCTTTGAGCACCACAAAGGCCACTACGGATTCGCCCTTGATATCGTGCGGCTTGCCAACAACCGCAGCTTCTGCCACCAGCGGATTGGCGGCCAGTGCCGATTCAATTTCCATGGTGCCAAGGCGGTGGCCGGATACGTTTAGCACGTCGTCGATGCGGCCCATAATCCAGATATAGCCATGCTCGTCGTAATGCGCCGAATCACCAGCAAGGTAAAATTTGCCGTTAAATTCATCCGGGAAGTAGGTGCTCTTAAAGCGCGCTGCATCGTTGTAAATGGTGCGAACCAAGGATGGGAAGGGGCGAGTAATCACCAGCGATCCACCTTTGCCTGGCTCTACCGGCGCGCCGGATTCATCCACAATCGCCGTCATAATACCCGGCAGTGGCAGCGTGCAAGAGCCCGGTTTGGTTGCCACTGCGCCTGGCAATGGGGCTACCATATTAGAGCCGGTTTCGGTCTGCCACCAAGTATCCACGATTGGGCAACGGCCGCCGCCGATGGTCTCGTGATACCACATCCACGCATCAGGATTAATCGGCTCACCCACCGTGCCCAGAAGGCGCAGGCTGGATAAATCGTATTGCTTAGGCAGATCGCCACCCAGTTTAATCAAGGAGCGGATGGCGGTTGGCGCGGTGTAAAAGGTGGTGACTTGGTGTTTTTCAATCATTGCCCAGAAGCGGCCAGCGTCTGGGTAAGTGGGCACGCCTTCAAATACCACTTGCGTGGCACCAATACCCAGCGGGCCGTAAGCAATATAGCTGTGGCCGGTAATCCAGCCCACATCGGCCGTGCACCAGTACACATCGTCTTCTTTGTAATCGAATACCCATTTCATCGATACTTGCGTGCCAAGGAAATAGCCTGCGCTTGAATGCTGAATGCCCTTAGGCTTGCCTGTGGAGCCGGAGGTATACAGCACAAAGAGTGGATCTTCGGCATTCATCCATTCTGGCTCGCATACATCAGGCAGGCCTTTAACCAGCTGATGCCACCAGACATTATTGCTCTCGCTCCAGTGATCCGGCTTAGTGCCGGTGCGTTGGAACACAATCACTTTTTCGACTGATTCGCAGTTGCCAATGCCCAGCGCTTCGTCTGTCATGGCTTTTAGTGGTGTGGCTTTGCCGCCGCGTACCGATTCATTGGCGGTAATCACGATCTTGGCCGTGGCATCTTGAATGCGATCGCGCAATGCGCCCGCAGAGAAGCCGCCAAATACCACCGAGTGAATCGCGCCGATACGAGCGCAGGCCTGCATGGCGATAATCGCTTCAACGGTGTGCGGCATGTAGATCACAACGCGGTCACCCTTCACCACGCCTAGGCTCTTCAGCCCATTGGCAAACTGGCAAACGCGGTGATACAGCTCGCGGTAAGTTACGCGGGAGACTGAGCCATCGTCTGCTTCAAAAATAATTGCTACTTTATTCGCCTTGCTTTCAAGGTGACGATCTAAGCAGTTGTAGGACACATTCATTTCACCGTCTTCAAACCACTTGAAGAATGGCGCATTGGATTCGTCCAATACCTTGGTAAAAGGCTTGCGCCAGCTGACTAACTCGCGCCCTAAATCGCCCCAAAAGCCTTGATAATCGCTATTGGCTTTCTCGCAAAGGGTGTGATAGCCCTCCATGCCGGATACATTTGCTTTAGTACGGAAATCGTCGGAAGGTGGAAACAGACGGGTTTCCTTAAGTACGGAATCAATGCTGCTCATATGGGGCTTCCTTCTTGCAGAGATAGTCAGATAAATCGGATCAAACCCAGAGTATCAGTGGGGGCTGTCGCAAGGCCAATCGTGTTTTTTGATGGGGTGAATCAGAAAGGCTGATGTGAGGGGGTGTATGTGGATGGTGATATTTCGTAGGAGTGGCTTCAGCCGCGAAAGCCTTGTTAAAAGCCACTCGCGGTTGAAGCTACTCCTACGGTATTAGACCTTGAGCTAACAAGTACTTGTATTTACTACTCTGCCCGCTCTGCAATCAAGCTATAGCTGAGCGGTAAGCGGGCCTCGTTTTGCTCTAATGCGGCGTAGGTTACCGATATTTCATTGGGGTATTCGGCAAAGTGGCGCAATTGCAATCCCTGCTGCAAGCAGCCGCCAATAATATCGGAGAGGGTATGAGGAAACCAATACGAGGGTGCGCTGCCTGTGCCTTGGGTATCAATATATTCAGGCAGCATTTCATCAATAAAAGGCTCTTTACGGAAATAAGAGCTGTCCATTGCATGAGGTGGAATGGGATTAAACATATCCAAAATAGGATGCTGCTCATAAATAAATAACTGCCCATTTGGCTTTAGCCATGAATGAATCAAAGCCAATAAACGTGGCAGATCGGGCATCCAGCCTAATACCCCAACCGTTATATAAACCAGATCAAAAGAGCGTTGGAACTGATTTTCAAGATCAAAAACATTGCTGCAAATAAATTCAATATCCAGCTCGGCACATTGAGCCAGCACTTTTGCTTGTTCAATAAATGCGTCAGAAATATCAATGCCCACACAGCGGCCAGCACCGGCGCGTTTTACGCTGCATAGCTCCTGGCCGCTATTGCAGCCAATTTGCAGTACGTCTTTGCCATTGAGTGGAAACCGAGTAAATAGCTCTTTTTCTACCACATCAAAGCTTGAGAATTCTGGGTTTTTTATGGTGCTAAGCAGCTCGCTAAAGCCTTCTTTCTTATTTATTTCGGCTGTTAAATTCCACATCGCCCGATTGACTTCTGTGTAGTTTGTTTTTTCTGTCATCATTTTTCTTTAAATTTTTTGGAAGGGTTTAAAGTTTGTATCGGGTACACATTTTTCATTTTCCATATTTTTTTCATACGGAACCAGTTTTAGTTTCTAAGCTGCATATGCAAAATGGGGAATCGCTTGCCCATGCCATCAAGCTCAGAGCGACTGATGATTTTAAAACCCATGCGCTCATAGAAAATAATTGCCTGGGGGTTTTGTTCATTTACATCCACTTTGCTCGCTTGATGATGAGTAATAGCATGGCTTAAAAGCATTCTGCCAACGCCCTGGCCTCTATACTCGGGGGCGATAAACAACATCTCTATATTGCCTTCGCTCAAACCAATAAAACCGGTTATTTTTTGCTGATTATCTTTGGCGCATTGTAATAAGACTGCGGGAAAGAAATCACTCAGCATTTTTGATTTATAAAATTGAATATCGTTTTCAGATAAAAAATCATGCGTAGCCCGCACCGATGATTCCCAAATGCTTAATAGCTCGGGGTATTCATTGGGGGTAGCCGCTAATATTTGCATATTATTGTTTCCATAAATAAATAGAATCTTTGCCATCGCCATTTAGTGATTTATTTTGTTCAACCATGATATAGCGGGTTTTACCTTCGGCAACTAACTTAAAAGCTTGTAAGCGGGTGCGATAGCCAAGGATGTCCAACCCTGTTTGCATTTGTTGAAAATCTGCAGGCGAATAGATCACCGTCACGCCTGTGCTATTGGGGTAGTGAAACGTTGTGCGGCTCATATTGCCCTGAGCATCAAAGCTTAAATGCTCAATTTGGCTGTCATCTTGGCAATCGCTTACGCTGGTTTCAAAGCGTTGCCCAGCCAGCTCGATAGCCGAGCTCACTTTGGTGGCATTGGCGGCGATTAAAACGTATGTGCCTTTTTTATCTTTGACGCCTCCCAGCCCTGGCTCGCAAAGCATGGCGGCAAAGGGCAGGTGTGGGTTTTCCGGCAGGCGATACACCGCGCTGCCGCCGCTTAAACCATTACCCCAGCTGTATTGACCGTTTGCATCATAAGTAAGGCTGCCTTTGGGAATAATAGGGCTGCTGATGTTTGCACCTGCATCACTAAGCTTTGCATAGATCGCCTGCGTATCGCTGGCGGCATAGTGGTAGGCCAGATATTCGCTGCTGCTAAGGGGGGCTAAGGGTGGTGCCGGATCGCTGCCCCCGCCACCACAGGCTGATAAGGCGAATGTAAAAAGACAGATTGCAGATTTCATATTATTAATTTTTAGTGAGTGTTGGTGAAAATTCAGAATTTAATAATCCATAAATTAAATCATTGTGCCATTGTTGATTTAATTTAAAGTTATCCCTGATCCTGCCTTCTTGTATAAATCCTACCCGCTCTAATAAGCTGGCTGAGGCGATATTTCCTTCTGTTACTGTGGCTTTTATTTTGTGAAATAAGCAATCATTAAAGGCAAATTGCAATATGGCTTGTAAAGATTCTTTGCCATAGCCTTTACCTTGCTCATTGGGGTGCAATAAAAAACCAACTTCAGCCTGCTGATAGGGCTCCCACTCGGGCATAAAGCCAGTGATCCCAATGGGCGTATTGCGGTGTTTATCAATAATCATTAGGCATAGCCAGTGCGAGCTGTGTTTGGTCCACGCGGGCAGGCGGCTGTTAAATTTTTCATTGATTGCATCGGCAGATAAAGGATCACTGACATAGCGCATCACATCAGGGTGTTGTTGGAGCTGCTTAAAAAATCCTCTGTCTGCTTCGGTGAGAGGTCTAAGGATTAATCTTGCTGTTTCTAAATAGATGCTCATTTTATGGCCTGTTGTTTTTTAATTCATGGCTAAGCAATGAATAATTCATCAGCGATATATATTCACCATCTTTAATTTCACATTCACGGCTGATGCCCTCTAAAGTAAAATTAAAGACTTGTAAAAGCTGCTGCGATTTTAAATTTTCTATTTCTACTTCGGCGCTGATGCGGTGCAGTTTTAATTCATTAAAGGCATGACTGAGTAAACCCTGTAATGCTTCCTGCATAATGCCTTTGCCCCAGTGCTGGGGTAATAGCCAGTAGCCTAATTCGGCATTTTTGTGATCATGGCAGATATTATTCAGGCCTAATGCGCCTAGCGGTGTACCTGCCGATTCAATCACCAGCCAGCATCCTGTGCCTTGTTCGGCAATGGATTGATACCAGCTCATTTGTTCTAGGCAAGCGCTTTCTGTTGAATATGAAATACCATAGTGTTTAATCACTACTGGGTTGGACAGGCCAGAAAAAACAAAGGCTAAATCATCGGGCCTGAATGCTCTTAAAGTGATTGTATTTAGTTTTATATTCATTATTTATCCAAAGTAGTTGCGACTTCGGCGCAGGCTGTATGAATGGCATAGCGTATATGCAGCTCGGTGGTATCAAATATCGGAATAGCCACATCCTGCTGTTGAATCAGCATGGTAATTTCTGTGCAGCCCAGAATGACTCCTTCTGCACCTTGCTCGATCAGCTGATTAATGATGGCAGTGTATTCTTGTCTGGATGATTCTTTAACAATGCCCTGGCAAAGTTCCTGATAAATAATATCGTGCACTTTATTGCGGCCAGTTTCACTTGGGGTAATGACTTCTAGCTGGTGCATATTGGCTAATCTGCCACGGTAGAAATCTTGCTCCATGGTGAATTTTGTTCCCAATAGAGCAATTTTTTTAATGCCCGCTGTTTTAATTGCCGCTGCGGTAGCGTCGGCAATATGCAGAAATGGGATCTGGATTTTAGCTTCAATTTCAGCGCTTAGTTTATGCATGGTATTGGTGCATAAGATCATTAAATCTGCACCGGCTAATTGCAGGGAATAAGCCGCTTGGGCCATGATTTTACCCGCTTTATCCCATTGCCCTGCGCTTTGCAGCGCTGCTATTTCTGCAAAATCCACACTCAGCAAAATCACTTTGGCAGAATGCAGACCGCCCAATTTTTCTTTAATAAGCTGATTTGCTCTTTGGTAATAAATCTGGCTGGATTCCCAGCTCATGCCGCCTATCATGCCGATGGTTTTCATTATTTTCCCCTAAGCTAACAAAGCCAATTCGCCATGCAATAAAAAGAATGCCGTGATCGCCATCAGGCTGGCCATCATGCCGTTAAATAGTTTTAATATTTTTGGGATCAGCAAATGCTGGCGTAATGCATCGCCCAACCATGCCCAGATACAGATGCAGGGTAAATTAATCAGTGCACATAAAACGGCTAAGCCCGCTGCGGCGAACATGCTATTTTGCTCGGCAGGCAAAAATAGAATCACGGTATTGATCACCATTACCCATGCCTTGGGGTTAATCCACTGAAATAGCGCTGCGGCTAAAAAGCTCATGGGTTTAGCGGCTTCTTTGCCTTCAGGCGATCCTGCTTTCCATATTTTCCACGATAGCCACAATAAATAAGCACAGCCAAATACGCCTAAAATTGGGCGTACCGTATTAATGCTGCTCATCACCCAAGCTAGGAGCACGCCAACGATAAACACCTGAATGCCATGGCCAATGCTAATGCCTAATAAATGCGGAATACTGCGGCGAAAACCAAAATTGCCGCCAGAAGCCGCCAGCATCAGATTATTGGGGCCGGGGGTAACGGACATCAGCGAGACATAGCTCAGTAAGGCGGGGTTAAACATAGACTTTGCTCGGTGTAGGTAAAAGGCAATTCATCATAAAAGCATCGTCATAAAGGTTACAGTGGCATTACTTGCTTATTTTTATGGGTACAATTTAGACATTGCAGCCTTACCCGGTCTTTTCGAGGTTCCCTTATGATGCAAGTGGATACGCTTTACCAGCAGCTGGCCGATGATTTTGCGCTGGCGATCAGCCACGGTTCTTTACCGCCTGGCTCCAGATTGCCATCGGTACGTAAAACGGCACAAAGCCGCAGGCTGTCTTTGAATACGGTACTTACAGCTTATCGCATGCTGGAAGACCGCGGCCTTGTGGTGGTTAGGCCGCAATCTGGCTATTACGTACGCAGCCATCTGCCTATGTTGCCGGCAGGCAAATCCTGTGCAGCGCCTGGCCAAGCTCAAGGCCCTGCCGGTGAAGTGCTGGATTTAATCGGTGCCGCTTTATTGGCCCAGCAAACGCCGGGCTATATCAATCTGGCCTTAGCCTGCCCCAAGGGGGGCGATTTTTACCCCAGCAATAAGCTGGCGCGGATCATGGGCCAAGTGCTCAGGCAAAATCCTGGCATGGTTAGCAGCTATGCTTTGCCACCAGGCTCAGAGCGATTACGCACCCAGATTGCCCGCCGCAGTGTGGAGCTGGGTATGTCTTTGCAAGCTGAAAACATCGTGCTTACCCATGGCTGTATGGAGGCTTTGCAATTGTCTTTGCGCGCCATCTGTGTGCGTGGAGACGCCGTGGGGATTGAATCGCCTACCTACTTTAATTTGTTGCCTTTGTTTAGTAGCCTAGGTTTAAAAGCGGTTGAAATACCGACCGACCCGCAAACGGGCCTGTCGCTCGATGCGCTGGAGCAATTACTGATTGATGGCCAATTGCAGGCCATTGTGGCCATGCCCAATGTGCACAATCCCCTTGGCTGCAGCATGCCGCTGGAAAACAAACGGCGGCTAGCTGGCCTGTTAAAGCGTTATCAAATCCCCCTGATTGAAGATGCGCTCTACGCCGAATTGCAATTTACCGAGGCCTTTGCACCCGCTGTAAAAGCGTTTGACGAAGAGGGTTGGGTGTTAATTTGCGCCAGTTATACCAAGACACTGGCCCCCGATTTTAGAATTGGCTGGGTAGAAGGCGGGCGTTTTACCGAGCAGATTCGTAAACTTAAATTCTCTTATTCAGTTGCCGAATCTATGGTGCTGAGCGAAACGCTGGGCTTGTTTTTAGAATCGGGCGGCTACGATCATCATTTACGCCAGCTCAAGCGCCGCTACGCGATTCAGGTGGATAAAGTACGCGCGCTGATTGCCGAGCATTTTCCGCAGGGCACCAGCGCCACCCAGCCCGCTGGCGGGTTTTTATTCTGGGTAGAGCTGCCCGCCAGCTGCGATAGCGTGAAATTATTTCATCGTGCTATTGCAGAGAAGATCAGCATCTCGCCCGGCCCGCTGTATTCCCCCAGCGGCCGCCATACCTCGGCACTGCGTTTATCCTGTTGCCAGCCTTTGGATGAAAGCTATATCCAGGCTTTAGTGCGGCTGGGCGAGATGGCGCAGGACATTATGGATGAAGCGGCTGGTGTTTAATCCGCAGTATGCGTGGCTGCGGTAGAAAACCTCGCCTCGCGTGCATCCAGCTCTTTGCCGGATGGCTGAGTCAGCAGCTTGTATAGCTCCGGTCTGCGGCCACGTATCCAGCGCTGGCCTGTGCTCATATTGACGAGGTTTAAATCCAGCACTGCGGCCACCATGGCATCTTGGGCCAGCCAGGTTTCATGAATAATGCGGCCATAGGGATCAATAATCATGGCGTTGCCTGTGCGGATTTCCTCCTCGTCCTGACCTACGCCATTGCTGAAAATAATAAACAGGCCGTTATCGTGCGCTCTGGCGGGCAGCCAGCGCAGCAGCCATCCCCGGCCATTAGGGCCTTTGAATTCGGCTTCAATGGCCTCTGGATGAATGTGGCGCTGCTGCCATTTTTCTAGGGCTATGGGTTTCATGCCATGCGGGCTGCGGGAATTTGTGCCACCGGTTTGATGCGGGGCAAGCAGCAGGCTGGCTCCAAGCAGCGCGCATGCCCGCACGTTTTCAATTAAGTTGTTATCCCAGCAAATCAGAATGGCAATGCGTATCCCCCAAGGCGTATCAAATACGGTGTATTGATCGCCGCTGTGAATCGATTCGTGCTCAAAAGCATGCAGCTTGCGGTGGCAATGGTGTGTGCCATCGGGCATGCACAGCACATAGCTATTATAAAAATGCTCGTCCTCCCCCAGCTCTATCAGCCCGGCAGCAACGGCCATTTGATATTGCTGCGCCAGTTTTTTTACTGCCGTGATTGAAGGCCCATTTAGCGGCTCGGCTAAGCCCGCCACACCTTCATGGCTCAGCTTTGTGACATGCCAGTAGCCGGTAATGCACATTTCAGGAAAGGCGATCAGCTGCACCCCCTGGCTGGCGGCTTGGGCGGCAAAATCGGCAATGCGGCTCAGGTTATAAGCCTTATCACCGGCACGATGTTGAAATTGAACAGAGGCAACATTTAAAGTGGTCTTGGGCATGGTGGGCTGCGCCTTGGTGTGAATGAATAAAGCGATTTAACCGCGGTCTGTTTCATGCGTAAAATGAAATTTATGACCATTATTGATAGAAAAATAGAATGGATATCAAATTACTGCGCTCCTTTATTACCCTGGCAGGGCTGGGGCATTTTGGCCGGGCGGCGGATGTGCTCTGTGTGACGCAGCCTACCCTGAGTAAGCAAATTGCAAATTTAGAAGCCGAGCTGGGAGCCAGGTTATTTGAACGTGGCCGCCATGGTGCAGAGTTAACTGCGTTTGGGGCGTTATTTTTGCCTGATGCCCAGCGCTTAACTCAGGATGCGGATCAAGTGTTGCTGCGTGCGCGTGAAGCCAGCCGGGGAGCGCGCGGGCGGCTGCGCATTGGCTTTGGTTTGTCTGCGCTCGAATTTGCCCCGCAAGCAATTGCGGCGTTTAGCCAGCGCTACCCTGATGTGGCAATTACGCTGAATGATTACTCCTCAGCAGAGCAGACGCAGCGCATTCTGGCTGGCGAACTCGAGCTGGGTATTATTCGCTTACCCTGCGACGGCGCTTTAGCCACGCTCCCTCTCTTTGAAGAGCAATTAGCCTTGGCGGTCCCCGCTGTGAGCAAATGGCAAGCGGTGCCGGATCAGCTGGCGGATTTAAACACGCTGGGTTTTATTGCACTCTCTGTATCTCGCGGGCCGGGCCTCGCTGCGCACATTCAGCAGTGGTGCAATGCACATCAATTTAATCCACGCATCACCCAATACATCGAAGATATACAAACCATTCTTGCGATTGTAGCTGCCGGTTTAGGCGTGGCTTTATTGCCTTATCGGGCCGGGCTGTTGCTGCCGCAAAATGTGCGGCTGTTACCCTTTAATGAGACTGCGGCGCACTGGCAAGTGGGTTTAGCCTGGCAAGCCGGGCGGGAAGACCCCGTTGTGAAGGGCTTTGTAGACCTGCTCGCCAAACCTTGAGCGGCTTATTTACGCGGCATCATCAGCCAGAGGCCACAGAGGCTTAGACCCATGCCCAGCATGCGGGTGATTGAAAATGACTCGCGGAAAAACCACAGGCCTATGGGCAGCAGTAATAGCGTGCTGGCGGCATTGGTCATCAGGGAGGACATGCCTAAATGCCCGCCTGCCCGGTAGAGCAATAAAAATCCCAGCTCAATGCCCAGAATACCCAGCGCCACGCCACCGACGCTCCAGTTCAATACCTGCACACTGCGGCTGCCGCCATAGTAGTAAATACCGGGCAGGCATAATAAAAGCGCAATGCCGTAGCTGATGGATAAAGATAAAAAAGGGTTGATCTCATTCGGCACAAATTTAATCGAGAGGTGATAAATCACCGATCCGGCAATTGCCAGCAAAACCGCTAAAACATACATTTTGTACTCCAGCTTTATTGGGTTTGCATAGACTAGCTGAAGCATTAGTTAATAGGTAGACTGCAATAAACCATAGTGGCTATAAAAGTTAATTATGACTAATGATCTAGATACCGCTTTGCTGCGCTCTTTTGTCGGTGTGGTGCGTAGCGGCAGCATCAACCGGGCGGCTATTTTGCAAGGCAAAACACAGCCTGCGCTCAGCCAGCAAATTCAGCGCTTAGAGCAGCAGCTTGGCCAAACTTTATTGCTGCGCTCGCCCAGAGGCATACGTTTAAGCTCGGCAGGTGAGGCTTTATTGCCCTATGCCGAACGTATTTTGAGTTTAACGGATCAGCTTAGCCTGAAGCCTGTATTGCAAGGCGAGCAGCAACGCAGTATCGGTCTGGTAGAAGATTTTGTCAGCGGCCACCTGAATCGGGTACTGGCCGATTTTGCCTGTGCCCATCCCCGTTTGCGGCTGCGGGTGGATGTGGCCGATAAACAAACACTGTTTGCCGCTTTCGAGCGCAAAGAGCTGGATGTATTGGTAAGCATGCCGCTTACCGCAGCCGCAACGCCCGATCAGGCGCTAAGCCTGCCCCTGAACTGGTTTGCTGCGCCTGGATTTGATTTGCAGGTGGCATCCATACCGCTGGTGATTTTTAGCCAGCCCTGCACTTGGCGTGATCGCATCTTAGAAACGCTGAATCGGGCCAATCAGCCATGGCATATTGTTTTTGAAAGCAGCAGTCTGGCAGCATTGCAAGCGGCAGCAGAAGCAGGCTTGGGGGTGACTGCCTTATTGGCGGATACCCCGCCACAGCATAGCCAGCTGATAACGGAACTCCCTCCATTGCCTGATGTAACTATCGCGGTGTATCGCCAGCAGGGCGATACAGACCCCATAAATCAACAATTAGCGGGTTTGTTTTTACGGGAATTGCAGAGGGGCTGAGGTTTTGAATTGAAGCGGTTGGACATGGGCAATTTTGAATTGAGAATACGCCAAATAAGGGGGGCTAAGCGCGGCGCAATGCCGGATGTGGTCTTGCCAATGAATAAGGCGTATTGGGCCCGTAAAGGGCGGCAATACGCCTTAGGAGTGGATACGGCGCAAAGGGGATGCGCCGTATGCTGTTTAATTCACGCTGTATTCCTTAATATCCTTCGGCAGTTTAAACAGCCACAGTCGTGAAGGGGCTTGAGTTGTGTCGCCGCGGCTGATATTAAATTTCACCGCGTCGGCTGCTGCCGCTGCGCCATCAATTTTGCAGCCGCTGAGCTTGCCGTCGCTGATCACGCAATCGGTGGCGGTTTTGCCTTTGGCGTCTTGCAGGCTGGCTTTGATATCAAAGTCATTGTCGTTCACGATGGCGATGGTTTTGCCGTCGATCATGGTTAAGCCTTCTGATTTCTCTGCTAAATAGCCAAAGCCGCCAGGCAGTGCATCGTAATCAAACAGCTTGGTACGTTTCACCATCTGGATACCGGCCAGATCGGATGCCGCGCCAAACTCCAGATCCCGCTTATCGCCCAAAGTTTTGCCGCTCAGATCTGTGGCGCTGCTGATATCGATCAGATAAATACTGCGGTGCATCAGGCCATCTTTTTGAATGCCTTGTTCGATCAGCAGAAAGCGAGTGTCAGAGATTGCCAGCAGGTCGCCAATTTTCAGCTCTTTGCTTTTGCCATAGTTGGCGTCAATCGGGTATGCAAACATGCGGGTGGCTTTGGTGGCTGGGTCGTATTCTGCGATCCGCGTAAACAAGGCCTTAGTCGATTTATTGTTTTTGCTGTCGCTGATTTCTAAATTGCTTTGTACTGCGGCGTAGATTTTGCCGCTGTTTGGGGTAATAGCAATCCCTTCAAAGCCACGATTAGGCTGGCGATTGGCGAGCACAGCGGGTAAGCCACCTGCACCGGGGTAAAGTTTTTCGGCGATCTTGCCGGTTTTTGGGTCGATACGGATGAGGAAGGGGCCGTATTCATCGCAAATCCATAAGTCGCCATTTTTATCGACCACGATGCCTTCAGGGTCGATGCCGTTTTTATCGGTGGCGAGCGTTTGCAGGGTATCGGACAGAGGCACTTCTTTGCTGGAGCCAACTTCATTGGCAGCCGTTGGGCGCCCCGTGGTTTTGCTGCCGTCGGCATTTAAAATATCAGTGACTGAAACAAGGCTGGCTACGCCGTCTTTTAAGCGCATGACGCCAAATTTAGGCGTGAAATCGGGGGCGGGGAATACTTTTGTGATATTGCCATCGGCCAGATTAGGCGAATCGGCATTGGGGCCACGATCGCTCAATACATAAAATTCAATTGCGCCATCTTTGGTTTTTTCTTTAAAAGCCAGTGCCGAGCCCATGCTAAATGGAAATCCATTCGGGAAAGTGGCTTTCAGGCCCGCTAATGTGCCCGGATAGGCCACATTAAATTTAGGATCGACGACGATCTGATGCTTGGTCACGCTGATATCGCCGACCTTGCTGGTATTGTCTTTACCAAACTGGCTGGCGAGTGTGGATTCAAAATGCTCGCTGGCCAAATTACGGTCGCGCACCTTTAAGCCGAGTTTTGCGAGCTCCGTACCAAAGTCATTGCCACTTGCGGCTAATTTGATGCTGGATTCTGTTAATGATTTTAATAAATCGCGCTGGGCCGCTTCAAGTTTAATCCCATTGGCCGGGTCGCCATCGCTATCCAGTGTTTGCAGTAATTGCGCGATATTAAGAGCTTTATCATTAAAGCCACCGCTTAAATCAGCAGGGGATAATTTAGCGGTAGCAATGGCTTTGCCTAAAACTACGCCGCCAATTTTAAAAGTGATTTCGTCACCTACCTGATATAAATAAAATCCATCGGCCTTGGTGTATTGCGCGCTTGGGTTGCTGGTGGTGCTGTATTCCAAGCCTTCTGTGGCTGAGTCTTGAAATACACCACTGATTATAAAGGGTTTGTTGTTTGTGCTGGTGGTGGTATCGGTGCTGTCGCTATTGCAAGCGGCTAATAGTGAGCTAAGCGCAATACTCAGCGCGATTGTGCGTCGTTTCATTGAATAACCCCTTTATTAAAATTAAATGAATAGTGCCATTTGAATATGACAAAGGGGTTAAGGCTGTGGTGTAGGCTAATTTATTGATTGAATTGCTTCTCTCTTTTTTAGGCTGCATTAAGTACTTAGGTATAAATTATCTTATATTTTTAAATAATGCATTTTTTATAGGGTCTACAACGCCCAAGTCGTTGCGCACCAAGGGCGGTGCGCAAGAAAAACATTTGCACACCCTATAAAAATCATCTGTTTTATATTAAAAAATGCATCGATAATTTATACAGAACGATTTAATCCTTATAAAAGTAAATGTAATGATTAAATTAACGCAATAAAAAACGCCATGCAATCATGCATGGCGTTGTGTTTTTTTAACTAATTAATGCTTAATGCTTAATGTTTTGATGCGCCTTCCGCACCCACACCGGTCATAGAGCGGATAAATTGTGGCAGGAATTGAGCACGTTCAGATTCTGCTTGTGTGCTCTTATCTGTGATAGAGAAAAGCCATGTCATCACAAACGCTAAAGTCATTGAGAAAATAGCTGGGTTTTTATAAGGGAATAATTCGCTGCCCTTAGCGTGGCCCAGTGTATCTACCCAAACGGCTGGTCCGAGGATAATCAAGACCACTGCGCAGATCAGGCCGGAGTAGCCACCAATTACGGCGCCACGAGTAGTCAGGCCTTTCCAGAACATGGATAAAAACAGTACTGGGAAGTTGGCAGATGCCGCAATCGAGAATGCCAGGCCCACCATAAAGGCGATGTTTTGCTTCTCGAACATAATGCCCAGCAAGATGGCGACTACACCTAAGGCCACGGTTGCATATTTAGAAACGCGGATTTCTGTGGCTTCATCCACGCGTCCATGACGCCATACACTGGCGTAAAGATCGTGTGAAACCGCCGATGCGCCAGAAAGGGTAAGGCCGGATACAACCGCAAGAATGGTGGCAAAGGCTACGGCTGAAATAAATCCGAGGAATAAATCACCGCCCACAGCATGCGCAAGGTGCACCGCGGCCATATTAGAGCCACCCAGCAGCTTGCCAGCTGCGTCTTTATACGATGGATCGGTGGACACCAGCATAATCGCGCCAAAGCCGATAATGAAGGTCAGGATGTAGAAGTAGCCAATAAAGCCGGTGGCTACAAACACGGATTTACGCGCAGCCTGAGCATCTTTTACGGTAAAGAAGCGCATCAGAATGTGCGGCAAGCCTGCTGTACCAAACATCAGGGCAAGGCCAAGAGAGATCGCGTCAATCGGGTTAGAAACTAGGCCGCCGGGTGCCATGATGTTTTTGGCGGCTTTTGCTGCAGCTTTGGCCGCATCAGATGCTTTTTCGACTAGCGTCGCTGCATCTGCTGAGTGATTGGCTACGGCTTGTGCGGCAACATCTGATGCTGCTGTTGCTTTCACTGCCAAGAGCTGAGCCCCTGCTTGTTTAACATGTACGGCTTGGGCAAACATGCCTTCAACGCTGAAGTTCACATGTTTAAGCACCATAAAGGCCATAAAACTGGCGCCGGATAAGAGCAGCACCGCTTTAATAATCTGTACCCATGTGGTGGCCAGCATGCCGCCAAAAATGACGTAAATCACCATCAGAATGCCAACCATAATGACGGCGGTGTTGTAATTCATGCCAAACAGCAGCTGAATCAGCTTACCTGCGCCAACCATCTGGGCAATCAGATAGAGCGCCACCACAACCAAGGTGCCGGTGGCCGCAAAGGTACGTACCGGGCCTTGCTGCAGGCGATAAGAGGCTACATCGGCAAAGGTGTATTTTCCTAAGTTACGCAGGCGCTCTGCCACGAGGAAGGTAATCACAGGCCAGCCTACCAAAAAGCCCAGCGAGTAAATCAGCCCGTCGTAACCAGTATCAAATACTAAGGCGGAAATCCCTAAAAATGATGCGGCTGACATATAGTCGCCCGCAATGGCCAAGCCATTTTGAAAGCCTGTAATGCCGCCGCCTGCAGAGTAAAAGTCTTTGGCGGAGCGGGTGCGGCTGGCCGCCCAGTAAGTCACACCCAGCGTAAACGCCACAAACAGAAAAAACATAATAATGGCGTGCCAGTTCATGGCTTGCTTGGTGACCGGGCCGTCGATCGTGCCAGATGCCCAAGTTGGCAAGCTGGCGAACGCCATCAGGGCAGCGCAGCTCAGCTGCTTTTGCAATTTATGCATCATTGCTTTGCTTCCTCGATAATTTCACGGGTCAACTGATCAAATTCAGTAGCGCGGCGTACATAAATGCCAGTAAGTACAAAGGCCGATAAAATCACCAGGATACCAATTGGAATCCCGATGGTGGTGACGCTGCCTGTAGAAAGCGGGATCCCAAGTGTCTTGGGGGAAAATGCGATCACCAGAATAAAGCCGTAGTAAATCACCAGCATGACTGATGATAAAAGCCACGAGAGGCTGGTTTTCTTCTGGACCAATTCTGCAAATTTAGGGTTTTGCTGAATACGGTCGATGATAGTTTCACTCATGCTTAGACTCCTCCTTGAACAAGGTGGATCCCGGAAGGGACAACCGATACATAATGTAACGACAGCAACCCTTTGATGCTAATTGCAATTTTTGATGTACAAAATCAGCAAAACTGATGTTGCATTGCACTGGTATTGCTTGGGGCTTACTTTCTTTTGTGGATTTTATACAGGCAGACTACGGTATTTTTACCGGAATAAGCTGACAGGGCTGGGGTTTTTAAGCATACTTTCCGCATGGAAATCTACCAACTCCGCACTTTTATTGCCGTTGCACAGCAGGGGCATTTAACTCAGGCAGCAGAATTACTTCATCTCTCTCAGCCTGCCGTCACGGCGCAGATTAAGGCTTTAGAAGAGGAATTTGGCCTGCCTTTATTTGAGCGTTTCCCCGGCGGCGTGCAACTCACTGAAGCGGGAAAGCTGTTACAGCCCGATGCCGAGCATATTCTGGCCCTCGCCAGGGGGATGCAAAACCGAGCCAAAGCGCTGGCAGGAGAGCCAAAAGGGAAAGTTAAAATTGGCACGATAGGCGTGCCAGCGAGGCTGCGTTTAGGATCTTGGCTGGCCCATTTGCGCGAGAAATACCCGCTGATTTCGGCGCAAACCACGCATGGTATTTCGGTGAGTGTATTGAATGATGTACGCAAAAAAGTGCTGGATGGTGGATTTTATCTGGGCCGCAATCCCTATCAGAATGTCACTACTTTGCAGCTGACCGAGATAGGTTTCTGTGTTGCCTTGCCCCCCAGCATGGCCGCTGATCTGGCAAATGCGGATTGGAAAACCCTAGGTAAAGCACCTTGGCTGGGTTTATCACAATTTACCAGTTTGGCTGAAATCACTCAGGAGCTATGGCGCAGTCAGAATATCGCACCAAAAATTGTGGGAGAGTTCGATGAAGAAGCAACTTTGGTCGAATTAGTTAAAGCCGGAATGGGGGTGGCGATCTTGGCTGAGCGTACCGCAAAGCGCTTCGCAGCAGATGGCTCGATTGCTTTGTGGCGGGGAGGGGAGATTGCAGTACGGGTGCCCTTGCAGTTTATTTACTCGGCTGACAGGGAGCAGGATCCACTTATTGCGATGCTGAAGGGCTCACTTAAAACAGAATGGGATTTGCCCTGATTACTTTTTAATTTTTAAAATAAAAAAGCCAAACTGAGTTTGGCTTTTTTTGATGCTCTGGAAATACAAAAACCCCACCAAGGGCAGGGTTCGAGTATGAAGGCCACCGTACAACAACTGAATTACTTCAGCTTGGTTTCCTTGTAGATCACGTGTTTACGAACCACGGGATCGTACTTCTTGATTTCCAGCTTTGTTGGCATTGTGCGCTTGTTCTTGGTCGTTGTGTAAAAGTGACCAGTACCTGCGCTGGATTCCAGCTTGATTTTTTCACGCATGATTTCTTACCTCAGCCTCAAACTTCGCCACGAGCGCGGAGATCCGCGAGGACGACTTCGATGCCTAGTTTATCGATAGTACGGAGTGCTGCGTTAGATACACGCAGACGAACGAAGCGGTTTTCGCTTTCTACCCAGAAACGACGGCTGTGCAGATTTGGAAGAAAACGACGCTTAGTCTTGTTATTGGCGTGGGAAACATTGTTCCCTGTCACTGGGCGCTTGCCGGTGACTTCACATACTCGTGCCATGGCGGGTAATTCCCTGACTTCTGAGAAAAACCGGATTTATAGCATAGATCCCCGCCTTGTTTCAAGAGTTATGTCACTTTACCCTTAGGTAATTGTATTTTTTTTGTTGCTGTTTTATCGCTTGCAGCTAGGCTTTGCGCGGCTTGGCGGCTGGTTTAAGGGCGGTTTGTAAAGATGCAAAAATAATCGCGTAAATCAGGGGGCTGAATTTGCATTTTGGCATTGGAAATCGTGCTTTTCCTCTTGCCACTGGTTTGGGCTTCATCTTGTTCTATTTACTGAGAAAAATGCTCGCTGGCTGCGTAAAAAAAGCCGCTTATCCGGAAGAGAAGCGGCTCTTGTTATGGCGGGCATTAGTGCGCAGCAGTGAGGGCAGGGGCGGTGATGGTTTTATTCGCTTGCTGGAGCCAGTACAGTGCGATTGCCATTGGTTTCCATACCACTGACGAGGCCAGCGGCTTCCATCTGCTCAATCAGCCTTGCAGCGCGGTTGTAACCGATGCGCAGCTGGCGTTGCACGGATGAGATGGATGCACGGCGGCTTTTGAGCACAAAGGCCACTGCTTCGTCGTAAAGCGGATCGCTTTCATTGTTCGCATCGCTACTACTGCCGCCTGCGGCCGCCTCTGCTTCAAAGCCTCCGTTTAAAATGCCGTCAATGTAGTTGGGTTCACCTTGCTGCTTGAGGTTCTCAACCACCTGATGCACTTCATTATCGTCCACAAAGGCACCGTGTACGCGCAGTGGATAGCCGCTGCCCGGTGGCAGAAACAACATATCCCCCTGGCCCAGCAAGGCTTCTGCGCCCATTTGATCCAGAATGGTGCGGCTGTCGATCTTACTGGATACCTGAAACGCCAATCGTGTTGGGATATTGGCCTTGATCAGGCCGGTAATCACATCTACCGATGGGCGTTGGGTGGCCAGAATCAAATGAATACCCGCAGCACGGGCTTTTTGCGCTAGGCGGGCAATCAGCTCTTCAATTTTTTTGCCTGCCACCATAATCAGATCGGCAAATTCATCGACCACCACCACAATAAACGGCAGGTGCTCAAGGCGTTCAGGATCTTCTGGTGTCAAGGTAAAGGGATTGGTGAGCGGTTTACCGGCTTTCTCGGCTTCGCGTACTTTTTGGTTGAAACCCGCCAAATTACGTACGCCAAAGGTGCTCATCAGGCGATAGCGTTTTTCCATTTCGGCCACACACCAGTTCAGCGCATTGGCCGCCAATTTCATGTCGGTCACAACAGGGGCCAGCAGGTGCGGGATACCTTCGTAAACCGATAGCTCGAGCATTTTTGGGTCGATCATAATAAAGCGTACTTCGTCTGCCGTGGCCTTATAGACTAGGCTGAGAATCATGGCATTCACCCCAACGGATTTACCCGAACCAGTTGTCCCGGCTACCAGCATATGCGGTGCTTTACCCAGATCGGTGACGATGGGCTTGCCAGTGATATCTTTACCTAGGGCAATGGTCAGCTTGCTGCTCATGGCGTGATAGGGCTCGGAAGATAAAATCTCTGACAAGCGAATGATTTGCCGCGTAGGGTTGGGCAGCTCCAGTCCCATGCAGGTTTTGTCCGGGATGGTTTCAACCACGCGAATCGAAACAAGGCCCAGTGCACGGGACAGATCTTTCATCAGATTAACAATTTGTGAGCCTTTTACACCTACCGCAGGCTCGATTTCGTAGCGGGTAATCACCGGGCCTGGATAGGCTGCCACCACTTTGACTTCTACATTAAAGTCGGCCAGTTTTTTCTCAATCAGCCTTGAGGTGAATTCCAGCGTGTCTTTGCTGATTGTTTCTTTAGCAGGTGGCGCTACCGTTAATAGCTTGATCGGAGGCAGTGCCTGGTTGCTGGCGATGACTGGTAAGTCTTCAGCATTAAACAGTGGTACTTGTGCGGCCTTTTGCTGCTCTTCCTGCGCTTTTTTGCTGAGTTTGGCTGCGATAGCAGGTGCTTCGGTATGGGCTGCTTCTATACGGACCGGTGGCTTATCATCAAAACGTTTTTTTTCTGAAGTAACTTTTTCGCTGCGCTGCACTTTGGCTTCACGGCCGATTTTCCGATCGCGTGATGCCTGAATGGCATCTTTTGCTTTCAGCGCGCTCAGCTCAATCAGGGTTCCCAGATTTTCCATCAAGTACAGCCAGGATAAGCCGGTAAATAGTGAGATGCCGATGCAGATGCTGGCCAGTAAAAACAACGTGGCACCAGAAAAGCCAAAGCTGAGGTAGAGCCAGCTGCCCAGCGTTACGCCTAATATTCCACCCGGAGCCTGTGGTAATACCGCATGAATACTGTGTAAGCGCAGGGCTTCAAAGCTGGAGCTGGCCAGAATAATTAGCAGAAAACCGATACAGGCAAAAAGTACCGTAGGGCGTGCGCCATCACTCACATGATCAATCCGGCGATAGCCCCATAAAATGGCGGCGAAGCAAAAGCCTACCCACCACCATGCTGAAAAGCCAAATAAGTAGAGCAGAATATCGGCAATCCACGCGCCTACTGCTCCGCCGCGATTGTGGATTTCGGGCCGGGTGGCGCTATGAGACCAGCCAGGGTCACCAGGGCTGTAGGTAGAAAGAACAAGGACGAGGTAAATTACCAAGACGACCAGAATAAACCACCATGATTCGCGTAATAAAATAGCGATCTGTGGTGGTAAGGCGGCGCGGCTGGATACATTCGCGACGTTTTTTTTACGAAATATGGCCATGTTTGGCTTGGTTGCAATGAATATGCCGCTAATTATAGCGGCAACATCCTGCAAACAGCAGTTGACAGTTTAATTTGGGTAATAAGCCATTCAATTAGTGCAAAGGATCACTCCAGAAAACGTTTTTGCCAGCCTGAATAGAGCGCATAGGTCTGGTTGGCGTAATCGTCTTTATCTTTAAACTGGCTGGCTTCCAGCGGGTCAAATACGTGGTAATGCGCCACATGATTGGGGGAGCGCATGATTTGCCATATTTTTTGAATGAGTGTGGTATTGGGGCCCCATTCAAAGGCTTCCTGTGCTTCGTAATATAAAAATACCGGCAGGATGGGGATCTGGGTTTCGATAGAAACGATAAATGCGCCATATAAGAACTTATCCCAGAGACGACGGCCTTTACAGCCGCCTTCAGGATAAAGCGCAATAGAATGCCCTGCTTTTACCGCTGCAATCATATTGAGCAGTGCGGTTTGACGGGCCTCTTTTTCTTCGCGTTTTACAAATAATGTACCGGCTGCTTCAGCAATTCTGCCGACAAACCACCAGTGACGTACTTCTTCTTTTGCGAGATTTCTGACTGGAAAAAAGGCCGGAATACCAACGTCTTCCAGTGCAGAAGGATGATTGGCAATTAAAATATACTGGGGGGGAAGAGGTTTTTTATGGTGCTGGTGTAAACGCAGCTCTACCCCCAGCGCCCGGACAAAACAGCGGCACCATGCCTGAAATAAAGAGGGATACCGGGCTGACAAAAGCGCCATAGGCAGGCGTGCCAGTAAGAGCATCAGCAGAGTAAAGGCACAGAGATCAAGCCAGGCAAGGGTAAGGCGCAGCCATTTGGCAAACCAAAGCATGGCGAAATCTCCGCAGGGCACTTGCGAATAAGGTTTGTTTTAGGGGGCTGAAGTCTAATCCTGTTGATTTAACTGATGTTGTGAAGTTGTTGTTTGTGGCTAAGACAAAAAACCGGCCAGTTTGTTTTCCAGCACCCGTGGGTTTTCACCGTTGGCAATGGTAACCAGACCTTCAACCAGCATTTCGCGGCGTCTGACTTCGGTCTGGATATGTTGTTTCAGCTTATGCGAAACAGGCAGAAAAATCAGGTTGGCCATGCCTACGCCGTAAATGGTGGCGACAAAAGCCACAGCAATCCCGGCACCTAGTTTGGATGGATCGGTCAGGTTTTCCATGACATGGATCAGGCCCATCACCGCGCCGATAATCCCTATCGTAGGGGAGTAGCCACCGGCTGCTTCCCAAATTTTGGCGGCAGAGCGAGCGCGGTCTTCAAATACATCGATATCCAGCTCTAAAGCGCGGCGAATGACTTCAGGCTCTGCGCCATCAACCACCATTTGCAGTCCGCGTTTTACGAAAGGATCTTTTTCGCTTTGAACATAGGCTTCAAGCGCTAAAAGGCCGCCACGACGGGCTTGCTGGCCCCAGTTGACCAGCACGCCCAGTTGTTTTTTGAAATCGTGCTGAGGCGGAAGAAAAACCCAGCGCACCATTTTTAAGCCAGCAATAAAGTGATCCTGCCTGGTTTGCAGCATCACCGCACCTAGCGTGCCGCCAGTGACAATCATAAAAGCAGTGGCTTGCATCAGGGAGGCTACGTGCCCGCCCTCTAAAACTTGCCCGAGTACAACCGCCGTTAAGCCAAGTAAAATGCCAAATATACTGATTTTATCCATATCGCCTTATTGACCTGTCCAATCGCCTAAGCGCGCCCGCAGCCGGGCAATGGCCTGGCTGTGCAGCTGGCAAACCCGGGATTCGGTGACGCTGAGTACAGCACCAATTTCTTTAAGATTGAGTTCTTCGTCGTAGTAAAGTGCCATTACCAGCTTTTCCCGCTCGGGCAATGCATCAATGGCTTCAATTAATTTTTGTTTGAAGTGTGTTTCAGAGAGTTGATTGAGCGGATTGTGCGCTAGATCGGCTACATTATGTTCGCTATGATGATTTTCTTCATCATCTTCAAAATCATCTAAGTGGACTAGCTGATGGCCCCGCGCTTCGGTGAGCATATCTTGGTATTCTTCAAGGCTGAGCTGAAGGTAGCTGGCCACTTCACTTTCTAGGGGGGCTCTGCCCAGAGTGTGGCCTAGCTTAACCAGTGCGGCTTCAATATCCCGCATATGTTTTCTGGCCTGGCGGGGCATCCAGTCGGCGCTTCTCAGCTCGTCCAGCATGGCGCCGCGAATGCGCTGAGAGGCAAAAGTTTCAAATAATACGCCTGCGCTGACGTCAAAATTTTTGGCCGCTTCCATCAGGCCCATCATGCCAACCTGTATCAAATCATCCACTTCCACGCTGGCAGGCAGACGGCTCACCATGTGATAGGCGATCCGTTTGACCAGTGAGGCATGGCGAGCGACATAATCATCTTCGCTGCTGGCCTGTGTCTGACGATAAAGAGAAAGTGCGCGTGGCGCTGGCATCTGTTTCTACTTTGAAGTGGCAAAATCAGTTTAGCTGAGAGCCTAGCGACTTGGGAGTAAAATCAGTTTGCTTTCTAATTGCTTAAAAGTACTTGCAAGAGCTAGGTCCAATCCTTCGGCTATATCATTCGCATTTGTGCCGTTTAAGGCTTTATTTGCCGTAAGAATAGTATCGAGTATAACAGGGGAATTCGCTGAACTTATGCGAATATGCAGTTTTGCTAATAAGTAGAGCTGTGCTTGCAGGCGCGGATAGAGAGCAAGTATTTTGCTACTTAATTGATAATCTGCTGTTTATTTTGAAAAAATAGTCAAATTTAAACCATCACATACCACCGTTGACATGGCCTCTGGCGTGGTGGCTTTTTCTGTGTTCACACTACTGCTTGCCTGTAAGCCGCAATACAAGTAATCAGTGTGATTGGCATGCCAATGTGCGCTGGCGCTTCGGGCCGCTGGAATGGCTGATTGCAACACCGGCCTTTCACCATTGGCATCATGCAAACGAAGCAGAGGGGCAGCGCGATCACAATTACGCCGCCATGTTTCCTTTGATTGACCTTGTATTTTCAACCTTACATCGGCCTCCTGCCATGGTGCTATGGCATTGATGAACCTATGGAAGCTGATGTACCAAGTCAGTTAATGCACCCGTTTAAACGTCATTAAGTTTGTAAATAGGATTTTCAAGTCTGAACAGACAGGGATAAATGCTCGGCTACACCGCAGATCAACTTGTGATGGCTTAGTGCTGAAGTTGCTCAGCCAGCAGGCGGCTGGATTCAACTAAGCGATATAAAAAGCCCGTGCTATCTGTGGTGTTCAACGGTTTTCGCCAGCGCAGCATCACATCGGCAAGCTGGCGGAAAGCGTGGCTGGAATCGGCATCCGGAAAAGCATCCAGCACGGTGCGGCCCAGACGGGATGCACGTTTTAGTTTTTCGTCTTCAGGCACATAGCCGATCAGCTTCATTTGTACCGCATCGCCTAAGTACTGTCTGGCTACGCTTTTCAGGCGATTAAAAATCAAGCCCGCTTCGGTAATGGTATCGACGCGATTAACCAGAATCCGGAAATCTCGTCTTGCATATTCGGTGCCGAGTAGTTTGATGGTGGCATAGGCGTCAGTGAGCGATTCGGCGCTATTGGATACAATCACCATCACATCGTCGGCGGCAAGGCTGAGGCAGGGCACGCCATGGCTGGCGGACGGGCGGGTGTCGAGCAGTAAAAATTCGGCGTACTGGGTGAGCTGCTCGAATTCGGCAGACAGCCATGTCAGCTCACGCTCATTCAGGCTGCTTAAAACGCTTGCCCGGGCGCTGATG
This sequence comes from Iodobacter fluviatilis, assembly GCF_900451195.1. Taxonomy (NCBI): domain Bacteria; kingdom Pseudomonadati; phylum Pseudomonadota; class Betaproteobacteria; order Neisseriales; family Chitinibacteraceae; genus Iodobacter; species Iodobacter fluviatilis. Next base: position 456,680 of record NZ_UGHR01000004.1, read on the forward strand.
GGCAGGATAGAAAAGCCCGCTTCCGTCGTCAGCAGCGTATTTGCCAAGGTTACCTCTCGGCGCAGTACATGATCTAGCTCGTGTTTTTGCTCCAGTCGCATGCGGTGGGCGGCATTGCCTGAGCCGGTAAACTCATCTAATAAAATGACTTCCCGATTGCGTTCGGCCAGTGCTGCGGCCAAATTAATCGCCAGAGTTGTGGTGCCACTGCCGCCGCGACCGCCATTCAGGCTGATACTGCGGCAAGGCGTGGGGGCAATCATGGCTCGCAGGCCTGCCGCCTGATCTGACCAAAGGCTAGCCACGGGAATGGCTCGCATAGTTCATGCTGAAATCAAGCGGGCTATCCATGGTGCCGCCCTGTGCGCCCATAAATAAGGGGAACTCATCAGGTTTCAGGGTAAAGGCGCTATTTTGTGATTCACCCCGAAAGGCACGATCAACCAGGTAGGAGACATTGGCGCGGTGCAGATCTTCTGGCACACGCTGGCCATTGGTTAAAAAGTGCAGGCGCAATTTATGCCGGATGGCGACATCAAGGCAGCCACCTAAATTCATGGTTTCATCAAGCTTAGTCAGAATGCAGCCGGCTAAATGGGTATTGCGATAGCGGCGTGCCACGTCATCCAGCGTGCCGGTTTGGGCATTGGCGGCGAGCAGCAGCAGGGTGGAGACATTGTCTTCGTCAAATAAGGCCAGTTGCTCGCTGATTCGCTGATCACGCTGCCCCATCCCCACGGTATCGATCAGCACTAAATGCTTTTCGCTCAGATCCGCTAGGGTAAATTGCAAATCGGTTTCGTCTTTGACTTCGTGCACCGGCACACCGATGATGCGGCCGTAAATTCGCAGCTGATCGTGCGCACCAATCCGGTAGCTGTCGGTGGTGAGTAGGGCTACTGAATCAGGCCCGTGCAAGAGTGCGCAGCGCGCAGCCAGCTTGGCTACGGTGGTGGTTTTTCCCACTCCCGTCGGGCCGATCAGGGCGTAAACTCCACCACGGTTGATCAGATCGTCATCCGTAGTGGCTGCGGCCAGATTATGCGTAAGCGCAGCTTTAACCCAGCGCATGCCTTGATCTAGAGTCATTTGAGCAGGCATTTTTTCGACAAGCTGGCGTGAAAGCGCAGGACAAAATCCGGCGGATAAAAGCTGTCGCAATGCTTCAAGTTTTTCAGGCGCATGGCGCGATAATTCGCCCCATGCCATGCCCGCCAGCTGGCTTTCAAGTAAGCCGCGCAAAAGGCGGATTTCCCGCGCAATACCATCCATCGCTTCTTTGTCAGCCGGGCTTTGTGCGGGCGGTGCTTCATCGTCTTCAAAGCTGAAAGTGGGTAAAGCACGCTCTGGCACAGGGCGACGTGGTGGTGGCGCACTTGGTCTTGGCGCAGGGCGGCTTGCTCTGGGCTGCTGGTATTCTGGATTACTGTCGAGCGGTATGGGGGCTGCTACAGGCTCTGGCTGGCGTGGTGCAGCAGCAGGGCGGTTGCTGCGTAAAACCATGGGCTCGTCGTGCATTATATGGTCGGTGCCGGGCTCTTCATCGTCATCGTCTGGGATGGCGTAGGAGCGGGCGAGGGCTTTACTGATGGGGGCTGCAGCCTGAGCGCTTTGCAACAGTTTGGCCCCATTTTGTGCGCCACGGCTATTTTGCTGTGACGCAGGGCGTGGCTGTACGGCAACGTTATTCGTCAGGGCGGCCACATCGGCATCTGCGACGGCCATGATCTCTATGCCGCCGCCAGACACCTGGCGATTGGACAGGATCAGCGCATCCGGGCCAAGTTCATCACGAACCTGACGCAGCGCGTCACGCGTAGTCGCTCCGTAGAACTTTTTTACGACCATATCCAGTTGCCGTCTGAAAACAAAAGATTATCCTCATGCAAGCTATTGTGCATAAAAGTGCAGTTTAGCGATGTGTATTTTAGTATGTTTTGTCAGTTTACTCTTAAGCATACTTGGCTCAATGAGGTATTTATCCTTAAATCTGTTTTGTGCTTTGTTTTTTGTATTTAATTTGCACCTAACATACCCACAATTCGAATGGTTTTGCTGTCTGGAATCTCGGTATGCGCAATCACGCGTAATCCAGGAATAGAGCGGCGCAAAAAGCGGCTTAGCATGGGGCGTAGCTGAGCGGGCGCAATCAGCACGGTGCTCAGACCTTGCTGCTCTAATTGCTCAGATAATTCAGAGGCTTGCTTGAGCACCCGCTCTGCTAAGCCTGGCTCTAAGCCTCCCTGCGAATTACCAGAAACGGCCGAGAGCAGAATGTTTTCGAGCTGTGGCTCCAGCGTCACAACTTGCAGCTCGTTCTCACCAGGGAAAAGCTGATGAACAATGGCTCGGCCTAGCGCGACACGTACTGCTGCCGTTAGTTCGTCAATATTTTGGGTGCGGGTAATATGCTCAGCCAGTGTTTCCAGAATGCTGCGCATATCACGGATATGCATGCCTTCTTCAAGTAAGTTTTGCAGAACTTTTTGCAAAGTGCCTACAGGAATAATTTTAGGCACCAGGTCTTCCAGTAGCTTGGGTGCTTCTTTGCCAAAATGTTCAAGCAATTGCTGGACTTCTTCGCGGCCTAAAAGTTCGGCTGAATGGCTTTGTAAAATATTCGAAATATGGGTGGCCACTACGGTAGAGGCGTCCACCACGGTATAGCCAAAGGCCTGTGCCTGATCGCGCAAATTGGCATCAATCCAGACGGCTGGCAGGCCAAAAGTAGGATCCTGCGTAGGTGTGCCGGGCAGCTGGCCAATGGCGTTGCCCGGGTTGATCGCCAGCCACTGGCTAGCAAAGGCTTCACCCGTACCCACATCCACTCCCTTGAGCTGGATGCGGTATTGATTGGGTTTGAGCTCTAAATTATCGCGAATATGCACAGAGGGCACTAAAAAGCCCAGCTCTTGCGCGATTTTTTTGCGGATGCCACGAATACGGCGGAGTAATTCGCCATCCTGATTCCGATCGACCAAGGGGATCAGCCGGTAGCCCACTTCCAACCCTACCGGATCAACAGGCTGTACATCGTTCCAGCTGACTTCCTGCAGTGGTGCTGCAGCGGCCGGAGCGCCCCCTGCAGCCGCAGGTCCTCCTGCGGCACCCCTTTCTGCTGCTGCAGTTTGCAGTGCGCTGGTTTTATTGCGCTGATCCAGCTGCCATGCAATACCGCCTAAGATGGACGCCATCAGCAAAAAAGCCGTATGGGGCATGCCTGGGATAATGCCCAAGACGCCTAGTACACCCGAAGTGACATACATAACCTGTGGCTGAGAAAACATCTGCCCCAGAATTTGTTCTGATAAATCCTCGCCGTCGCCTACTCGAGAAACCACAATACCGGCAGCTACAGAGATAATCAGTGAGGGGATCTGTGCGACTAAGCCATCACCAATGGTCAGCAGAGTATAGGTTTTGCCCGCTTCTGCAAAAGGCAGATCGTGCTGCGCCATACCGACGATCAAGCCGCCAATGATATTGATGACCATTACCATAATCCCGGCGACGGCATCACCCCTGACAAACTTGGATGCACCATCCATAGAGCCGAAAAAATTAGCTTCCTGCGAGATTTCTGAGCGGCGGCGTCTGGCTTCTTCTTCGCCTATCATGCCAGCGTTTAAATCGGCATCAATTGCCATTTGCTTACCAGGCATCGCATCTAGGGTAAAGCGTGCGGATACCTCGGCAATTCGTCCGGCACCTTTGGTAATGACCACAAAATTAATAATGGTCAGAATAATAAAACCAACAACGCCTACGGTTAAGTTATCGCCAATCAGTACGTGGCCGAAAGCTTCAATTACCTTACCTGCTGCATCTGCACCATTGTGCCCTTCAGTCAGCACCAGCTTGGTTGAGGCGACATTTAAAGACAGCCTAAGCAGGGTGGTAAATAACAAAATGGTTGGAAAACTGGAAAACTCGAGCGGCTTACGGGTGTAAAGTGCCACCATCAGCACAATGATGGAAATCGCAATATTGAAGGTAAAGAAAAAATCGAGCACAAGCGCGGGCAGCGGCAGAACCATCATGCCGAGCACCATAAGCACCAGCGCAGGGCCGGCTAATTTGCTGTAATTAAAAGTACGCCACATGGGGCATTAAGCTCTGGGTAAATTAAGTAGAATCATATTTTGCGTTTTTGCGCTGCTGTTTGAGTGCGGCGTTTTATGCTTCACTACCGGGATCTAATTCGCTGGGCACAGGAAGTTCATCGGCCAGATTGGGCTCATCGCCACCATAATTTTGCCAGTGTTTCAGCTGGTAGATATAAGCCAGCACTTCGGCTGCCGCAGTATACAGTGCAGCGGGGATCTCGGCCCCGAGTTCAGCGTGATGATAAAGCGCACGGGCAAAAGGCGGAGTGCGGATCACGGCCACTTTATGCTCTTTGCCTAGCTCGATAATTCGCTCTGCAAGTAAAAATGCCCCTTTGGCGACTACTTTGGGCGCACGCATGGCTTCGGTATATTGCAAGGCAACGGCGTAGTGGGTTGGATTGGTGACAATCACATTGGCTTTTGGAATCTCACTCATCATCCGCTTTCTGGCTGCTTCGTGTTGCAACTGACGAATCTTGCCTTTTACTTCCGCCGAGCCTTCGGCATCTTTACCTTCTTGCTTGAGCTCTTCCTTGGTCATGCGCAAGCCTTTGTAATAATCCCAAAGCTGATAGGGGGCGTCAATTGCGGCCACAATAGCCAGCGAGCTGACGACCAGTAAAAGCGTGTGCTGCACCATGTCCCACATATAAGGCAGGCCAGCATCGAGTGGCATAGTGATCAGCTGCAAAAATTGTGCTCTTTCGTCCCACAGTACCCAGGCGGCTACGCCACCAATGAGGCTGGATTTAAGAATGGTTTTAACCATATTCACAATGCTTTTCAGCGTGAACATTCGTCCTAAGCCGCCGATAGGGTCCATTCTGGCAAAATTAGGTGCTAAAGCATCGATGGTAAATAACCAGCCACCTACTAAAACAGGCGTAATGATGGCAATGAGTGCGCAGGGCAAAATAATGGGCAGGCAGGCCATCAGTGCTTTGTGGCTTGAGCTCATAAAATGCAGGAGCATCTGATTAGGATCCGCAATGGTGGCGCGGTTAAAAGTCAGCTCTGTAATAAAAATCATTTTTAAAGTTTGCAACAGCTCTGGTCCCAGCTTGATGAGCGCAATAATGCCGACCATTAAAATGGAAAAAGTGGCCAGTTCTTGCGATCTGGGTACTTGCCCTTTATTTCGCGCCTCTTCAAGGCGCTTGCTGGAGGCGGGCTCCGTGCGTTCTGCGTCTGAATCTTCAGCCATTTTTTCTCCTTAAAGCGCGATAGATGCCTGCTTTATATGCAGATAAATGCTGATCTGAACCCCGCTGGACCTGAGTTTAGCATAGCGATTTAATTGGGCTGGCACTGCAATTGCTTAAGTCTTGATTAACTTTATTGGGGAGCCAGGTCATGGCGAGCAATCTCACCGTTACAGCCAGTGCACAAGCGAGTCGTTCAACAGAATCACGTTCCTCTGTTTCTATGGGGGCGGATACGGCTGCTCAACCATTTGCCAAAGTGCTGGAGCGTGAAGTTAATACCCGCCAGGAAGGCCAGTCAGCAGATTCGGGCGAGAAAAAAACAGTGCATGAAGAAAGCCATTCCCCGGCCGAAGAGCAACAGGCGGCTGCGAATGCCCAGCTGCTTCCTCCTTGGTTAGCCATGCTGCAGGCTCAGGCCGTAGCGCAAAATGCGCCCTTGGCCGAGCTGCCTGAGGCAAATGTCAAAACGGATGGAGCGGAGCTGGATTTAACTGCCCTAGGCAAGGGCTTACTTGCTCAGGGTGATACAAAAGAAGGTGCTGGTCTGGCAGATACGGCTGAGACGGGGTTAAATCCACTTACTTCCTTAAGCACGGGGACAGAGGCGGCAAAACTTGCCTCTTTGCGGCAAAAAAACGCCGGAGCTGGCGGTGAATTGACTGCGCCTCTGGAAGAGTTTTCCGCTCTGCTTAATAGTGCTAAAGACAATACCGCACTTCCAAAAATAGACGCAGCCCCTCATATTGCATTTCGCACACCAGTGGCCGAAGCAAAACCTGCCGTGCCGCAACACACAGTAGCGGAGCCTGTGGGCAGCTCGCGCTGGGGTGATGCGGTTGCGCAGAGGGTATCCATGATGTTGCAGGATCAGCATCAGCAAATTGATATGCAACTCAATCCGCCGCATTTGGGGCCGATGGAAGTGCGGCTTACGATGTCAGGCGAGCAGGCGAGTGTGGTTTTTAGCTCGCAACACGCATCGGTGCGGGAGGCTTTAGCGGCAGCAACCCCAAGATTAACCATGCTGCTTGCTGACCAGGGTATTCAGCTGAGCAATGTACAAGTTGCTTCTGATTCCTTAAATCAGCATACACAGCAGCAACAGGCACAACAGCAAGCTCAGCAGCAGGCAAATAGTCAGTATATGGGGCAGCAGCGCCAGCCCGGATCGCAGCAGTTTGCCAAAGATTTGCCTGGCGTATATGCAGATGGGCAAACGCGGGTGATGATGGATGTTGCTCTGCCTGTGGCACGCAGTGGTTTAAATCTCTATGTTTAATTTGGAGCGGGTCTTGTTGTGTTACGACAAGACTCGCTGCTTACTACCTGTTTGTTAATGCTTTTTAAGCTATAATCAGCTCACTTAATTCCAAAGCCCGCGCCCCTCGCTTTTAATTGGGGCGCTTTGTTCTGGTCTGAATACTTCTTTTTTATAAAATATTTCAATCCATTCAAGGTGATGTGATGTCCGATGCCAAAGTGGAAGCTGCGCCTAAAGCGAAGAAAAATATTCTTTTGTTCGCCGTAATCGGCTTATTAGTTGTGTTATTAATCATTGTGGGCGGTGTTGCTGCCTTTTTGCTTACTAAAAGCAGTGATCCTGCTGCGGATGAAGTGGCTGCAGAAGCCACCGCAAAAGATGAAGTTAAAAAGAAAAAGAAAGATCATAAAAAGAAAGAAGAGCATGCTGCTGTTTTTGAAAAACTGCCGCAATTTACGGTTAATTTGCACTCAGAAGATGGCGATGGCATTTTACAGACCGATATTTCTTTAGAGTTAGGCGATGCGCATTTGGCCGAAAAAATAAAAGCAATGTCGCCTAAGATTCAGGGCCAGATTAATAAGCTATTACGCAGTAAGACGATTGCCGAAGTGAAAGCACCAGATGGTACGGATAAGCTGGCAAAAGAAATTCGTGAAATTGTAAATAAGATTTTGGGTGCTGAAAGTGAAGATGAAGGTGTTCTTTCAGTTAATTTCACTTCATTTATCGTGCAGTAAGCATAAAGACTGCGCCTGTTTCAATTGATTGCCGGAACAGGCGCTGTGGTTTTTTTAAGATTATATTTAATTAACCGGTAATTCAGTTTATCCGGACTAAGGATTATGGCAGACGATATCCTTTCTCAGGAAGAGGTCGACGCGCTACTGCGCGGTGTGACCGGAGAAGAAGATTCTTCCGACGAAGAGGTCGATGCTTCTGCTGTCCGTGATTATGATATTGGCCGTCAGGAACGTATCGTTCGCGGGCGGATGCCCACGCTTGAAATTCTGAATGAGCGTTTTGCACGTAATTTGCGGGTGGCCTTATTTAACTTTATGCGCCGCAACGCTGAAATCTCGGTTGGCCCCGTCCGGGTGCAAAAGTACAGCGAATTCATTCGCAATCTGGTGGTTCCTACCAATTTAAATTTAATTCAAATGAAGCCGCTGCGCGGAACGGGTTTGTTTATTTTTGACCCCGATTTCGTTTTTCTGGTGGTAGATAATTTATTTGGTTCTGATGGCCGTTACCATGTGCGGGTTGAGGGGCGCGATTTTACTGCGACTGAACAGCGAATTATTCAGCGGCTCTTAGAAGTGGTTTTTGAAGAGTACGAAAAAGCATGGCAGCCTGTTTTCCCCTGCGAATTTGTTTATGTTCGCTCGGAAATGAATACACAGTTTGCTAATATTGCGACCCCAACTGAAGTTGTGGTGGCCTACACCTTTAAAATTGAACTGGGTGCCGGGGGAGGTGATTTTCACATCTGCTTCCCCTATTCGATGATTGAGCCGATTCGGGATGTGCTTTATAGCACGATGCAAGCAGACCGGATTGAAGTCGATAACCGCTGGACCACGCTGATGCAAAAGCAAATTCAGCATGCTGAAGTCGATTTGGTTGCTACCTTAGGGAATGCCAAGGTCACTTTAGGTGAAATTCTGGAATTGCAGCTGGGCGATATTATTTCTTTAGAAATCCCAGAGGCCATTATTGCGGCTGTGGATAACGTGCCTGTACTTGAGTGCAAGTATGGCACTTTGAATGGGCAGTACGCCTTAAGAGTCAGCAAAGTACTTGGCTCTGCCGAAGCATTAACCGGCACCGAGACAGAAAGTGAAGGAGAGACTGACAATGGCTGATGAAGATGAAATGGCAATGGACGATTGGGCCGCTGCCTTAGCCGAGCAGGAAGTGGCTGATGCCGCTGCCGCAGAAAAACCGGATGTACAAGCCGCTGATATTTTTCAGCGCTTTGATGCCAGTACGCCGCTGAGTAATGCACCAAGCAATATCGATATGATTCTGGATATCCCTGTTTCCTTAACGGTGGAACTGGGGCGCACTAAAATTGCAATTCGCAGCCTTTTGCAATTAGCACAGGGCTCGGTTGTTGAGCTCGATGGTATGGCCGGTGAGCCGATGGATGTGCTGGTCAATGGCTGTTTAATTGCTCAGGGTGAAGTGGTGGTGGTGAATGATAAATTTGGTATACGTCTCACCGATATTATTACGCCGGCAGAACGTATCCGCCGCTTGCATAAGTAGTTTGAGAGTGTCATTTTTTCTGCGTTTTTTCGCTTTGGCTTGCTTGCCCTTATGGGCTAGGGCCAATGTATCCTCCCCCGCCGCCGCCCCTTCTTCAAGCCTGATGTCTATTGCTCAGGTTACGCTGGCATTGGCTTTTGTCATTGGCCTGATTTTGTTGAGTGCCTGGCTGGTGCGGCGTTTGTCTTTGCTGCCCATGAGCAATGCACAAACGCTGAGAGTAGTGAGTGGCGTTATGGTGGGCAGCAAGGAGCGGGTTGTGGTGGTTGAAGTCGAAGGGCGCTGGCTGGTGCTGGGTGTAACTGCCAGTGCAGTGAATTTGCTGCACACCTTGGATGCACCTGAGCAAACAGAGCCCGTGCCACTTACTTCGCCCTTTGCAGCCAGACTGGCCACAATACTACAAAGGAAAACGTCTTGAAGCGCTTGATGATTGTGGTGATGGGGCTATTGTTTGCCGGAGCGGTGTTTGCAGCAGATCCGGGCATTCCCTTTATGACGGCAAATGCGCAAACGGGCGGAACTCAATATAGTTTACCTATCCAGACTTTATTATTTTTAACCGCTCTGGGGTTTTTACCCGCGCTGTTATTAATGATGACGGCATTTACCCGCATTGTGATTGTATTGTCTTTATTGCGCCAGGCTTTAGGCACCATGCAGGCCCCGCCTAATCAGGTTATTGTGGGAATGTCTTTATTTCTTACCTTTTTTGTGATGTCGCCTGTTTTTGATAAAATTTATCAGGTGGCTTATCAGCCTTATGCCGAGCAGAAAATAGGTTTTAATCAGGCGGTTGAAAAAGGGGTGGTGCCGTTAAAAGACTTTATGCTGAAACAAACTCGGCAAAAAGATTTAGCATTTTTTATTGATATTTCCGGAGCGCAAAAACCCAATGGCCCGGAAGATGTGAGTCTAAGAACCTTAGTCCCTGCTTTTGTAACCAGTGAGCTTAAAACAGCATTTCAAATTGGCTTTATTGTTTTTATCCCCTTTATTATTATCGATTTTGTGGTGGCCAGTATTTTAATGGCCATGGGGATGATGATGGTTTCGCCGGTAATTATTTCTTTACCCTTCAAATTAATGTTATTTGTATTAGTGGATGGCTGGGCTTTACTGATGGGATCCTTAGTACAAAGCTTTTATGTTGCAGGGTAGCAAATGACGCCTGAAACCGTTGTAACGGTAATTCAAAGAGCCATGGAAGTGATGGTGCTGCTGGGTGGGCCTCTGCTGCTGACTGCGCTGGTGGTGGGCCTTGTGGTGAGTATTTTTCAGGCAGCAACACAGATTAATGAAGCATCGCTTTCTTTTATTCCCAAGCTGCTGATTACCTTTTTAGTGTTTATTTTAATCGGTCCTTGGATGATTGAAACCGCTATGGATTACACGATCCGTTTATTTCAAAGTATTCCGCAGTTGATTGGCTGATGAACGATATTTGGACAGTCAGCCAGGTACAGATTGATCTGTGGCTGGCTATTTTCTGGTGGCCATTTTGCCGCATCTTTGGCTTTTTATTAGCCGACCCTTTTTATTCCAGTAAAGCAATCAGTGTTAAAGTACGTGTCTGCGTTGCTATCTTTATTTCTTTGATTATTGCCCCTGTTTTACCGGTAATGCCCCAGGTGCCTGTAGTGTCGCCAGCTGGTATTCTGATTGTGATTAATCAGCTGCTGATTGGTATTGCAATTGGCTATATCGTGCGGATTATTTTTTCTGCCATGGAAATGGCCGGGCATTTAGCGGGTTTGCAAATGGGTTTAGGTTTTGCTTCGTTTTATGATCCGTTACATGCGACGAGTGTACCAATTGTTGCGCAGTTTTTGAGCTTAATGACCATTCTGGTCTTTCTGGCATTAAATGGCCATTTAATGGTTTTACATACTTTGCTCGATAGTTTTACCAGCTTGCCTGTCAGGGCAGAACCCATCTCAGGTTTAGGTTTTAAATTGCTGGTTGATTATGGTGCGCTGATTTTTCGTGCAGGGGTTTTGCTTTCCTTGCCGGTGATTGGTTCTTTATTGGTAACCAATCTGGCGGTTGGGATCATGACCCGCGCCGCGCCGCAGCTGAATGTGTTTGCGGTGGGCTTTCCGCTGATGATGGGGATTGGTCTTCTTGCGATGTACTTATCTATGCCCTATATGCCTGCACATATTGAGATGATGCTGAGCGACGGTTCAAAATTTGCTGCCAGAATGATGGCCGCTTTTGCCGGGAAGTAAGGGCTGGTCAGAGAGCTTAAGTTTTTGCCTATCAGCAGTGTAGATTTTTACAATAATTCCCGAGCACTTTACTCGGGTATTCTCAGTGTTATAATCTGACTCATCAGAATCTTTTGGAGCTATACCCCATGACCATGGCGATTGCCGACGTGCAAAACACGGTGGATACCCGCAATATTGCGATCAATAAAGTGGGCATTAAGTCCATTCGTCACCCAGTTAAAGTAGCGGATCGTACCGATGGCGTGCAGCACACTATCGCCATGTTTGATATGTATGTGTTTTTGCCTAAGCAATTCAAAGGCACGCATATGTCGCGCTTTGTGGAGATCCTGAACAGCCACGAGAAAGAAATCTCGGTGGATTCTTTTGAAACGATTCTGCGCGAAATGTGCGATCGTTTAGAAGCAGAATCCGGTTATCTGGAAATGCGTTTCCCGTATTTTATCAATAAAACAGCGCCAGTTTCGGGTGTACAAAGCCTGATGGATTACGACATCACTCTGGTTGGCGAGTTAAAAAATGGCGTGTTTGAGCAAAAGCTTAAAGTACTCGCACCCGTGACCAGCCTTTGCCCTTGTTCGAAGAAAATCTCCGCTTATGGCGCGCATAACCAGCGCTCACACGTTACCGTAACGGCAACGCTGGCTCAGAGCATCTGGATTGAGGAAATCGTGACCCTGATCGAGCAGGAAGCTTCTTCAGAGTTATGGGGTTTACTCAAGCGCCCGGATGAGAAATTTGTGACTGAGCGTGCTTATGATAATCCGAAGTTTGTAGAAGATATGGTGCGTGATGTGGCGGCTCGTGTGCATGCAGACCCTCGGGTAAGCGCCTATGTGGTTGAATCAGAAAACTTTGAGTCGATTCATAATCACTCCGCTTACGCGCTGATTGAGCACGATAAACGCGAAGCGTAATTTTAAGCTGAATTTGGTGCATGTTTCGGCCACACTTTTTCTGTATTTTGCTTTCAGTATTTGTTAAAACAAGTAAGTCTGGTATTTTGCTAACTACAGATGGCTTCGCAGTAGTGAGGCTTTGTATATGTGATTGCAAAAGCTTTTTTTGTGTCAGCAGACCTTCAGGTTGTAGTTTGGGGCATTTTTTTGTTGTGCCTGAATAAGTAAGCAAATGTCGCTGCATAAACAAGGCACCTACTTAATTACTAGGAAAACGTGATGTCAGCAAAAATGACAGGTACTGTAAAGTTTTTTAATAGCGAAAAAGGTTTTGGTTTTATTTCTCCTGAAGACGGCAGCAAAGATGTATTTGTGCATTTTTCTGCTATTCAGTCGACTAGCTTTAAAACCTTGGACGAAGGGCAGCGGGTTGAGTTTACTGTTGAGCAAGGGCAGAAAGGCCCCTCAGCGGCAAACGTAGTGGCTTTGTAAGAGCGTAGTCTGGTTTATGGCTCAGCCAGACTTAAGCATGATGAGCAGCGAAGCTATTACTTTTTTAGACAGATTCAGATACAAGCAAAGCCTCGGAAACGAGGCTTTTTTTTGATTGGATGCACTATGTATATTATTTTGATTGGCTATTTATACGTGGTGATGATGTTTTCTATCGTGATGGGCAGCATCGCCAAAGGTTTGGTTGTTTTCTTTATCTTTGGCTTCATGCCCACCGTGATTCTTATCTGGCTTAAACGTGGTAAGCAAATTGTGAAAGAGCGTAAGCGGGAAGAAGAGGAAGACGTTTAAGGCGTATAAAATTCGTTATTTTCTTGCCTAATGCTCGGCACAGGACTCGTTTATAAATAGAAAAAACCAGAGCCATCAGGCTCTGGTGTTGGCTAACTCAAAAAACTAGCAAGGGCATTTGCTGATCTTCCCTGCCCCCGGAAAGCGCGCCTCAAGGCAATATTGATAAAACTCTTTGCGCGTTTTAGCGGGTAATTCCGGGTGGTGGGCCTGCATATGTGCCAGATAATTTTCGTAATCATGCACGCCTACCATCAGACGGCAGGTTTGCACCACCTTATAAGCATTGCTTCTGAAGGCGGAGCCGGGTTTTAGAAACTTAAGCATGACTTGCCTCGCTGACTAATGGCCCGCCAATTTCATGCACTGAGGTATTTTTATTACTCAGTGCTTTGCGGATTTGAATAATGGCCGCCACCAGCATGGTCATGGCCACCAGCATAAAGAAGGCGCAAAGGGCCGTGTTGATTTGATTGTTAAATACTATCCTTTCCATGTCTGCAATGCTCTTGGCCGGAGCAAGCAGAGTGCCGTCGGCAATGGCGGTATTAAAGCGTTTTGCTTGTGCCAAAAAACCGATCTTAGGGTTTTCATGGAAAATCTTTTGCCAGCCAGCCGTCATAGACGTGATAAATAGCCATACCGTTGGCAGAATGGTGACCCAGGCATAGCGCTGTTTTTTCATCTTAAAGATGACCACCGTACCAAGCAGCAGTGCCATGGTGGCGAGCATCTGGTTGCCAATCCCAAACAAGGGCCACAGCGTATTGATCCCACCCAGCGGATCAGTCACACCTTGATAAACAAAGAAACCCCAGCCAGAAACCGCCACAGCCGTACCGATTAAATTGCCAACCCATGATTGGCTTTTTGCTAAGGCTGGAATAAATACACCCACGGTGTCCTGCACCATAAAGCGGCAAGCGCGCGTGCCCGCATCGACGGCAGTTAGAATAAATAGCGCTTCAAACAAGATGGCAAAGTGGTACCAAAAGCCCATCATGGCCGTGCTGCCCGTAATAGTGCTGATGATATGCGCCATACCAACGGCAAAGGTTGGGGCACCACCAGCACGGGATAGAATCGAATGCTCACCCACATCTTTAGCAATTTGTGTCAGATAGTCTGGCGTAATGACAAACCCCCAACCATTTATCACTTGCGATGCGCTTTCTACCGTGCTGCCAATCAGTGCTGCAGGGGAATTCATTGCGAAATACACGCCTGGCTCAAGCACGGATGCACAAATCAGCGCCATCAGGGCCACAAACGATTCCATCAGCATCGAGCCATAGCCAATTATGCGGATATGACTTTCTTTCTCGATCAGCTTAGGTGTGGTGCCGGATGCTACTAAGGCGTGAAAGCCCGAGATTGCACCACAAGCAATGGTGATAAACAGAAATGGGAACAGGCTGCCGGCAAAAACCGGGCCGCTGCCATCAATAAAACGGCTGACGGCAGGCATTTTTAATTCTGGAGCGGCAAATACAATCCCCACGGCTAGGCCCGCAATCACACCAATTTTTAAGAAAGTAGACAGGTAATCACGAGGCGCTAAGAGTAGCCACACCGGCAATACTGAGGCAATAAAGCCGTAAATAATCAGAGCCCAAGTCAGCTCCGTGCCACGCATGGTAAAGTGCGGAGCCCATTCTGGATTGGCTGCGATATCGCCACCAAATACAATTGCCGCCATCATCAGCACAAAGCCAATTAGGGAGATCTCACCAATATGGCCCGGGCGCAGATAGCGCATATAAACGCCCATAAACAGCGCAATAGGAATGGTTGCGGCAATTGAGAACACGCCCCAAGGGCTTTCAGCCAGCGCCTTAACAACGACTAAAGCCAGTGCTGATAAGATGATAATCATCACGCCCAGCGCACCCAGCATCACAATCACACCAGCAAATGCACCTAACTCCTGCTTGGCCATTTCGCCTAAGGAGCGCCCGTCGCGGCGGGTAGAAATAAATAACACTAAAAAATCCTGCACCGCTCCTGCCAGCATCACGCCGACCAGAATCCAGATGGTGCCGGGTAGAAAGCCCATTTGTGCCGCCAGAATTGGCCCAACCAAGGGGCCTGCACCGGCAATGGCTGCAAAGTGATGGCCAAATAACACCCATTTATTGGTGGGTACATAATCTAGGCCATCATTGCGGCGTTGGGCTGGAGTAGGGCGGTTATCATCGAGCTCGAAGATTTTTTCGGCGATAAACTTGGAATAAAAGCGGTAAGCAATGCTGTAGCAGGAGATGGCGGCTAAAACCAGCCAGACTGCGTTGACATGCTCTCCCCGGCTGAGCGCCAGCATAGCAAAGGAGAATGCGCCACCCAGAGCTACCAGCAGCCAGACCCCCCATTTTTTGAAATGATTCATCATCGTCCCTTGATTACTGTTTTTTTTGAATAACTTACGGTGTAGCCCATGATGAAACGATGCCGTTGATCGTCCCATAGGTGCTTTCCCTAGTGGTCAGTTAAAAAGGGGATCTATGTAGGAATCTGATGAAATTTTGTTTCAAACAGTCGTGAGCAAGGCGATAAAGCATCGCATCTTGCATTGGATGTTTGTTCTTGATGGATGGCTAGACGAAGGTGTGGCAGAGGCATTTCATGCCCCGGCCACACAGCAGGCTTAATTAGTGAGGGAATAAAAAGTGCGGCACAGCAATAAAAGCGACGCCAGCCAGAATCAGTGTGACTTGCTGAGCGGTGTCTTTAAGCTGAGGGCGTTTATGCAGACCAGGGATGAGGTCGGCAATGGCAACATAAATCATGCTGGATGCGCCCAGCGCCAGTAGGTAAGGTTGCCAGTGAGTTACCATTTGCAGCGACCAGTAGGCTAGGAGTGCGCCGATCAGTGCGGCAAGTGAGGACATGGCATTGAGCAGCAAAGCCTTGGTTTTGCTATAGCCAGAATGCAAGAGCACAATAAAATCGCCGACTTCTTGCGGTACTTCATGTGCAATAATCGCCAGCGATGTAGCGATCCCAACGTTTATATCGGTCATAAAGGCGGCAGCAATCAGTGCGCCATCCAGAAAGTTATGGAAGGTATCACCAATGATAATCATCAACCCTGCTCGGCCGTGGCCATGCCCGTGTTGGTGTTCGTGCGGCTCTAATTCTTCGCATTCTTCGTGATGGCAATGCCGCCAGATCACGAGTTTTTCCATTATAAAAAACGCCAGAATTCCTGCCAGCAGCGTTAAAGAAATGCTGGATGCCGAGGGGGCTTGTGTGTGTTCATCGTGGGCTGGGCTTGCTGCATGCCCGTGTTCTTCATGGCTAAGCTCCGCAATGATCGGGCCGCCGCTGCTTGTCGTTTGGACAGCCACGGGCCGGTGATCATGTTCACCAAAGGCATGGGGAAGGATTTCCAGAAAAGAAGCGGCCAGAAGAGAGCCGACCGCAAAGCTGACTAATTTAGGAATCCAGCTGGGCCGCGCAGCGTAGGCAATGCACGCAGCAGCGAGCACACTCAGCAGGCTGCCCGCCACGCTGGCGGTCATAATCCATGCAAGAACACTCATTTAAATACTTTCAGAATATCTGTAGATGCAACAGTGTAGCATTTCAGGATTCATCGGTCAGCCAAATTAAGCTGGCCATACGGCCTGTG
The DNA here is from genome assembly GCF_900451195.1 of Iodobacter fluviatilis. NCBI lineage: Bacteria > Pseudomonadati > Pseudomonadota > Betaproteobacteria > Neisseriales > Chitinibacteraceae > Iodobacter > Iodobacter fluviatilis. The sequence continues at coordinate 473,094 of NZ_UGHR01000004.1, forward strand.
CGCTGATCACGGCGGTAAGAGAAGAAGCGCTCAGAATCTGTGACCGTACAAAAATCACCACCATAAATTGCATTTACACCGCTGGCCTGAAGTCTTTGTCTGGCAAGCAGATAAATATCGGCCAGCCATTTTCCTGTGTTTTGACTGGGTTTAAATGCGTCGATTGAGCGATGATCGTGCGCTATAAATGCCGTACGGACTTCATCTCCCACTTCAAACGCACTTGGCCCAATGGCCGGCCCTAGCCATGCCATCAGTGTTTCAGTAGGGGCATGCATTTGCTGGATCGTGGCTTCGATGACGCCGTTACACAGACCGCGCCAGCCTGCATGAGCAGCGCCCACCACGGTGCCTGCCTGATTGCACAGCAAGACGGGCAGACAGTCTGCCGTCATCACCGCACATACTGCATTGGCCGTGTGTGCGGTGATGGCGTCTGCTTCGCTGTTTTGAGGGGCTATAGCGGCATTTGCCACCTGCACACCGTGTACCTGCGTCAGCCAAACAGGGCTGGCCGGCAGATACTGGCGCACGATGGCACGGTTGCGGGCAACGGCCTCAGGCGAGTCGTCTACATGGTTTCCCAAATTGAGGCTCGCCCAGGGCGCGGTACTGACACCCCCTTGGCGGCTGGTCGAAATAGCCTGCACCGTGGCAGGTGCAGGCCAGTCTGGCCTGATCCACATTGAGGGTAGAGGGTTATTCACGGACATACATGACTTCGCAATCACTGTCGTCAACATCCCAATCGTCGTCCCAGTCTTCTTCCAGCATGCCTGCGTCTAAGCGCAGTACATTCACCAGCATGTCCATGTCTTCTGGCAATGGTGCTTTCCAGGTCATGGTTTTGCCCGTTTCAGGGTGAATAAGCGACAGTTTGCGGGCATGTAATGCCTGGCGTGCAAATTCACTCAGCGCAATGCTGACTTCTGGCGAGTGTATTCTGGGTTTCCCGCCGTAAATCGGGTCGGCTGCAAGCGGGTGGTTGATGTGGGCCATGTGTACGCGAATCTGATGCGTGCGGCCAGTTTCAAGCTGGCATTCAACCAGAGTGTGCGCTGTAAAGTGCTCACGAATCTTGTAATGGGTTACAGCATGTTTACCTGAGTAGACGACTGCCATCTTGATTCTTTCTTTAGGATGGCGGCCAATTGGCGCATCTACTTTTCCGTCGTTAGAGAGCAAACCTTGGGCGATTGCCATATAGTGGCGCTTAACGGTACGTGCTTGTAATTGTTGTACAAGGCTGTTTTGTGCCATTAAGGTGCGTGCAATTACCATGAGCCCACTGGTATCCTTGTCCAGTCGGTGTACGATGCCTGCGCGGGGAATGGTTTTAAGTTCCGGGTAGCGGTGGAGTAAGCCGTTAAGTACAGTGCCTGTCCAATTACCTGTGCCAGGATGCACAACCAAACCTGGTGCTTTGTTCAGCACAAGTAAGGTAGCATCTTCATAAATAATATCTAATTCGATATCTTCAGGCTGAAAGGCACTTTCATCTGCTTCGGGTTGGGGTAAGACGCTAATCGTTTCACCACCCCATAATTTTGTTTTGGGGACGGCAGGGTTGCCGTTAAGAAAGACTAAGCCGTCTTTGATCCATGTTGAGAGTCGGTTACGGGAAAACTCGGGCAGCATCTTGGCTAAAGCAGCGTCCAAGCGCTCCCCTGCCAAATCGGATGGCACGGTCAGGACACGCGCCTGCTCGAAGTCGTTATAATCGTTTAATTCGTTTTCGGAATGCATCATGAATAAGATTCTACCGCGATTCATCGTCTCTGCAGTACTTGCCGGATTATTGGCAGCTTGCGCATCCACTCCTGATGAACAGGATGAAACCCGTGGCTGGACCGCCGAGAAGATTTTTACAGAGGCAAAAGCAGAGCAAGAAAGCCGCAATTTTGATCGTTCAAACAAATTGTTTGAAAAATTAGAAGCGCGTTTTCCCTATGGGCGGCACGCTCAGCAGGCGCAAATTGAAACCGCTTATAACCACTATAAAAACCAAGAGCCTCTGCTTGCTTTTGCAGCAATTGATCGCTTTATTAAGCAATACCCAGCGCACCCAAATATTGATTACGCCTACTATTTAAAGGGTTTGGTTAACTTTAATGAGGCGCAGGGCTTTTTGTCCAGCCTGATCAAACAGGATATGTCGGAGCGCGATCCTAAGGCAGCACGCGAATCCTTCGATACCTTCCGCCAGCTTGTTACTCGTTTCCCTGATAGTAAATATGCGGCCGATTCAACTGTGCGTATGGGCTATCTGGTGGGGGCGCTGGCCAGCCACGAATTACATGTAGCCAAGTACTATTACAATCGCGGTGCATTTTTGGCGGCAGCAAATCGTGGTAAATATTTACTGGAAACCTATTCGAGTACTAAGCAGGTGGAGCCCGCTTTAGGCATCATGGCTTTGGCATACGATAAGCTGGGTTTGATTGAGCTTCGGGACGATGCCAAAAAAGTGTTGTTTAAAAATTATCCTCAAACCACGGTCCTAGATGAATCAAGCCTGTTCTCTGATGCGGATTGGTGGAAGCCTTGGTAAGAAATATTTAATTTATTTTCAATTTGGGGGTTTACAGGCTGAAATTTGCTCTGTAATATTCGGATCTCTTTCGGGGGGTATAGCTCAGTTGGTAGAGCGCTTGCATGGCATGCAAGAGGTCAGCGGTTCGATTCCGCTTACCTCCACCAGATTGAAGTAAGTCATAAAATAGCATGGCTTACGATTAAAGAAGTATGTTCCCATCGTCTAGAGGCCTAGGACACTGCCCTTTCACGGCGGCGACCGGGGTTCGAATCCCCGTGGGAACGCCAAGATTTAAAAGTTTTATCGTGCGGCTGTAGCTCAGTTGGATAGAGTATCTGGCTACGAACCAGAGGGTCAGGAGTTCGAATCTCTTCAGCCGCACCAGTAGTTTATGTTCCCATAGTTTAGCGGTTAGAACACTGCCCTTTCACGGCGGCGGCCGGGGTTCGATTCCCCGTGGGAACGCCATATAAAAAAACCTGCCCATGTGGCAGGTTTTTTTTCGTCTGTAAAATTTAGCTTTAAGGTTTCCCATGTAAGATTCTGGCGGGAAGCTCTCCTTTTTCAGGAATACAATCAATATGGCAGCGTTGGGTCGTTTTCTTTCGGTAGAAGGTATTGATGGCGCGGGTAAAAGCACTCAATTAGCCTGGATTGCGCAGTGCTTATCGCAAAAGGGCGTGGCGTTTGTTCAGACGCGAGAGCCAGGTGGCACTTCTTTGGGCGAAAAACTGCGTGAATTACTCCTGACGGAGCCTATGCATCTGGAGACAGAAACCCTACTGATGTTTGCTGGGCGGCGTGAACACCTCGCTCAGGTGATTTTGCCCGCATTAGAGCGCGGCGAATGGGTGCTTTGCGATCGTTTCAGCGATGCAAGCTACGCCTATCAGGGGGGCGGGCGAGGTTTGCCGCGTGAGAAATTTCTGGCTTTGGAAGAATGGGTGCAGGGCAGCGGCCTACATAAAATCCAACCTGATTTAACCTTAATTTTTGATGTACCCTTGTCGATCAGTCAGGAGCGTATGTCTGCCGGGCGTGCACTGGATCGGTTTGAGCGCGAAGCGGCTGATTTTCACGCGCGGGTACGTGCCGCATATTTAGAACGGGCGGCCAGTGAGCCTGAGCGGATTCGGGTGATTGATGCCAATCGCACCCTAGAGCAGATTCAAGCCGAGCTGGCAGAGATACTGAGCGCCTTCCTTTAACGCGAGTGCCACGATGAAAACACTTTACCCATGGCAAGCCGCACCTTGGTCACAATTGATGCGCGAAATCGACCGCTTGCCTCATGCCTTGCTGATCACAGGTGAGGAAGGAATAGGGAAGAGGCGTTTTGCCGAATATCTGGCTCAGCTATTATTGTGTGAAGACAGTACAAAAACGACGGCACCATGTGGCGTATGTGATGGCTGCCGCTGGTATCTGGCAGGCAATCACCCGGATTTTCGCCTGGTTTCCCCAGCAGATGGTGATGCTGAGGCGGGTGAAGACGCCAAGCCTAAGCGTAAATCTCAGGTGATTGGTGTTGATGATATTCGTGATCTGGCTGATTTTGTCAATCTGACGGCACATCGAAAGGGCATCCGTGTCACCCTAGTGTATCCGGCAGAGGCATTAAATATTGCGGCTGCAAATGCGTTTTTAAAAACACTAGAAGAACCACCATCTGGTGCGGTGTTTATTCTGGTCTCCAATCACTGGCGGCGTTTATTGCCTACTATACGCAGCCGTTGCCGCGTGTTTCCTATGGCAACACCTGATCAAACGGTGGCAATGGCATGGCTGGCGCAGCAGCATGTGGTTAACCCCGCGCTTCATCTGGCGCATACTGGTGGCGCACCCTTAGCCGCTTTAGAAGATGCCAGCGCTGAATGGCTGCCTAATCGGAAAACTTTCTTAGCCCATATTGCTAACCCAGCTGTTTTAGATGTACTTGCGGTGGCCGCAGAGCTTGAAAAAGCGAAGCTGGAGATGTCTTTAGTCGTGAGCTGGCTGCAAAAATGGGTTCACGATTTAATCAATATAAAAATGACTGGCAAACTTCGCTATTATCCAGATTGGGATAGCGATTTACGCCGTATTGCAACTCAATCGCCCGCCTTTTTTCATTACACTGATCGCTTAAACGAGGCCATGCGCTTGGCGCATCACCCCTTGAATCAGCGCTTAGTATTTGAATCTTTATTGTTTGCTTACTTAGATGCATTGCGTGGCAAAAGCAGCAGAGGAAGAAAATGAGTGAACCTATCAAAGCACCGGTTTCCCGTCCAGGTGTGTTATCGCTGAATATTAAAGAAAAAGCCGCTTTATATGCTTCTTATATGCCTTTTGTAAAAGGCGGCGGGATTTTCATTCCGACCAATAAAGCCTATGTACTGGGGGATGAAGTATTTATGCTGCTGTCGCTGCTGGATGATCCGGCCAAAATTGCGGTGTCGGGAAACGTGGTCTGGATTACCCCTCAGGGGGCGAATAATAATCACCAGCAGGGTATAGGTGTCAAATTTTCTGGCAATGAAGCGGGCAATCAGGCTAAAACCAAGATTGAAGGCTTGCTGGGGGGCTATTTGCAATCTGCCCGCACTACGCACACGATGTAATTGTTCGTGATTTAGGGTAAGTACTCGCAAGTCTTAGTTCTTACTAAAAAACCTTATTAATCGCCTCGAAGTCCCTATGTTTATTGATTCGCATTGCCATATTAATTTCCCAGATCTTGCAGCCAATATCGATCAGCACCTGCTTAACATGGCTGAGAATAAAGTAACGCATGCCCTGTGCGTGGCTGTAAATCTGCCTGAGCTGCCTTCGGTATTGGCTTTGGCCGATGCACATGCAAATATCTTTGCCTCAGTTGGGGTGCACCCTGATTATGAAGACACACCAGAGCCAACGGTGGAGCAGCTTGTTGAGCTGGCTAAGCATCATAAGGTGGTAGCAATTGGTGAAACGGGCTTGGATTATTATCGCTTGCAAGGCGATTTAGAATGGCAGCGTGGGCGCTTCAGAGTGCATATCCGCGCTGCAAAAATAGCGGGGCTGCCGCTGATTATCCATACCCGATCTTCTGCAGAGGATACGATTCGTATCCTGAAAGAAGAAGGCGCGGCTGAAGTGGGCGGGGTATTGCACTGCTTTACCGAAAGCTGGGATGTGGCGCAGGCGGCGATGGAGCTGGGGTTTTATATTTCTTTCTCCGGCATTGTTTCATTCAAAAAAGCCGTTGAGCTGCACGAAGTGGCACGCTTAGTGCCTTTAGACAGAATGCTGATCGAAACTGATTCGCCATATTTAGCGCCAGTACCGTTCCGTGGCAAGCAAAACCAGCCAGCCTGGGTGCGCCATGTTGCTGAATCGATTGCCGATTTGCGCGGCGTGAGCGTGAATCAGATTGCTGACGCCAGTACAGCCAACTTCTTTAAACTCTTTCACCGGGCCACTGTATGAAAGTAGAGGCGCTTTTATTGGGTGTAGGTTCCAGTGGTGGCTCGCCAGCGCTGGGTTGTTCATGCCCGACCTGCGCCTCGACTGATCCTAAAAACTGCCGTACCCGGGCTTCCGCCGTGTTGCGTGCCGGGGGTAAAACATTTTTAATCGATACCGGCCCTGATCTGCGCCATCAGGCCCTGCGCGAGCAACTTTTGCATGTGGATGCGGTGCTCTATACCCATCCTCACGCCGATCATTTAAATGGGATCGACGATATTCGCGCTTTTTGCTGGCTGCAAAAAGCCGCCATTCCAGTGTTTGGTAACGAGTTTATGCTCGACCATATCCGCCAGCGCTTCCCCTATACCCTGTTCCCGCCTAATAATTTCTGGGATAAACCGGTGCTCACTCTGCATCCGGTAAGCGACAGCACTTTTGAATTTGCGGGCATTGCTATCGAGCCAATCCCCCTGATGCACGGCAAATGGCCAATTTTGGGTTATCGCATTGGCAATGTGGCGTATTTAACCGATGTGTCTGAGATCCCCGAGTCTAGCATCGCTAAACTGCAAGGCTTAGACATCGTATTCTTAGACTGCCTGCGCCGCGTGCCTCACCCTACGCATTTTTCTGTTGATCAGGCCATTGCCGCTGCTAGGCAAATTGGTGCAAAACAAACCGTAATGATCCATATGACCCACGAGCTGGAATACCATGCGCTTTCGCAAGAATTACCTGCGGGCATGGTGGTGGGCTACGACGGCATGCGCTTAGTCAGTGAAGCTATTTAACGACTGAAGCTGGTACGCCACCTGAAACTTTTGCTGGCCTACTTAATGATTTCAATCTGCGGTTAATTAAAGAGAAAAAGATGAAAAAACTTTTATTGGCGGCAGTTATTTTATTGAATTGCCCTGCTATTTACGCCAGTGGTCCAATAGATAATAAGCAAAGTGCTAAAAGCATTTTTAAATCTGCGGATGAATATTTTGCTAGTTTTGCTGGCCTGAGATGTAAAGGGCAATCTTTGATGGGTGAAGAAGATAATCAGCTGTTTTTAAGCTTGGCGATATCTGAAAGTGAGAATGCACTGGAGGGGGTCATTAAAGATCATCGTTCGGAAAGTAAAATTTATGATTGCCGCGGTTTAACAGATAATGAGCTGCTGTGTATTGTTGATGCAGGAAGAATCAGTGTTCCATTATATTTTACGTTTTCAAAAAACAGGCGTTCTGTTGAGGCTGATATAAGAAGTAAAGAAGAGGGCGAGTTACATATCACCAAATATTTATCTGCAAAGTGTACAAAAGGAAATTAAAAGGTTTTATTTTTTGTGCAAGCTGTAGTGATTTAATTTTCGGAGTATCTGTATTGAATTTTAAGCGGGTTCGTGTTGATTGGCGGGTGTAAGCCCGGCGTTAACTTGTATGTTGCCGGGCATCACATCAGCCCACCATAATGCGGGCTGTGTTAAGGCTTATCAGAGGTCGGAGTTTAAAGATTTTATTTGACCAGCTTGGCAGCGCCGATTCAGCCATTCATCTACCGACCATTTCCCCGCACCATAAATGGCTAATACGGCGAGCAATGCGCCCCAGAGATAATGATCTTTAAGGGCGATGGGCAGCAGGGCTGGGTAAGATATAACCGCCATTAGATTCAGTATAAATAAACCAGCCGCGGCAAATCGCCCTAAGCTGCCGCTAATCAGTAATACCGGCAAAATAAGCTCGCCCCCAGCGGCCATGATGGCGGCCATTTCTGGGGGGATAAATGGCACTTGATATTCGAAATTAAATAAAAATAAAGTACCATCCCAGTTGCGTATTTTAGTCAGGCCAGACATAAAGAATACCTGGGCCAGATAAATACGTAATCCAAGATTAAATACCGGGCTTAAATATGGTATGCATAATGATTCGGCACAGCGATAGCCACTGTAGAGTTTGCAGAGTTGTTTTTTCATGGCGATCACCTGTTAAATAGCATGAAATATGAGTACCGTTTTAATGCCTGAAATTAAACTAGAAAATACATATCTGCATTTTTTATTAAAGGCATGCCCTGTTTTCGGGCAGAAATCACAATCTTTTTCGTACCTGCTGGAATGGATATACAGACACAGGTAGATTCATAAATTAATAAATCTGGCACACCAAACCACGGCTGAATAGCTGAATTAAAACTGGCCCGGCATCGTATTCATCATCTTTGGTGGCAAGCATGGCATTTTCTATATTCTGTTTTTTTAGCAGGCATTCTAAAAATAGCGTATCGCTGGCCGTGATTAATTGCCACTGATCACGCCATACCCATACCTGCTCGCCACCTGCATTTAAATCGGCAGGTTTTTCACCGTGGTGCATCATTAAAATTTGGTAAATAGGCCATTCTGCCGATCTAACAATGGCGACTGCAGGATGCAGAATAAGGTGTAATTGGCCAAATTGCTCTGGCGTATATAAGGCGAGCGTTTCAATTGCGATGAAATTACCATCCTCACTGTAATGCGCCTGATGAATAGCCCAATCTAGCTTGGCTACATCGCTTAAATAGGGCAGATCGCTGACATGTGGAAAAACGCTTAAAAATTCTGGGAAGCTTTCACCATCCAGATGCAAATTACCTGCATGCGATTCACTGTTTTCTACAAACACCCTTGCCATGGCGCTAAAGAATTCTGTTCCGACTAACTCCACTACCGTAGGGTAGGTATTCGCAAGATTATTGCTGCGATTGGCCCATGTATTATTGCGATACACTTCTAAAAAAGGCAGGCTGCGGGCCAATACTGATTGCGGCTGATAATCTGTGTTTTTATATATCTGGCTGAAGTCTTTTAATGCAGCAAGGTAATTCATGCGATTGCCCCCATGCTGTGCGGATGGTGAGCAATTTGCGCTTTTAGTTTGCCGTATTCATCCAGTAGGCCAGAGAGCGGCGGCAGATTAGTATCCCGTTCCAGCAGCACAGGTTTGGGGCCGGTAAGCCTGAGGGCGTCTTCCAGCAGCTTCCAAACCGCTTCACAAACGGGCGCGCCGTGGGTGTCGATCACGAGGCCATCGCAATACTCAAAGCCTGCTACATGGATTTCGGCTACGCGGTGCAATGGCAGTCTTGCCAGCTCAGCTCTTGCGTCAATGCCATGATTAAGCTGATTGACATGCATATTGTTTACATCAAGCAAGAGGCCGCAGCCGGTGCGGGCCACTAATTCGGCCAGTAGCTCGGCCTCGCTGAGCATTTCATCGCTAAAGGCAATATAACTGGATACGTTTTCCAGCAAAATAATGCGTTTTAAGCGGCTTTGTACCAGATCGATATGGGCGCAAAGGTGATCAATCGCACCGGCATAACGCGGCACGGGCAAAAGATCGTTAAACCAGACGTCGCCATAGCGGTTCCATGCCAGATGCTCTGAAATGGCGGCGGGCTGGATTCGCTCGGCTAATTCTGCCAGCTGTGTTAAATGTCGCGCTTCGGGCGGCTCGGCATTGCCAAGGCCTAAGCCTACGCCGTGCAGGCTAACGGGATAATCACGGCGGATTTTTTCTAAGGCGGCAGGCGCTGCTCCGCCGCCAAAGTAGTTTTCACTATGCACTTCCCACCATGCCACATTGGGCCGCGTGGCAAGCACTTTGGCCAGATGTGGAGACCGAAGCCCAAGGCCGGCATGGATGGGAAGTGTTGTCATGATGCTATCCTTAGGCCTTAGGGGCCATTAGGGAGCCTTGCATTTTTTCACATGTGCCTTTTTTGACGGCTTTCCACTCGGCTTTATCCATGTCTTTAGTACCCTGGCCTGCACAAGCATGTCCATTGGCAGCACAGTCGTTTTGGCCTGCTTTGGCTACGCCATAGCATTTTTCCATTTTTTTCATTTCTTCGGCGCTAGGCGAAGCATTTGCACTCATAGCGGCACAGCCGATTACGGCAGCCAAGGCGGAAGACAGCATCAGGGACGTTTTCATGGGTATTGCTCCTTGTGAGATAGGAAAACTCGTTCGCGGTGTTTTTCACCTGCTTACTGAGTCGGGGCAGCGTTTGAAATCTGACAAAATATTTTTAGCCTCAGCCAAGTAAACAAAAAAATGACAGGCTGATGGCTATTCCCAGTGAGAAGGTGCACGTGCCGCTTCCCGCATAAAGTGTAGTTGACGATTAAAATTTCGACAGTTGTTACATAACAAAAGGTGTAGCCGTAAGCGATAGCGCTGGTTGAGCGTCAGTGGGCCATCCTGTTGGGCGGATAATAAAATGGATGCCTGGCGGCAGTTCATCATGGCGCGTTCCAACCCCGTTTTTTAAGTAAATTTTCATACTTATGCGTGCGTAATCATTCAGGCTGAGTATGAGCAGCTTAGGTAGTGCTGGCCATAAAATAGCGGCTATATGCTCACTCATCATGGCGTGTTTCCAAACCAGTTTTTATCTAGGCAGAGCCGCAAGCTCATGCGGGCGCGATACAGCATGGCTGAGCAATTAGTCGCGGTAATCTCTAATTGCTGACAAATATGCTCTATCTCTAGTCCTAATTCTTCACGCATTGCAAACACCATGGCGGTGCGCTTTGGCATCAGTTGACTACAGCGTGTATAGGCAGCCCAAAATTGTTTGTCTTCCAAACTGGCTTCGGGTTTTTCCCAGCGCCTTGGCGCATCTGAGCCCCAATGGCCGGTTTTATTAAACAGCACATCAAAATCGCTGTTGTCTTCTTCACCATCTACAGCGGCCAGCAGCAGTGGATCGCGGTAGATGCGGCGCTGGGTATCGATAATTTTGAATTTTAAAATGCTGGTCAGCCAAGTTTTTAAAGACGATTGCCCATTAAAGGAATCGGGCTTTTCCAATGCGGCCAGCAGCGTTTCCTGTACGGCATCTTCGGCACTGCTGCTGTGCTGCAATTGGAAGAGCGCAAAACGGTAGAGGTAATCTCTGAGTGGCTCCAAGTCTTCAATGCGAATAGCCATAAAGATTGCTCTGCAGGTTTGTGGGTTTGATTATATATTGCTTCTTATTCTTTTGTGTTAGTAATGATTCCTATTTGCTTTTCCGAGTTTTCTAATGCTAGCAGCAGGCTGGTTTTATGTTCTTTCGCTATCGTTTGCCAAGGCAGGCCAGAAATAGCGCCCTCCAATGCGTAGAGTAAGTTTAAGCTGGCCTTGGGATTTATTTTTTTAACTTGCAGATAGACTTGGACTGAGCCCAAGTCATAGATAGCTTGCACCGAACAGATGCCAGCGGCTTCCAGCATGGCCTGAGACTGAGGGCCAAGATTAGCCAAGTCGCTGATTTTTTGCTGCATGATCATCTCTGCTGTTAGATGCCCACGCGTGATCACCGTGGTGTCCGCGTGGGCCAGGTCGTTTTGCTTCAGGCTGTTTTCTCTTCCAAAATATACTTCGCACCCTTGCCTTGACCAAGGATTTTCACCAGATAGGGCATGGTTTCCCTAAGGGTTGCAGCCAGTGTCCAAGGCGGGTTCAAAATAAACATACCGCTGCCGTGCATGCCAAAGCCGTCTGCCGATGGGCTTTGTACGCTCAGCGCCACATGCAGCCAGCTATTGACGCCTAATTTTTTTAATTCTTCTGGTAGTTGTTTTGATTCTGCTCGTTGTAGCTGCGGATACCAGATTGCATAAGTGCCGGTGGCAAAGCGGCTCAGCGCTTCGTGCAGCATGTTGATCACATAGTCATAATCGTTTTTATCTTCATAAGGCGGATCAATCAGCGTTACACCACGGCGGGGTGGAGGGGGTAGCACGGCTTTAATCCCTGCAAAACCATCGCCTGCAATCACGGCCACACGGCGGCCTGCTTCGGCGAAATTCTCTTTCAGGATTTTGCTATCTGAGCTGTGCAATTCAAACAGGCGCAAGCGATCGGTGGGGCGCAGCAGCTGATCGGCTACATAGGGCGAGCCAGGGTACAGGTTCAGCTTGCCATCTGGATTAAGCGCTTTCACCACATCCACATATTCGGCGATGGATTCAGGCAAATCGTCCCGTTCCCACAGGCGGGCGATGCCGCTTTCAAACTCGGCGTTTTTAGTGGCATAACCCTCGGTTAGCGAGTAAACCCCCGCGCCGGAATGGGTGTCGATATACCAGTAGGATTTATCTTTCTGATTAAAGTAAGACAAAATTTGCGTTTGGATATAGTGCTTCAGCACATCGGCATGGTTGCCTGCGTGAAAAGCGTGGCGGTAGCTAAGCATAACAATCTCTTTATTAACAAATCATAAAAGGGAGGGTGAAACCCACCCTACAGGTCGTTTTTGGGGTTTTTGCTGTCCAGGCAGAGGTTTATCCATTGTTGCAGGATCTGCCCAGATGAATAATGTTTTGCCCGCTGTTTCAGCCATATGGACAGCTCAGGACGGTGTTGTGTGGCGATGAGTTCTGCCAGTGCTTTCCCGCTTGCGGTTTCAACTACAAACTCGCTGCGCCTTTTGCCAAACAGCTCATATACGCCACCTGCATTGGTGGATGCCACGACCACACCCAGCGGCATGGCTTCTAGCACCACCAAGGGGCAGCCTTCAAAGCTGGAAGTCAGCAGTAGCACATCGGCGGCAGCGAGGTAATCGCCTACATTACTTTGGTGGCCCGCAAAGCTGATTTGCTGATCCAGCTGCCTCGCTTTAGCGCTGTTTTTAAGCCAGTCTTCCAGTGGGCCATCACCCACTATGGTAAGCCTAGTGGGGATGCCTTTTTTATTTAGGCACTCTAAGGTATCCAGCCACAGATGGGGCTGTTTTTCTACGGCAATACGGCCCACGAAGAGCAGTTGCAGGGTGTGGCTGGCCGGTTTTTCTGGATAAACTTTGGCCTCTTTTTCATCCACAAAATTAGGCAAAACTTGCCAGTTATCGCCAATGGGCTGTTTGAGCCAACGCGCCAGTGAATCCCTTGCGTGCTCAGATACAAACACCAATTCATTTAAGCGCCGGTAGATATATTGGCAGGCCCTGCGGTGAATCGGGTTCATGGTGGCGAATTGGTCCAGCTCAAACAGTGGCCCGTGTACCCAGCCCATCACCCGCGTTTTTAAACCGCGCGTGACGGCATAGGCCATATAGAGCGGCATTAAAAAAGTAGCGGCAATTAAGATATCGGCGTCTTTAATCTGCTGCCTTGCCGCGCGCCAGCCAGCCAGCCAAGTCCATGGTTTTTTACCCTGCCAGGTGGCCGATAAATCGATGATTTTGGTCGAGCCAGTACGCGTCGCCCATAGATTGCGATTGCCCCCCAACATCACAATGCTGACCTCAAAGCCGTGTGCAATCAGCCCTTCAGACACAAGGGTCACACAACGCTCCACGCCACCCAGGCCCAGATCACGGACAAAAAATACTATTTTCATGAGGGCCTTAAAGTAAAAATTGCGACGAAGTCGCTACATATCCCCCTCTCCCATTTGGGGAGAGAGATAGGGGAGAGGGCGGCAAGGCGCCTCTTAGATGCCTAATCTTAGTTTTTTAATTAACTGCCAAGCCTTATCGCCAATTAAACAGCGGATTTTTTGGCGCTTTAGTTTGCTTATTTCGCTGGCTGGCGGCGGCAGAGTTTGGCTTAGAGCCTGTACTTTGCCTAGTAAAAATAGATTCACCCCAGAGGTGCGTTGTAGGGTATCGACCCAAACTTCACCCAGTGGGCTGCGGCTTGCTGGCCAAGCCTCTGCAAGTTGCAGATAAAAATCGCACATCCAGTCAAATTCGGCACGGCTGAGCTGGCGGGCGGGCTCTGCCAGCTCTACAAAGCGGTCTGCACGTTTTTGCATGGCGGCGGGCAGGGCGAAGCGGGCGTATTTGCTGCGGATGATTTGTGCGGTGGCACGCAGCTCATCCTTTTTACTTTGGGTGATTTGCCCAGCGTGGCAGCGGTAATCCAGCAGCACTTCCGGCACGGTGGTAAACGTTGCGCCCACTTCGGCCAGGGTGCACCAGAGCGCGTAGTCTTCGGCGTGCACGGCGTGGGGCGGGTAAGGGTTGGCTTTGAGCAGCGCCGCCCTAGCAATCACACTGGGGTGGGCAAAGGCGGAGTTAAACAAGAGCATGGCCTTGATGGCCCCATCGCTGCTGGGCGTCATCCATTCACCGGTTTTATCGCCAAAAAAACGGATCCAGCTGCCGCAGACATCAGCTCCTGTTGCTTGCAGGCGCTGGAGCTGTTTTTCAATTCGCTGCGGGTGGCAGATATCATCCGCATCTATGCGGGCAATCCATTCACCGCGCGCCACGGCAATCGCCTCGTTCAGCGTTGAAATCAGGCCGCGGTTTGCTCTGGAAATAACGATAAAGCGCGGGTCTTGCTGCGCGTGTTGCTGCAAGAGTGCCAAAGTGGCATCAGAGGAGCCATCGTCAATGGCAATGCATTCAAACTGTTTAAAGCTTTGCTGGCTAATGGAGTCGAGTGTGGCTTGCAAAAACGCTGCCGAGTTATAGCAGGGCAAGACAAAGCTGACTATTGGAGCGGTGTTCATTAAATTTAAGATCTCTAGCGGGTTTATATCTGCATTGGATTTAAGCCACTGCAGGGAGTATTTTTGAATATAAAGGCAGTACTAGCTTGCTTTTAGTATCTGCCTTGCCCGCCACCAGAAGGCCAGCATAATAAAGCACTCTACTGTCAGCACACTTTGCGCGGCCCTTATCGCCGCCTCGCTTGAGCCTGGCACCCACCAGCACATTAGGCCCACATTCAATAAGCCCGCTGCGATCAGCACACGGCTGAAGTAGCGCTCAAAACCAAAGACCAGTAGCGTTTGCTGGCCGAACACCATGGCCACGGCGCCTAATAAAATCACCGGGGCCAGCCACAGCATGATGGATTGGGACTGGGCAAGTAATAGCAAAGCCTTGCTGATATTGGCCTGATCGCCAAAGATTGCCACGCTGATCTGGCTAAATAGCGGCAGAAACAACATCAGCGCCAGCGTCATGCCTAGGGCTACTGCGCCCTGGATCTTTAAAGCCTTGCTAATGAGTTGCAGTGCTGCGGGTTTATCGTGTTTGGCCAGCTGAGCGATGCGCGGGTAACTGGCCTGAATCAGCGGGCCAAGCAGGCCTTGGGCGATATACACCAGCTTGCTGGCCGCGGCAAACAGCCCAACCTGTAAAGGCAGCGCAAACTTGCCAAGTAAAACCGTGGTGGAGGTGGTGTAGAGGCTGGTAGAAATGGCTGATAGAAAAAATGGCCAGCTGGTTTTGAGCGGCTCTTTCAAATCAGCGAGAGATACTTTTACCCAGGCCGGTTTGGGTGCTCCCCAGCCGCTTAACCACCAGATGATGCCCGCCAGAATTTGGGGTGCTGCTTGCAAAATCACCGCCACTGCAATGTCATCCGGCCCTTCTACCCAGTAAAGCAAAAAGCCCAGCATGAGCACGCGGGTAAACACGGAAAGCGCCGCGCAGGATTTAAGTTTTTCCATTCCCTGGAAATACCAATAGGGGAACAGCACCGAGCTGAGTAAATACAGCTGGCTCCAGAAAAACACGTCGCTATGCGCTTGCCATGGCTGATCGAGCAGCAGGGTGAAAATCAGCAGAAACAGGCTGGAGGCGATCATGAGCAGGGTTTTGGCTAGTGTCACCCGCCAGAAAATCTTTGCCGCCGCCTGCGGGTCGTCTCGGTGCTGGGCCAGATCCCGGACGGCCGATAAATTAAAGCCAAAATCGGTCAGCAGCACGCCGTACTGAATCACAGAAAAAGCGTAGTTCATCACCCCAAAACCTTCTAGACCCAGCTTGAGGGTTAAAAAAGGGAAGGTAAAAAAGGACACAAAGTAATTCAGCCCCTGCACCAGATACAGGGCAATAACATCGGATTTGTGACTGCTTGAGGCGGACATGGCAAGGCTTTCAAAAATGAAGCAGGGATTGTACCGCATCACGGCCAAGCACTAAGCGGCGGCGGGCTGATTAAAAGCAATACCAGCACGCTTAAAGCAGCACAGCAAAAAATCTTATCTTGATTGATGACGGCTTATTCCTGTTTGGCGCAGTTTATCGCAAGCTTGAATTGGCCATTTATTTGCTGAGTATGCTTGAGGCATCACTTGTTTAGCTGGGGCTGCGATATGCAAGCACTATTTACACCAGCAGCTGTTTGGGTGTGGGCAGTTTTAAGCGGTTTAATTTTTTCTGGTCTGCGCGGTTTGAAAGATCAGGAATTGCGCCTGTCTGTGCTTGCTGGATATGAATGCGTAGTTTGATAAGGAGAAAAGATGTCAGTCATGCTTCATTTATTCGCCGCATTCTGGGTCTTGATCGTTGGAGCGCTGCAAATAGCGCGGCCCAAGGGCACAAGCATGCATAAAGCGCTGGGTAAGTCATGGATGCTGGCCATGCTGCTGGTGGCCGTGTCGTCATTCTGGATTAAAAGTGCCATGAATGTGTTTATGGGCTATGGCCCTATCCATTTACTTTCGCTGTGGGTCCTGGTTTGCGTCTGTGCATCAATTCATTTTGCACGGCAAGGCAATATCAAAAAGCACAAGGGTTTTGCGGTGGGGGCATTTTACGGTGCAATTGGGGCGGGCCTTGCAGCGGTGGCCATGCCGGGCCGGTTGTTGCATGTGTTTTTATTTGGCTAGTCCGGCTTATCTTGTGTAGGCTTTCACCAAGCCTGCTATCGGAAGCCACCATGCATCTATTGCGCTTACAAATCACCAATTTTCGGGGCATCAGCCAAATTGATTTAAGCCTAGAGCGCGAGCGCACTGCGCTGTTTGGCGAAAACAACTGGGGCAAGACCAGTTTGATTACTGCACTAACCCGCTGCTTGAGCGAGGCGGTGCCGCTGGATGTGCTGTTTACCCATGAAGATTTTCACCGTGTGGCCAATACGCGGGCGACGATTGCGCGGCGTTTAAATATCACCTTGTTTTTCTGTGGTGCAAGTGATGAAGCCTTGCCCGACCCTGCTTTGCAGGATTTAAGCTGGCAGGATGAAGAGGGGCGGCAGTGGCTGGCTTTGCGTTTCTCGGCCGAGCGTTATGGTCATGGCGAGGTGCGCAGCCACCGCAGCTTTATTGATATGCAGGGCGCGGAGCGGCAGCACTCGGCCAGCGATGAGTTGGCGGTGTTACTGATTCGCCATCACCCCGTGCTGCGTTTTCGCGATATGCAGCTGACTGATTGGTTAGAGCACCCACGCCTCGCGCAAAAAAACCGCAGTGATGATCCGCCTCAGCCCGCATCCGCCGCTGTGCGTGCCGTATTTGAGCGCATTCTTACTCTACCGCATCAGCTGCACCCGCAGGAGCTGACTCAAGGCTTGGATGCTGTAGAGCAGTTTTTGTCAGAGCACGCCGAGCTGCTGCAAGCACCCGTACCCCTGCAGCGCCTTGCCAAGCAAATTGCCAGCACGCCATTTAATTTACGTGATGACGACAGCCTGCTCGATATCGCAGGTCGAGCCGGATCCAGCCAGCGGCGGGTGGCGCTTTTAATGCTGCTGGGGGCGCTGATTAATGCCCGTGGCGATCTGCCCTTGCAACAGGGCGCGCATCCCATTTTGTTAATGGAAGACCCAGAAACCCATTTACACCCGATACAGCTGGCGATGATGTGGGGGCTGATTGAGCAATTGCCGTTGCAAAAACTGATTACTACTAATCATGGTGATTTGCTGGCGAGTTTCCCGCATCAGGCCTTACGCCGTCTGGTGCGCCGCCATCAGCATGTACACGTTTATCATGTTGGAGAACAGGCCTTATCGGCCAGTGATGCGCGTAAAGTGGCGTTTCATATTCGCGCCAATCGCGCCAGCAGCATGTTTGCCCGTGTTTGGCTGCTGGTTGAAGGGGAAACCGAATTTTGGCTGATGCCCGAGCTGGCGCGGATTTACGGCGTGAATTTCCCTGTGGAGGGCATACGCTGCGTTGAGTTTGCCCAGGCAGGCTTAACGCCGCTGATTAAATTTGCCGATCGCTTAGGGATAGTTTGGCATTTGATTGCCGATGGCGACGAGGCAGGCCAGCGTTATATTGCCAAAGCCCGCAGCCTGCTCAGTGACCGGCCTGATGCGCTGCATATTACGGCGCTGGCAAGCCGCGATATTGAACATTATTTATGGGACAACGGTTTTGCTGATACTTATCGCAATGCCGCTAAACCCCGTGGCCCGCTCAATCACTGGCATCAGGCTGCGATGGACGCTGCACCGCCTCGCCCTGATGAAGAAATTATCCAGCGTGCGCTGCGTTATCACTCCAAACCCGGCATGGCGCTAGAAATAGCCGAAGCCGCCGAAATTGCCGGCGCAGAAGCCATCCCACAAGAATTACAGCAGATGTTTGACACCCTGCAGCAGTTAGCGAGTTATAGCGAGTAAGGCTAAGCGGAGGTTTGCTTAATAAACTTAAATCTTGAAACAGGAAGATGACAGAGGACGCGGAGAAAAAATATTTGGGATGTGCCGAAGCAGCTAATTACTTTATATATTGGCAATCGTCTTAAAAAGTTGTATTTGGATTTTTCCCAATTTTTATACATTGATTTACAAATTAATGACAAATAAATATTGACCGGTGTTTGTGCGTGTAATAACTTAGCAAGGATTGCTGAGAATGATTGTTTCCCTGATTTAATTCTCTACATATCTTCATTATTTGTAACAAATCTCATTTTTAAATAATGGCTTTTTATGTGGCCAGCCCTTTATGCGGCTTTTATATGGGAAGTATCGATGAATCTATTTTTTAAAAGAATAATTGCTATATCGCCACTATTATTTTCTTCGGCTCTTTATGCCTCAGAAACGGCCTCCGAGACGGAAGCCATTAAGCTGGATGCTGTGACGACAAGTGGGATAAAAGACGCAGATTGGAAACCCTATGCAAGTATGCTTAAGGGAATGGATGCTTATGATAAATTTAAATATCATGCACCTACTGCGCCGTTAAAATTTATTATCAGGCCAGAAAAAGGCAGGGCTCTTATTCCCGGGCTGGCTTTGCGAATCGAAGATGAAGGAAGTTCAATTGCCGTACCCATTGCTGAGGATGGCACGTTTATCCTGCCAAGGGATCAGGCATTGGCGGATAAAAAAGCAGAAATGGTATTAAACCAGAAAAAAGGTTATCTATGGACTGCGCGTATTTTAAGTGCTAATTCTTCAGAGAATGCATGGCGACTAGGCGATATGCGTTTGCAGTGTGAAGTAATGGTGGCGATAAATAAAGACAGCTTGTCATTTATTGCCCGAACTGCGCTATTAGCTATCGATCCATGCCATTCAAGTTTGATTCATCTGGTTCGTGAATTGCCACCCAAATCGAATGAACTGATTGCGGTATATGCGGGAAAGAGAGAGAAAGTAGAGTTGAGCGAAGATAAAGGAAAAATATATTTTAGAATTCCTTTAGAAAATGACAAATATCCAGATGATACTTTTTTTGAAATTCAATACCCTGATCAAACCGCCGCTAAATAAGTGTTTTAAAAAATCAATGCAGGGAAGTCAGTTGCAGGCGGTAGCGTGCGGGCATAAATTGTGCCTGCTTACATGGCTTCTATTAACTCCGCCAGTGCTTGTTTTAATAAAGCAGGGCGCAATGGTTTCGTTAAAAATAAATCCATCCCTGCATTAATACATAATTGTTTGTCTTCTTCCAAAGCATTCGCGGTCAGGGCCATAATAGGGAGGCGTTTGCCTGCCGGGTTGGCTTGTTCTTGTGCGCGGATAAAGCGGGTGGCTTCCAAACCATCCATTTCCGGCATTTGCATATCCATTAAAACCAGATCCACTTTTTCTTTGGCAAGAAAGTCTAAGGCTAACTGGCCATTCGCCGCGCTGAATACGGTATGCCCATCATTTTCTAATAAGCGTGTTGCCACCAAGCGGTTGGTTGGATTATCTTCGGCCAGCAATACACGCAATTTACGTGGTGGTGTCTGGATATCTGTAATTTGGATATTGTCTTCCGGCAAAATACCTTGAGGAAAAGTCAGCGAAAATTTAAATTGAGATCCAATCCGTTGTTCACTATGGGCAATTAATTCCCCGCCCATGGCTTTAACTAAACGGCGTGCAATAGTCAGGCCCAGCCCGGTGCCTGTGTATTCGCGAGTAGAAGAGCCATCGGCTTGCACAAAGGCCTCAAATATATGGGGTAAGCGCTCTGCTGAAATACCGATTCCGCTGTCAATAACGGTGAAATCAATATGGTAATAAGATTGTTTTAATTGTACTTTTACATGTAAAACCACTTGCCCGTGGTTGGTAAATTTAATGGCATTGCCGAGTAAATTGACTAATACCTGCCGCAGGCGCAAGCCATCACCCAATATCACAATATTGGGGTCTCCTTGGTAATCCAGAGTTAGCTTTAAACCTTTATTGCAGGCAGCCAGCTTGAACATTTGCTGCGTTTCTTTAAGCAGCACAGATAAATCAATGGGTTTTTTGTGAAGGGTGAGGCAATTAGCCTCCATTTTGGATAGGTCGAGTACGTCGTTTACCAGTTCTAATAGTAAATCGGCTGAATTACAAATAACGCCGACAGTTTCTTTTTGCAGGGGGGACAGCGGGCTTTGTTCTAATAAGTGCGCCATACCTAAAATGCCATTCATGGGGGTGCGAATTTCGTGGCTGACATTGGCAATAAATTCGCTTTTTGCCCGGTTGGCAAGTTCAGCATCATTTCTGGCTTTGGCTAAGTCTTCGGCAAGGCGTGTCTGATCTAATTCTAAAATAAGGCTTTCAACAATCGTATCGTGATAGGAGCGTGCGCTTTTCATGAGCGTGAATAAAAAGAATAAACTCATTCCGCCTAGGGTTAAATCCATTTGCGTAGGTTGTACACAGGCATTAATGATAATAGGCAGCATCATCAGGCCTGCATAAATACGCATCGCAGGAATCATAGGCCCTAATATGGGCAGAGAGCCAACAACTAAGCCTGAGAAAACAAAGGCGGTAAACATATTAAGTAAGATGCTGCTGGTCAGCATAAAATAAATGCCACCAGAACACCAAATCACGCCTGTTGCAGCAACGCCCAGCAAGTGCACTTTTCGCCAATAAGTAAAATGGTGAGCGGCAGGGGTTTGTTGATATTGTTTAAAAATGGTAAGGCGATAAACCGCAAGGCTGCAGGTAAGTAGCAACCAGCCCGATAAAATGAAAAGAGAGTGGTCGTCCCGATGCGCAATAAACAAGATGCAGGCCGCAATCATGCCGATAATTTGCCCGCTGTGAGCATTGCGGTAGCTAAGCGCTGTGGTTCGTTGCAATACGGCAGGGTCGTTAATTTGCATGGATGCAGGCTTTAAAAGCGTTTTTGGGCCATCGTGTTTTACCTGCTACAGGCAGGTAACGATGCAATTTGTATCATTTTATGCTTAATTTAACACACGCATTAAATTACACAAGGTTTAAGCGTTTGCTGGTGCATGGCTGTCGCAGTTGCTGGCTGCCTCATGGTTTGAATGCAACAAAGGCGCATAAAAATGCGCCTTTGTTTTATTTTGAATTAAATTTCCCTGCCGTAATTTTCTGGCCCGGCTGTTTAATTAATTAAAGCCATTCGGGTTTTGGCTCTGCCATTTCCAGCTGTCCTGACACATATCATCAAGGGTTTTTTCAGCTTTCCAGCCCAGTACGGCCAGCGCTGATGCCGGGTTGGCGTAGCAGGCGGCGATGTCGCCAGCGCGGCGCGGCACAATTTGATAAGGCACGGTTTTGCCTGAGGCTTTTTCAAAGGCTTTTACCATGTCCAGCACGGAATAACCCTGGCCTGTGCCTAGGTTTACGGTGACTAAACCAGGTACAGTTGCCAGTTTTTGCAAGGCTTTGACATGGCCACGGGCTAGATCAACCACGTGGATATAATCACGTACGCCTGTGCCATCGGGCGTTGGGTAGTCGTTGCCAAATACGGAGAGTTTTTCACGTTTGCCTACGGCTACTTGCGCAACAAAAGGCATCAGGTTGTTTGGAATACCTTGAGGGTCTTCACCGATTAGGCCAGAAATATGCGCGCCAACCGGGTTGAAATATCGCAGTAGGGCAAAGTTCCAGCTGCTATCGGCCTTAAAAATATCGCGCAGGATATCTTCAACCATCAGCTTGGAGCGGCCATAGGGGTTGGTGGCGGATAGCGGAAAATCTTCGGTAATCGGTACGGCGTGTGGGTCGCCATAGACGGTGGCGCTAGATGAGAACACTAGGTTTTTAACGCCTGCATCCTGCATGGCTTCAAGCAGACGCTGGGTACCCACCACATTGTTGTCGTAATACATCAGCGGTTTTTCAACCGATTCACCCACGGCTTTCAGGCCAGCAAAGTGGATGACGGCGCTAAAGTCGTAGCGTTGAAACAGCGCTTTTAAAGCTGCCGCATCGCGCACATCGCCTTCTACATATTCGGCTGCTTGCCCGGTAATGGTGGCGATTCGGTTCAGGACTTCTGGCTTGGCATTGTAAAAGTTATCAAAAATAACCGGTTTAAAGCCAGCTGCAAGCAATTCGATATAGGTGTGCGAGCCAATATAGCCCGCTCCGCCGGTCAGTAAAACGTGCATGGAAAACTCCTGTTGATGTGCTGGTGCTTGCCATGAATTATGGGCAAACCCCCTTACAAATTGACTATTTCTTAGCGCCGTTCTTGCCGCCACAGCATAAAAGCTGCTGCAGAGAGAAAAAGCAGGGTAGGGATAGAAACAACAATCGGCGGCGGCCAGTTATATAAGTCGCCTAAATACACCACAATCTGATTGGCAAAGTGAAAAATCAAACCACAGGCGATGCCGATAAAAACGCGCACACCCGCATTGCCGCTGCGGCGCTGGCTTTGGGCAAAGGGCAGGGCAATCAGCACCATGGATAAACAGGCCAGCGGGTAAAATAATTTGCCCCATAGCGCCAGCTCGTAGCGTGATGTTTTTTGTTTATTGCGCTTTAAGTGATCGATATAGCTGAGTAAAGAGGTGGCAGACATCTGAGCAGGCTCTACCAGCAGCACCGCCAGCATGGCGGGGGAAATGGAGGTCTGCCAGTTAAATACAGCGGGTTTACTCAGGGCAACACCCGCGTGTTCGGGCAAAAACTGCGTCACCGTGGCTTTTTGCAGTGTCCAGTTGCCTTTGCTTTGAAAGCGGCCGTTATGTCCTTCGATCACTCTTTCCAGCGTAAGTGTTTTGCCAAACTCGTAAATGCGTGCATGCACAACGGTTAAGTCGGGCAGCAT
Source organism: Iodobacter fluviatilis (assembly GCF_900451195.1). NCBI lineage: Bacteria > Pseudomonadati > Pseudomonadota > Betaproteobacteria > Neisseriales > Chitinibacteraceae > Iodobacter > Iodobacter fluviatilis. Next base: position 496,260 of record NZ_UGHR01000004.1, read on the forward strand.
TTCAGCGATATTTACAATTTGCTTTCCGTCTTTAATCCAGACTCCCGATCGAAAATCGCCTACAAGCATCGATTGCGTAGCAGCCAGCCGGTGCTGATTGGCCATGCGCTTACCCGCCGGTGCAATGTATTCGCCCAGCAGCAGGGTGATTGCGCCGTAAAATACACCAATCAGGCAAAGCCAAAGTAAAAGCCGTTTGAGTGATACGCCGGAAGCGCGGATCACCGTCAGCTCGGATGAGCCGGATAAATGCGAAAGGCCAAAAATGCCGCCAATCAGTACGGCAATGGGCAAAAGCTCATAAGCATTTGCGGGCGCACGTAGGGCCACAAAAATCAGTGCATCGCTGAGGCGATAGCCGCCTACACCCAGATCGGTCAGCTCGGCAATCAAATCAAAAAAGGTATAAAGACCCAGCAGGCCAATCAGGGCAAATAAAATAAACAGCGAGAGTTCGCGCATTAAATAGCGAGATAAGAGACTCATTTCAACTTCCCCGCAACTTGCCGCGCCAGGCAAACAGCCCCAGCGTAATCAACAGCGCTGCCGCATGCAGCGGCCACATACCCAGCATGAGCGGGATTTTTCCATCGCTAAGCCAAGCCTGTGCAATATTGATGCAGTTGTAATAAAAGAAATAGGAAAAAATAGCGACCAATAAATTAGAGGCTCGCCCGCCACGTGGGTTAAAAAATGCCAGCGGAATGGCTGCTAGGCTTAATATCAGCGCTGAAATAGGAATGGCTATGCGCCAGGCTAGCTCTGCCTGATGCTCCGGCAGCTTGCTGTTCCAGAGTGCCATCGTGCTGGTGGCCTGAGTAGACGGGCTGGAGCGCGGGCTTTCACCTGCTTCAATACGCAGCCTTGCATTTTCAAATTCCAGTGTTTCATAAGCAGCAGTACCGGGCAGGCCTTCATAGGATTTGCCTTTGGCGAGCCACAGCCAGCGGGAGCCATCGCTATCCAGATAAAGGCCGCCTTTTTCTGCCAGAATCACGGTTAATTTTTCGTCGCGGCGTAATTGCACAAACACATTATTGCCGTTACCGCCGGTGAAGTTTTCAACAAAATATACGCGATCAGCAGCAGGAGATTCCCTGAATACGCCGGGCGCAACCTGAGTGACTTCCTGGCGGGAAAGTGATTTTTCCTTGTACTCCTGACCTTTTTCTAAGGCCCATGGAGAGAGTACCAGCGATAACAGTGCAATAAGAATCACTACAGGTATGGTAAATTCGAGGACAGGCCGGATAAAGCTCATAATTGAGCGGCCACTGACAAACCAAATCACCATTTCATGATCTTTCCATAGCCGGGTTAATACAGCCAAGATCGAAAAGAACAGCATCAGTGATAATAGAATGGGCAGATAGCGCACTGCAGCGAAGCCCATCATGGCCCAGACCGCAGAACTGGCGAGAGCACCAATGGCGGCTTGGCCGAGCAGGCGTACAATTTGCGTCGTCATGATCAGCATGAGCAAGACGAAGAAGGCCCCAAGGGCGACCCAGGACATTTCTTGAATTAGGCTTTTACGAAACAACATGGGCGTTTTTGACTTTGCGGGGGTACTAGGAAATAATCGAGCGAAATTTTCGCGGCCTTTAAACTTAGCAATAGGAAGCAATAATGGAATTTAGCATAAATCTATCTGTCCCCGAAAAAACAGCAGCAGATTGTCTGGTGCTGCCGGTATTTGGTACACAACTTGTCGCACTTGCAGCAGGTCTGGACAAAGACGGTTGGTTGGCAGAAACCTGCAATGAATTGGGCGATAGCGTTGGCTCCACTTTATATATTCCCTTGCCAGGCCGCCGCGTTCTATTAGTACAGCTTGGCGACGAGCAAAAACTGGATGCAGATGCGTTCCGTAAGGCAGCGCTTGCTGCGGCTAAAGCTTTAGTGGGTGGTAAATCCACTTCTGCAGATGTTTTCTTAGCGATTGCTGCTGCAAAAGCACTGGGCCTGAAAGAGGCGGCCGCTATTATCGCTCAAGCGCTGGTTTTTGAAAGCTACCGTTTTGTGCAGTTTAAATCTGAGCCTGAAGCCGCTTCGGTTTTAACGGCTGTAAATATTGCCGTAAGCAAAAAATCCGAAGTAGAAAAAGCCGAGAATGGCCTGCAAGCCGGTGTTGCTCTGGGCCACGGCATGAATTTAACCCGTGATTTAGGCAATCTGCCAGGCAATATTTGTACCCCTACCTATTTGGCTAATGCAGCGCATCTTTTGGCTGCCAGCTACAAAATGAAATGCACTGTGCTGGAAAAACCAGAAATGGAAGCGCTGGGCATGGGCTCATTCTTGTCGGTAGCCCAAGGCAGCATCGAGCCGCCTAAGCTGATCTGCCTGGAATACCATGGCGGTAAAAAATCAGAGAAGCCTGTAGTGCTGGTGGGTAAAGGGATTACCTTTGATTCGGGTGGTATCTCGCTCAAGCCCGGCGCAGAGATGGACGAAATGAAGTTTGATATGTGCGGTGCTGCTACGGTAATGGGCGTGATTCGCGCCATCGCCGAGCAAGGCCTGCCGATCAATGTGGTGGGCGTGATCCCGACTTGCGAAAACATGCCTTCTAGCAATGCGGTGAAACCGGGCGATATCGTAACCTCGATGAGCGGTCAGACGATTGAAATCCTGAACACCGATGCCGAAGGCCGCTTGATTCTGTGCGATGCGCTGACTTATGTCGCACGCTACGAGCCAGAGCTGGTGATTGATATTGCCACACTGACCGGCGCCATTATTATTGGTCTGGGCCATGTGGCGAGTGGTTTATTCACCACCAACGATCAATTGGCCGATGATTTGATCAAAGCTTCGCGTGAAACCGGTGACAAAACATGGCGCATGCCGCTGTGGGATGATTACCAGGAACAGCTAAAATCCAACTTTGCCGATATGGCCAATATCGGCGGCCGTGCTGCGGGATCGATTACCGCTGCTGCTTTCCTTAGCCGCTTTACTAAGGAATACACATGGGCTCACCTGGATATCGCGGGTGTGGCGCATAAGTCTGGCGCGGCAAAAGGCGCAACAGGCCGTCCTGTGCCACTGCTGGTTGAGTTTTTAACTCAGCGTGCTGCGGCAAAAAAGAAATAATTTAGCCTGCTGTTAAACAGCCCGCCCAGAAGGATTTACTTCTGAGCGGGCTGTTGACTTATCGCATCTGCTTTTTATCAGTTTAATAATGATTGTTAGCTAGGAATTCACTGATGCATATGCTGCTTAAGTGGAGCGCTGTATTGGCCTTTTGTGTGATTTCTTTTTCCGCCCGGGCAGAGCCTGTTGCTGCGATAGCCGCTCAGTTTCCTTCTTATGCGCTGATTGGAAAATGTTCTGGCGATTTGATGGGCATCAGGGGGGAATCGGCTTTTGCTATCCGAGATAAGAAAGCTAGATTGATTCGTGTGATCTGGCTGGATGCAAAGGATAAAATTCAGCTCTTAGAAACCATGCAGGCAAAAGATTTTTATAATCGCGATGAGTTTGATGTGACGCGTTTTGAGCTCAATTGCTATGGGCCCAAAAAAGCGCAGGAAATAAAAAAAACCGCTATGACATCCGAAGGTATTTCGGCTTCATTTAAATTTCCTAAAGGCAGCGGCATTCTTTGTTACTTTGGGCCTTTACTTACTTCAAATTGCTGGTACTTTGACAAAAGAAAAGGTGCTCTTGCACAGGCAGGCGGCTGGTCTCTTTAAAATAAGTTAAACATGAGTTGTTATACTTACTTGTAATGGCTGATCGCAACGATATTTCTTAGCATTTAAATTAATCCTCCGGGATTAAATACAAAATACGGTTTACTTAAGCTTAATGACTGAAATTTCTTTCTACTTCAATGTACCTAATCGTGAGCATGCACTTTGCCAGCTGGTGAGCAAAGCGCTGGCCAAGCGTTTAAGTATCAATATCCTCGCGGACAGCCAAGCCGCTGCTGTTGCGTTGGATGGCTTGCTGTGGGAAGTACCGCAGACGGGTTTTTTACCCCACTGTGCTGCAGATGATGCCAATGTTGCAGATACCCCTATTGTGCTGGATTATCGCCCCGAGCTGTTGCCGGCCCGGCAGCTACTTTTTAACTGGACCAATGGCTTGCCTGCGGGCTTTGAGCGCTATCAGCGGGTTGTAGAAGTTGTTCCGATTGATGAAGAGGCGCGTAATCTGGCACGCGGGCGCTGGAAAGCCTATGTGGCCCAAGGTTTTAAGCCTACTTCTTTCGATATGATGGATAGGGCAGGATGAGCCGCGTGTCTGAATCAAGCCCCTTATTTGATAAAATGGATGCCTTACTGGCGCGTCACCGCGGCGGCGCGGCGGCCGCTGAGGCTATCCCTGTATTGCTGGACGAGGCTGATGATATCCCGGTGCTGACCGAGGCCGTGAACGAAGTCGCAGTTTTTGATGATGTTTTAATGTTTCCCCCGGAAGAATTTTTTGCGGCAGAGGAGATCGTTGAAGACGAAGAAGTACAGATTTTTGAGCCCGAGCCGGTTGCTGCACCCGTGGTGGAGTTTTTAGACCTGCCTTTGCTAGATTTAAATGCCTTATCGCAGGCTAATCCATGGGGTAGTGGCTGGGAAGAATCGCCTGTGGATTTGCCGGTTGCCGAAGAAATCTCTGAAGTCGAAGACCTGTCTTGCATCCAGTTGGTCAGTGTTGCTGATGAGGCGGAGTGGGAAGATGAGCCACTTTTTGCCGCGATTGAGCCAGAGCTTGCGCCTGCAGAAACGGAGCCTGAAGCACCTGGGCTGAGTGAGAAGGTCATTGCCGAATTAAGTGCAACGGTTGCAGCGCAGCTGGGTGTTGAAATTGCCACCGAGGTAGAGCAGCTTACCCGCCAGCATTTTGCCAGCCTGATGAGTACATTTTACGAAGACACGCTGCGCCGCTTAATGAGCGATATGACGATCGAAATTGAGCAAAAACTTTTGCCGCGTGTAGAAGAGCTGGTGAAAGAAGAGCTGCGTAAGCATGGTTAGAATTAAATAGCGGGTGCATTCCGTTATTTAATCAACCACCGTGCTATTTAATTTGCCCCACATCCAGCCTGATAATCTGATTGTTTTCGATTTTAAAGTGCATATAGGTATTGAACTCACCCCAGCGATCGGTGTGGAAAAAACCGTAAATGCTTAGGCCCTGATTATCTTCTTTATCGATGCGTTTAAAGTAGCCACGCGATTTGCCCAGTACGATATAAGCGCGTAAGCGGCCAAATATTTCACTGTCTGACCACTGAATAAATTCTCTTTCCTTGCCATCGTCGCTGATCACGGCCTTGGGGGAGAAGAGTTTCATCCAGCTTTCTCGGTCGTTATCACTCATCGCTTTTACCGCTGATTTCACCAGTGGATTGCTGAGTTTATCCAAGCCTTCTGTGCTTTGTGCTTGGCTGAGCGGGCTGTATAAAATGCCGATTAATAAAAGGGCGAACAGTTTCATGGCTGATCCTTGGTGTGCGAAAGCGCCAGCCCATTTGCTGACGCTTTGGTCGCTATCTTAATTAGCGGGTGGTAAATCCACCATTTGCAAAAATGGTCTGCCCGTTCACCCACCAGCCTTCGGTGACAAGAAATTTAATCAAAGGCACGATGTCTTCGATTTCAGTTAAGCCTGATTGATTAAAGGCGCTTAAATCCGCCGATGCTTTTAAATAAGCTGCGGCTTCTGGTGTTTCCTGAGCATAAAAGAAAGGCGTGTCCATTGGGCCAGGGCCGACTGCGGTGACAGAAATACCACGAGTGCCAAATTCTTTGGCGGCCGCGCGGGTAAAGTGCTCAACGGCGGCCTTGGTGCCCGCATAAGTTGAGTAATAGCCGGTGTAGGCGGCCAGCAGCGAGGTGACAATGGTGCAGATCTTACCGTTGTCGTTTAAATGTTTACCCGCTTCGCGGATAAAGAAAAATGCGGCCTTGCTGTTGATACTACTCATCTCATCGAATTCTTCTTCGCTGACATCGACAATCGCTTTTTTGAGCACTTTGCCGACGGTATTGATGGCAATATCCACGCCGCCAAAGCGTTTTACGGCTGCATCAAACAAAGCCACGCAGTTGGCTGCCTTGCTTAAGTCTCCCTGAATGGCAAATGCTTTGCCGCCCATGGCTTCAATCGCCGCCACGGTTTCTGCCGCTGCCGCCGCAGTTGAATCGCTATTGTAGTGAACTACAATGGATGCGCCTTCTGCGGCTAGGGTGCGGCTGATCAGCCCGCCTAGGTTTTTTGCGCCACCGCCGATAACAACAACTTTTCCTGCCAGTGTGTGTTTGGACATTTCTGCATTCCTTTAATAAAGTGAGCGGGCTGAAATCAACGCTCAGAAGAAGTGAATGCAGTATGCTGCGCAGCCTCATGGGGATAAATACGGCTAAAATGAAAACACTATTTTGTCTGGCAAAACAATGGGAGCGGCTGTGGATTTAATTCAAGCAATGCGCCTGTTTGTGCAAATAAGCGACAGTGGCAGTTTTACCCGCGCAGCGGAGCTGATGCAGTTGTCGCGCCCGGTGGCTTCAACCACTTTGCAACAGCTGGAAAGCCATTTAGGCACGCGATTATTAAGCAGAACCACCCGCCATTTAGAGCTGACTGGCGACGGGCGCAGCTACTATGCGCATTGCCAGCGCATGCTGGCTGATCTGGATAAAACGGCGCAATTGTTCCGGGAATCAGGCTTGCAGGGCCTGTTACGGATCGACGTGCCCACCCGCATGGCCCGCAGCCTGATTGCGCCCCACTTGCCTGCGTTTTTTCAGCGCTATCCCGATATTCATATCGAAATGGGCATGAGTGATCATGTGATTGATTTACTGCGCGAAGGCGTGGATTGCGTGCTGCGGGTAGGCGCTTTGCAAGAGGATCGGCTTGTTTCTAAGCGACTTGGCTTATTGCCCCAGGGTAATTACGCCAGCCCTGGCTACATCCAGCAATGGGGAGAGCCTCAGTCTTTGGCGGAATTAAGCCAGCATTATATGGTGGGCTACAGCCGCTCTTTATCCGAGCAAACGGCGTGTTGGGAATATACGGAAAACGGTGAAAACCTTAGCCTTACGATGCCAGCTAGGGTCACGGTAAATAATGCGGAAAGCTATCTGGCTTGCGGCTTGGCGGGGCTGGGCTTGATTCAGGTGCCCACTTATGATGCGGCGCTCTATCTTGCCAGCGGAGAGCTGATTGAAGTCCTGCCGCAATACCAGGCTGCTGCGCTGCCGGTATCGGTGCTTTATCCTTATCAGCGGCACAGCTCTCAGCGTGTGCAGGTTTTTGTGGCGTGGATGTCGGGCATATTGGCCGGTGAATTAGCCGAAGGGTGTTTTATTCCCGCTGTTTAATGGCGTGAGTGCTACATGAAGCAGGCAGGTTAAGGATATAATCGCGGGTTAATCTATGAACGACTGAGCCTTTTTCCCATGAGCACAACGCCTAAAGAACTCGCTAAAAGTTTCGAGCCCGCTGAGATCGAAAGCCGCTACTACCCAGAGTGGGAGAAAGCCGGATACTTTCAGCCAAATATGCAAGCTACTTCGTCATTCTGCATTCAGCTGCCGCCACCTAATGTGACCGGCACTTTGCATATGGGCCATGCCTTCAATCAAACGATTATGGATGGCTTAACCCGCTACCATCGCATGAAGGGCGAGAATACCCTGTGGCAGCCAGGCACAGATCACGCCGGTATTGCCACGCAAATCGTGGTGGAGCGCCAGCTGGATGCTCAAGGCGTGAGCCGTCATGAACTGGGCCGCGAGAAGTTCGTAGAAAAAATCTGGGAATGGAAAAAGAATCGGGTGCCACCATCACCCAGCAAATGCGCCGCATGGGTGCGTCGGTCGATTGGCAGCGTGAATACTTCACCATGGACGAGCAATGCTCTGGCTCGGTGACCGAAGTATTCGTCAGCCTGTTTGAGCAGGGCCTGATTTACCGTGGCAAGCGTTTGTCTAACTGGGATCCTAAATTAGGCACCGCCATCTCCGACCTCGAAGTGGTTTCCGAGGAAGAAGACGGCCATATGTGGCATATCAAATATCCGGTTGTGGGCAGCGATGAATTTATCGTAGTGGCTACTACTCGCCCTGAAACACTGCTCGGCGATGTGGCCGTAGCGGTCAATCCAGACGACGAGCGTTTTACCCATCTGATTGGCAAAACGCTGCAATTACCACTGACCAGTCGTGAAATCCCCGTCATCGCTGACGACTATGTGGATGCGGCTTTTGGTACCGGTTTTGTAAAAATCACCCCAGCGCATGACTTTAACGATTACCAGGTAGGTAAGCGCCACAACACCCAGCTAATCAATGTGATGAGCTTGGAAGCCACTATTCTGGCTAAGGCGCAGGTATTTAGCTTTGATGGCGATGCACTGGGCAGTATTGATTTACCTGCAGCCTACGCTGGCATGACCGCACCCGATGCGCGTAAAGCCATGCTGGCCGATCTGGATGCGCAGGGCCTCTTGCTCGAGACCAAAAAACACAAACTGATGGTGCCACGTGGCGATCGTACGGGTTCGGTGATCGAGCCTTTGCTGACTGACCAGTGGTTTATGGCCATGAGTAAGGCCGATGAAACCGGCCAAAGCATCACCGAAAAAGCGCTGCAAGCTGTGGCAGATGGTGAAGTTAAGTTTGTGCCAGAAAACTGGGTGAACACTTACAACCAGTGGCTGAATAATATTCAGGACTGGTGCATTAGCCGTCAGCTATGGTGGGGTCATCAGATTCCGGCCTGGTATGATGAAGACGGCAAAGTTTATGTTGCACGCAATCAGGCGGAAGCCGAAGCACAAGCGCCGGGCAAAACACTGCGCCGCGATGTGGATGTGCTCGATACTTGGTTCAGCTCGGCACTGGTGCCGTTCTCTACTTTAGGCTGGAAGCCTGGGCAAACCACGCCTGAGCTGGATGCATTTTTGCCTTCATCGGTACTCGTTACCGGCTTTGACATTATTTTCTTCTGGGTAGCCCGGATGATTATGATGACCAAGCACTTCACCGGCAAAGTGCCGTTTAAGCATGTGTATATCCACGGCTTGGTGCGGGATGGTGAAGGGCAGAAGATGTCTAAATCGGAAGGCAATGTACTGGATCCGGTTGATTTGATCGACGGTATTGATTTAGAAACGCTGCTGGAAAAACGCACTTCCGGCCTGCGTCGCCCAGAAACTGCGCCTAAAGTCGCGGCTAAAACCAAGAAAGAATTCCCAGAAGGTATTCCAGCCTTTGGTACCGATGCACTGCGCTTTACCTTTGCATCGCTGGCTACTTTGGGCCGCAGTATCAATTTTGATCAGCATCGCTGCGAAGGCTATCGTAATTTCTGCAATAAATTGTGGAATGCCACCCGCTATGTGTTGATGAATGTGGAAGGCAAAGATGTAGGCCAGGACGAATCCTTACCGCTGGAATACAGCTTTGCGGATCAATGGATGATTGGCCGCTTGCAGCAGGCTGAGCATGATGTCAGTACCGCGCTGGATACCTTCCGCTTCGATTTGGCGGCTCAGGGTATTTACGAGTTTGTGTGGAACGATTACTGCGATTGGTATATCGAGCTGGCTAAGGTGCAATTGCAATCTGGCAACGAAGCACAGCAACGTGCTACTCGCCGCACGCTGGTTCGCGTATTAGAAACTACGCTGCGTATGGCTCACCCGATTATTCCGTTTATTACCGAAGAGCTATGGCAGGTTGTGGCTCCCTTGGCTAACGCTAAAAAGACCGAATCCATTATGGTGGCCGATTGGCCAGTGGCTGATTTAAGCAAGATTAACGAAGCGGCTAATGCACAGGTTGAAAGCTTAAAAGCGCTGGCCTTTGCGGTGCGTAATTTGCGCGGTGAAATGGGCTTATCCCCATCGCAAAAAACACCGCTACTGTTGGAAGGCGGAGACGAGCTGCAGCAGTACGCGGCTTACTTAGTGCCATTAGCCAAGCTTGCCAGCGTGACCATCGTGGCGCAATTGCCTGAAGACGATGCGCCGGTGGCCGTTGCCGGCAGCACGCGCCTGATGCTGAAGGTAGAAATTGATAAAGCAGCAGAATCAGCGCGTTTAACCAAAGAAATTGGCAAACTGAGCGAAAATCTGGAAAGAATTAAAGCCAAGTTTGAAAAACCAGGCTATTTGGATAAAGCACCGGCACATCTGGTAGAAAAAGATCAGGGCCTGATGGTTGAATTTGCTGAGAAATTGGCTAAATTACAAAGCCAATTAGCCAAATTAGCATAAGTCTTTTGCACGATTAGCACTTACACACAGGCTGCCTTGTGCAGCCTGTTTTTATTAAATAAACAATGGGCAGGCAGCATGCACCCACGTTATGCCAGCGCATTTAAAAAGTCTGATGCAATTTGATACCGGGCTTCTGTGTCAGCAATAAAGGAAACAAAATGATTAATAACGATATTTTACGCAGTGTGCGTTATATGCTGGATTTAAGCGATGCTCATATTGTAGCGATTGCTAAACTGGCTGATTTTGATATCAGTAAAGAAGACGTAGCCGCTTTTTTGAAAAAAGAAGATGAAGAAGGCTATTCGGAGCTCAGCGATGAAGCAATGGCCTATTTCCTTGATGGTTTGGTATTCCATAAGCGTGGCAAAGATGAAAGCCGCCCGGCACAGCCTATTGAATTGCCAATGAGCAATAATATGGCCCTTAAAAAGTTGCGCGTGGCTTTTGAATTAAAAGAAGAAGATATGCACAGTATTCTGGCTGCGGCAGGCTTTGATGTATCTAAGCCAGAATTAAGCGCTTTATTCCGCAAAAAAGATCATAAGCACTATCGCAGCTGTGGCGATCAATTGCTAAGAAACTTTTTAAAAGGTTTAACGCTGCGTTTGCGCGGTTAATTGCTGTCACTGTAGGTTGGGTTAGCAAGTTTTATCGCTTAACCCAACCTTGTATGCTGATTTTATAAGTCTTAATCATGCTTTTAAAGCAAAAGAGTGCAAGGGCGATGCCACAAAAAAACATGCATTAAGTAGTCAGCCAGCTTGCAAAGGTGTCTTTATGCTCACTCTTAATATCATCGGCCCTGGCCGTTTGGGCAAATCAATTGCCCGATTGGCAACGACGCATTATCAAATCGCTGGGGTTTGCGCCAGTACACTGGCCAACAGCAGAGAGGCGGTGGCTTTTATAGGGGCAGGGCAGGCCTGCGCTACTTTGGCCGATTTACCTCGCGCTGATTTATTTCTATTGTCCGTGCCGGATGGCTTGATTGCGGAGAAGGCCAAGGAGCTGGCTGCATGTGGTGTAGTGCAGGCGGGTAATGTGGTGTTCCATGCCAGCGGTGTTTCTGAAGCCTCTTTACTTCTTCCTTTAAAAGCGGCGGGCGCATCGATTGCCAGTTTGCATCCGGCCTTTTCTTTTGCTGATCCGGCTAGGGCCGTGAGCACTTTTGCAGACACACTTTGCGCCCTTGAGGGAGATGCAAAAGCGTGTGAAGTTTTGCATGATTTTGCGCGAGCTTTAGGCGGAAAGCCTTTTTATTTAGCAGAAGGAGGCAAGGCGGCTTATCACGCCTCATTATCTATGGCGGCTAATTATTTAGTTACCCTCGCTGATTTATCGGTTAAAACGGCCGGGCAGGCAGGAATCAGCGAAGAGATTGCTCAGTTATTGATTCATAATTTAATGCAGCAAACTTTAGGCAATATCAAAAAATTAGGGCCAGCTGCGGCATTAACAGGGCCGATTGTGCGTGGTGATCAGGGCACAATAGATAAACACCTGAGCGTTTTAAACGATATCAATATCCGGCATTGCTATCAAAGCTTGGGGCTGGCGACAATTAATCTGGCCGGGGACAGGTTGTCTGCTGTACAGCAACTTGCTCTTTCTCAAAGACTTTCATAAAGTAAACGATGCGCTGGTTTAAAAGGTATTAAATCTTTTAAAAAAAGTGAATTGTAATTTTCTCGCCAGATTAAGGACAAAGGCCGCTTTCTTCTTGCATTCCTTACTGACTCACCGTATATAAGCAGAAGATGGTTAAGAAAAAATTCAGAAAGCTTTGGGGAGAATGATTGATGTCATTACGTAAAAAAGTATATCTGCTGGCGTTTAGTATATTGCTGGCTTTAATCGGCATCATGCTGGTTGGGCTCTGGACGATGCGCCAGGCCAGTAATGACGATAATAGTGCCCGTATTAAACAATTAATGGGCAGCACCTATAACGGCATTGTGCAGCTTGAAAACTTAGCCGCAGCAGGAAAGCTTCCCGAGGCTCAGGCTAAAGAGATTGCCACTCAATTGTTGCGGGAAAATAAATACCATAAGTCTGAATACGTTTATGTGGTGGATGATAAATTAAACTTTGTTGCCACGCCGCTCGATCCACAATTGCACGGCACCAGTTTTAATGATTTTAAAGATGCGTCGGGCAATAGCGTGGGGGCGATTGCTCAGGCTGCACTGGATAAATCTGGTGGTGCGCTCACTGAATATTGGTGGACCTCCAAGCGTGATGGCAAAGTCGTTGATTTACTTTCTGTTGCTCAAAAAACACCACGCTGGGGCTGGGTTGTAGGTAATGGAATCAGCTTTGCAGAGGCAGATGCGCGTTTTTGGGGCAATGCCCGCTGGCAGGTTTTGATCTGTCTGGGCGTTGCCGCGATCGTTGCTGCGATTATGCTGGCTGCCGTGCGTAATTTATTGCGTGATCTGGGCGGAGAGCCTGATGATGTGATGGCTTTGGTGCAGATTGTGGCGGATGGTAATTTACAAGCCGACGATCGCCATGACAATGTAGCTGCACAAAGTATCTACGGCTCGGTGCTGCGGATGCGTAAATCTTTGCGTGATGTGATTTCGCAGCTGTCATCTGTAGTACATACCCTGCATGCATCCGGTGATGAAATTGTGGCTAAGGCGGAAAGCAGTAATCAGTACGTTGGCGCACAAAGTAAGGCGGCATCGAGAATTGCTCAGACGGCTGTGGAGTTTACCCAGCAGACCCAGCAGGCAGAGCAGCAGGCAAAAACAGCCAAAGGGCAAAGTGAGGCCGCTACAGAAATTTCTGCGCAGGGGCTTTCTGTGATTTCTGCTGCAGTTGACCGTTTCTCGGAAATTGAACATTCGGTTGGCGAAACTCAAAGCAGTATTGATGATTTGGCACAGCGGGTAGGCAGCATTTCTGCGGTTATTGCGGTAATCCGTGAAGTGGCTGATCAGACTAATCTGCTTGCTCTGAATGCTGCGATTGAAGCGGCAAGAGCGGGCGAGCAGGGCCGTGGGTTTGCTGTGGTTGCCGATGAAGTACGTAAGCTGGCAGAGCGTACTAGTACCGCTACACGAGAAATTGGCGACACCATTAATGCGGTGCAGGATAGTGGTCAGACAGCCAAATCACGCATGGATGGGATGGTGGTTCAGCTTAAAGAAGGGATAAGACAGACAAAAGAAGGTGGCGAAGCAGTCAAAGCAATCCGGGCAGAATCGGCGGCTACGGCATTGGTGGTTGGTCTGATTGGTGATGCATTAGCGGCACAGGTGCAATCCAGCCAGGCGATCCGTAATGATGTGGATGAAGTGGCTAATTTTTCGTCCGGTACTTTAGATGCAGCGCAAAGTACTGTAGCGGTTGCACAGTCTATTAAACAGGTTTCGGATCAGCTGGAAGTTTTGATTAAACAATTCAGATTGTAAGCTTTTAAAGCTCCAGCAAAGGCCGTGTTTAGCACGGCCTTTTTTGTGCGCGGTAAAAAACAATCAGTAACAAGTACTTACAGTAATCATCAGGTGAAAAATACCTCCGTGTTAGTGTCGATTTTCACTGCATTTTTTATAAAAAAACGGCAGGATAGCGGCATAGGGCAGTTCTGAAAGTAAGCTCAGTTTTTACGCAATGTGCGTGAGTAGCCTGCCCGCTATATTTTTTTGGAGATGCAAGATGTCAGAGCCTAAAACTCATCCGCTATTTTTAGCTGCGGCCGCTTCGGTGATTTTGGCTTCAGGTGTAGGTATGGCCAATTGGCTGGGCTTTATCGGTAAACCTGCTGCAGAGCCACAGGCTGTTGTTGCATCGGCTCCAGCCGTTGCCAGCGCACCCGTGCTGGCTCTGCTTGCTACGCCAGCGCCTACTGCATTACCAACTGCTTTGCCCGTGCCAACGGCGGCCCCTGCCCCTGCCCCTGTAGCAAAGCCACATCCGACACCCAAACCTAAGCCGGTTGTGACCAAGCCGGTGGCTAAACCTGCTGAAGTGGCTCAACCTGATCCAACTCTGCGCCCTTTGCCTCCTAAAGAAATTTGCCGAAGCTGCGGCCGCGTAATTTCAATCCGTAGCATTGAGAAAAAAGGTGAGGCTTCTGGTGGTGGCGCTGTTGCTGGCGGCGTTTTGGGAGGCGTCATTGGCCATCAGATTGGTGGTGGTAATGGACGTACTGTGGCAGAAGTACTGGGGGCGATTGGCGGTGCTGTTGCTGGCCATCAGGCAGAAAAACAATATCGCAGTGTGACGGTTTATGAAGTACGTGTGTCGTTTGAAGATGAAAGCGAGCGCACTTATAGCTTCCAAGAGCGGCCACCGTTTAATCAGGGCGATCGTGTACGTACGAGTGGTGACAGCATCGTGCAATCTGGTAATTGATCAGCCTAGGATTGCAGCAAAAAGCCGTAGTAATGCGGCTTTTTGCTGGCTGATCGTTTTATCTCTGAAGCTTAAACCTAATTATTCTCCATGCCGAGTTCCTGAATTTTTCGGGTGAGTGTATTTCTGCCCCAGCCAAGCAGCTCTGCCGCTTCAATGCGTTTTCCGCCTGTAAAGGCAAGGGCACGCTCGATCACTATGCGCTCAAAAGCGGGGGTCAGCTCGTCCAGAATACGGTTGTCGCCACGGCTGAGGCGCTGGCTGATCTCAACAGCAAGGTGGCTCAGCCAGTCTCCGCTCTTGCTGAGTATTTCGCCGTTATTGAGCTCCGGTGGTAAATCGCCTGCCTGTACGAAGGCGCCGGGGGCCATGACGGTAATCCAGTGGCAAAGGTTTTCCAGCTGGCGCACATTGCCGGGAAAACTAAAAGCGGCCAGCTTTGCCATGGCATCATCGCTCAGGCGTTTTGCTTCGATACCCAGCTCTGCAGCAGATTTACTCAGAAAAAAACGCGCCAGCAACGGGATATCTTCAGATCGCTCCCGCAGTGCAGGTAAGCGTAGGCGAATGACATTCAGTCGGTGAAACAAATCTTCCCGGAATTGTCCTTGCTTGACGCGCTCTTCTAAATGCTGATGAGTTGCTGCAATCACGCGCACATTGGCTTTAATGGGCTGGTGCCCGCCCACCCGATAATAAAAGCCATCTGATAAAACACGCAGCAGGCGGGTTTGTAGCTCGGACGGCATATCGCCGATTTCATCTAAAAACAGCGTGCCGCTTTCGGCCTGCTCAAAGCGGCCTTGTCGTTTGGCATCCGCGCCGGTAAAAGCGCCTCTTTCATGACCGAATAATTCGGACTCAAGTAAATCTTTTGGGATCGCCGCTGTGTTGATTGCAACAAAGGGGCGGGCAGAGCGCGGGCTGTGCCGGTGCAGCGCACGGGCGACCAGCTCTTTACCGCTGCCTGATTCTCCTGTGATCAGTACGGTGGCCGCAGATTGGCTCAGGCGTCCAATGGCCCTGAATACATCCTGCATGGCAGGGGCCTGGCCTAGGATTTCTGGCACGGGCGAGTCTGCAGGTGCGGGGCCGCCCTCCTGCCGGGTAAAACGCTCGCTTTCTTCTATGGCGCGTCTGACTAAGGCGGTGGCCTGGTCTACATCAAAAGGCTTGGGCAAATATTCAAAGGCCCCTCCTTGAAAAGCAGATACGGCACTGTCTAAATCAGAATGGGCCGTCATGATAATCACGGGCAGATCGGGCCAGTCTTGCTTCACAATTTCTAAAAATTGCAGGCCGGATTCGCCTGGCATACGGATATCGCAAACGATAGCCTGAGGTTGTTCCTGTGATAGTTTTGCCAGCGCTTCGGTGGCAGAGGCAAAGCTGGAATGCGAGATGTTTTCTCTGACAAGGGCTTTTTCAAACACCCAACGAATAGAACGGTCGTCGTCAATAATCCAGACAGCGCTCATACGGTCTCCTAGTTTGGTTTATATTGCCAGCCATTGAGTGGAAGCAGCAGGCTAAAGCAGGTTTGGCCGGGACGGCTTTCAAATTCAATCGTACCGTGGTGCTGTACTACAAAAGTGTGGGCCAGATGCAGGCCGATACCTGTGCCGCCAGGGCGGCCTGAAACTAAGGGATAGAACAGTGTTTCTTTAAGCGAATCTGGAATCCCCGGGCCGTTATCAATAATTTGAATTTGCAGCGCAAGCGGAAAACGACGGCGGTTTAAGGTGACCTGTCGCGCGATCCGGGTACGCAGGAAAATCTCACCCACGCCTGCCATGGCCTGCACAGCGTTGCGAACAATATTAAGCACGGCTTGTATCAGCTGCTCCTGATCGGCAATCAGGCTGGGCAGGCTGGTGTCGTAATCCCGCTTTACAGATAAGCCATTGGGGGTTTCTGCCAAAGCAAGGCTGCGTACGCGCTCTAATACTTCATGAATATTTAATTCGGTGAGCTTAGGCAGGCGGTGGGGCGTAAGCAGACGGTCGAGCAGCCTTTGCAGGCGCTGCGATTCATCAATAATCACTTGGGTATATTCTTGCAGCTCGCGGCTGTGCAGCTCGCTGGATAATAATTGCGCCGCGCCGCGTATTCCGCCCAAAGGGTTTTTAATCTCGTGTGCCAGATTGCGGATCAGCTCACGGTTAGCTTGCTGCTGTGCTTGCAGCCTAGCTTCATTGACTATTTTTCTTTGCTGATCCATTTGGCGGATTTCGACAAGGGCCGCTGCCGCGCTGGTTTCGATGGGGCTGGCGGTGAGCGTAACGTAGACATCACCATGGTTGGTGGAGAGCAGCAGCTCGTGCTCGGTAATGCTGATATTTTCTGTGCAGGCGGTGATGACCGCACTCACAATCGGGCTGTGAGGCTCTAGAGTGGCGGATAGCGTCATTCCCACGTCATCCTGGCGCAGGCCTAGCAGATCGGTTGCTGCAGGATTAACGTAAACCAGCGTACCGTCAGCGGCAACGGCAATCACGGCATCGTCCAGAAACTCAAGACCGGAAAAGGCAGAATGGCTCATGGCGGCTTGCCCTGTAAGATCGTTTATCTATGGGGTTCTAGCAATTTGCGGGCCAGCAGAAGAATGGCCAGTTTTGCTGCTTCAGACTGAAGCATACACGAGCAATGCACCATGGTGGTGCATTGCTTTAAGCTGATGGTGCGTCAGAAAGAAGAGTAAGCGATGGGAAGTTGCTTAGCGCAGGCGGCTGATTTCGGATTGCAGGGCAGTGATGTTTTTTTCATGCAGCGTCATATTATTGCGAATGCGGCCCATTTTTTCGACATACTTTTGCGGGCTGGCTTTTTCTTCTGCGCTTCTGCTGCTTTCTGCTTCTGCGAGTAAGCGGCGTGCTTCGGCCAGATTTTTTTGCTCACTGGCCAGTTCTTCGTTCAGGATCAGCTGGCGGTTACTGTCTCGGCTTTTTTGCGTTGCGGCGTCAACACGCGGGAAATTGCCTGGCGTGGCGGTTTGCGGGCTGCGCTCCTTAGGGGCGGAATTACCACGTGAGCGTGGGGCAGGAATAAGCGCACCCGGCTCTGCCAGAATACGCTGTGCATTACGCATGGGAATATTTGAAAATGTAACATTGCCGTGCTCGTCCACATATTTATAGATATCAGCGTGGGCCAGCGGGGCAATACATAGGATAGAAATAAAAAGATACTTAAGCATGGGCGTAACTTAACACAGGACGGGTTTAAATCAACATAAGCAAGTTTGCTAGTGTTCGCTAAGCGCTTATTCAGCTGCAGCTGTATTTTTCAGTGTTTTGATGATTGGATCTGACGTTTAGTCTGCTTGCTTTTCGCTATGGCCCAAAGGTTTTTCCGGAGCGATTAAATCCCTGACCCTTTGTTTCAGCTCTTTTGCTTCAGGGAATCGCCCTTCGATTTTTCTATCCCAGATCAGCGTATCCATACAGTGCACAACAAAAACACCTCCCGTGCCAGGTTGTAAAGCGACTTCTCCCAGCTCTTGTGCAAAAGTGGAAAGCAGCTCTTGTGCAAGCCAGGCCGAGCGAAGTAACCAGTTGCACTGAGTGCAGTACAAAATGCTTACACGGGGAGTGTGGTGAATCGTCATTAAAATTGCACGCCTAATTGATGGAGCTGTAATGTGGTTTCTTGGGCACTTGTATGGTGAATACCATGCCAGCCTGATTCTGTTGCCGCATTCGCATTCTTTGCCACATCGTCGATAAAAACCAGCTCATTAGGCTGTAAATTTTGGATAGAAAGCGCAATTCTTTCAAACATGGCCTGATAAATGGCCGGATCAGGTTTAATTAAGCCGAGGCGGCCAGAAACCACAATGTCTTTAAAACGGTGAAGCAAAGGATAGTTTTCCCATGCATAGGGAAAGGTTTCATTCGACCAATTCGTTAAGCCATAAAGTGGCACCTTGGCCGCTTCTAATTGTTCCATCAGTGCAACACCATCAGGCAAGGTGCCATTTAATGTTTCTGGCCATCGAGCATAAAATGCGGCAATCCAATCAGCATATTCAGGGAATTCGGCTTGTTTGATCCGGGTGGCATCGCTAATGCTGCGGCCACGGTCTTGTTCGATATTCCATTCGCCATTACACACATGGCTTAAGAAAAAGGCCCGCTCTTTTTCATCGCTAATTAATTTACGATAAAGATATTCGGGATTCCAATCAAATAAAACACCACCAAAATCAAAGACAACGGCGCGAATAGTCATGGTGAACTCAGGGAATGACAGACGAGCCATTGTACCCCCTGAGCTTTACTTATTAAATGACAGCCATAGTTATTTAATATTCAGCAACTTATGTTTTGAAAAAACTGACTGATGTGATCAATATTTCATATATCAGTTTAAATTTCTAAGCTGTAATATCGATAAGTCTGGTCAGCTTGGTAGCCCAGAGATTCATATAAGGCCTGGGCGCGCTGATTACTATGGGCAGTAGACAGATCGAGGCGTACTGCGCCGGTTTGTATGGCGTGAAGGCGGGCTTTTTCCATCAGCAAGCGCGAGATACCCTGGCCTCTGGCAGCTTCATCAACAAATAAATCATATAAAACCCAGACTCTGGCTGCAGCAATAGAGCAAAAAGAAGGGTAAAGCTGGATAAAGCCAAGCCCATTACCTTCCTGATCGCTGGCCAATAAAATGACGCTTTCATTTAATGCCAGCCTCTGCTGCAAAAAATCATGCGCAATTTGCAGATTGCTCTCTTGCTGATAAAAAATGCGATAAGCATTAAATAAAGGGGCTAATTGGTTTAAATCATCTAAATTGGCATAGCGGATAAAACACGGTTTAGTCATCAATACTTACCTTTTCAGATACAAGTGGTTCAAGCAATACTGCAAGTAATCGGGCTATACCCAGCGCGAGTGGAATAGCGCCAGCCCAGCATAAAACGGGTGAAAAACCACTGAAGTGGAAAAACACCATTAAACCTGCCCCTATCCCGATAAGGGTGCATGCCGCGTGTAATCGTTTGCCTGGATGGTCCTTAGCACCTTTGCCTGCTTTGGCAGAATATAAGTCTTCTGCCCATGCTTTAGATGGCGTATTAAACAGCTCGGGGGGAATAGGTAAGTCTTTCGCCAGCATTTTTTGAATGGTTTCATGTTGCAATTGAAGCTTTTGATGGCGAAAGTAAAACACGATGGCCACAATAAACACCGGCATTAAAATAGATACAATCGGGATAATAATTTCTGCTGAGAGGAGGGCTTGCAAGGCATTCATGTTGTTTTCCTTAAGCAATCAGGGTGCTTATTCTGACGTCATAACGCCGACTTAGGCAAGAAAATAACAGGGCTGCCTGCAAGGACAGACTGCTGGTAGAATCAGCGTTAATTCCTTCCTTTCCAGCTTGCATTACAAATTGATTGCAGGTACTTAAGCGCTCTTTCCATATAAAAATCTGGGCGTTCCGGATCATCATTGGCCAGCTCGTAACTTGCCGTGTTTTTTAAATCGCTATTCCAATACTTGGTGAGCTCTTCCTGATAAGCCACTGGGATAATATGCTCAATAAATTGTCTGATGGATTCAGGATTAAAGCCTGATTCTCTGTATTTGCTAATCAGCTCTTTTGCTTCCCTTTTAAGCAGAGAAGATTTTAATGGCAGCTCAGTTGCAGCTAATAAAAATAATGTTGCGATGCATTGCTCATCATTATCGTGGCTTAACTTGCGCCAGTTTTGGGCCAACTGATGATCGTGATTGCTGATTTCGCTGATATCAGCATCAAGAATATAGCAGGTTTCCGGCATAAACTGAGCGGCCTTGATTTTAGGAAGCTCAAAGGCAATAAATCTGGCCATTTCTGACTGCGCTGTATTTTGTATCAGGATAGGTGCAGCTGCAAAAAAATGATTAAATCGCTCTGTATCCAAGCTTGATTTTTTGGCTGCTTTAATTAGCTTATTCAGCTCTGCCCGGTTGGGAAGTTTTAATTTTGCATCTTTATTCAATAATATCAGCATGGTTGTTTGAATCAGCGATTCTGCATCGCAAAACTCATTAGCAGCCAGCGCTAATTTTTTTGCCAGCCAAAACCCAAGATCAATTTTTTGCTGGTATTGCTGTTTTTGCTTTAATTCTTCCAGATATTTGGCAAATGAAATGCGCTCTTGTGCCGTTTGCTGATTCAGATAGCCGATTGCCTCTTCGCCTGATTTGCTGACCAGTAAAGTATCTTGTGGCATGGCATGCAGCTTTCTAAGCATATCCGCACCGGCTTTAGAATGGGATAGCAGGGTGTTTTTGCTTAAAGACAGCGCAGCAAGCCGCAGATCACCTTTGGATATTTCTTCAAGATAAAGGCTGATTAAATTCACGATTCGGATCAGTGATAATTCAATATCCGGGCGCAGATAGGCTGTACCAAAATAATTGGCGATCTGCACCATGCCTTTGGCTAAATCAGTTTGAATTTGTATTAATTTTTCTGCTGAAATAAGGCCCTCTGTTACGCCGTAGCTGAGGGCTTTATCAAAGAATCTGCGGCTGTCTATGGTGGATAATGCGGTAGAGACTGTACTCATACTTTCCCTTTAAATTGCAGATTCTTCAGCATCGCTTTCAAGATCAATCATTTTGAGCAGATCTTCAATCATGGCGTTGCTTGGTGCTTTGCTTTCAGCTTTGAGATATTTGGCGAGTACCCGGCCTTGCAGCTCAAGAATCAGGTGATCAAATGCATCGGGCAGCTCGTGGAACAGCACCCAAATCGTTTCTTTCCAATCGCTGTCTGCAATTTCTGCGCGGGAGATATTCCATTTTAATTTATCAATGATGTGTTCTGCAGAATGAAATACTTCAAAAAATTCTTTGATTTCATCTGTGGTGCTGCTGCCATCGTCATTCATAAAAGGGAGCGTTACGCTGGTATTGCTGGCGTGCAGGACAAAATTAAAGACATCTTCGTGAAAATCATGAAAGTAATCCGCAAGGGTTTCTACCCCGGCAGGTTTGTTTTCATAAATGGCTTCCAGATATTCTTCGGCAGCATCTGAGTGCTTATAAATAACGACATTAATCATGGCGCGCAGTTTATCTTTTGTGCGATCGCCATATTGCGAATCTAAAACAATGGCCCGGGCAAATTGCTCAGGCGTGACCAGCAAGCTGAGTACTGATTCTTTAGATGAATCGTATTCACGCATAATGGCTAATAAATCTTTGGCAGGTACGTCTTCTAAAATTTCAGCCAGCGCATAATCGCCCTGCTGATCGGCAATATCCGAAAGTGCTTTTTCTGCACCGCTGATATCTCCGGTCAAAATTAATTTTGATGCATTAATAATTGCTGGATGCATGCGAAATCCTTTTATCTTTTATCGGGTTAATGACTAAGCCGTATTGAGCTTAGAACAAGCCGGTGTATTTACTTAATTGTTTTCAGCTTCTGTTGATTCAAAGCCTTGCTCACTCAGCCAGTCTGAACCTGATTCATCTAATTGCAGTGCTCCGTCTTCGTCATCTTCCTCTTCGTGCTCGCTTACTTCTGCCTGTGCATAATGAGTGTGCGTGCCAATGCTGCGCATAAACTCTAATGTAGCGGCGATAACCATAAACTGATCACCGCCCTCTGTATTTAAAGTGGCATCAATTAATTTATCCGCCCAGCTGGCAATGCTTAAGTGGCTGCTTAGCTCATCCCAGGAAATAAAGTCATCGCCATAGCCTTCAGGCTCACTGAAAACAATACTTTGCATGGCTTTGGGGTTATTAAAGCTGAAAGCATTATGAAAAATAACGGCAACCATTTCTGGTGCAAATTCAATCATTGGCAGGATATGTTCAATTTCCTGACGTTTTTCATTAAGCCGTTTTTTAAGAGCGGATTTTCCCTCGGAATCGCTGGATAAATCATCTAACTCGGCTTCGTAATTGGCGTAAAGATCAGCAAAGTATGGGGAAATGCTCACTGGGTAATTCCTTTAATATATTTTTCGGCAATCTCTCGGGCAATCTCTTGTGGATTGTCGATCAGGCTGCGCTGCCGGTAGTCATCGTAAGCCTGGCGGCGTGTTGCGTCGGCCAGCACTTCATATGCTTCCTGAATGGCTCTGAATTGTGCAACTGCTGCAGGGTCCGGGTTTTTATCCGGGTGGTAGCGGGCTGCATTTTTGCGGTATGCGGATTTAATTAAATCGATGCTGGCTGTGGGTGAAACGCCTAATTTTGCATAATGATCTTGAATAACAGACATGTGGGCTTTCTTTCCTAAAGCGCAGATAGAGGCAGGTAATCGCTGCACCTTGCCGGGACAAGGTGCCATCTGCCTGTATTTTAAACGAAAAACAGCAGCCACCCTTGCAATATCAACTGCATATTGCAAGGGTGGCTGCTCTGCCGCTTAGATAACGGAGTATACGGTTGATTGATGGCCGTGCTTCAGACGGCACAATTCGCGCCATAATACGCTGGCAATCACCATGCCAATCAGCATATTGACAAATGGTAGCGCAAGATACACGCCATCAACCCCCCACCATTGCGGTATAAACCAAAGTGCCGGTATCAGGAGTAGTGTTTTGCCTAAAGTCCCCAGCATGGATAAGCGGGTGAGTGCCATGGCTTGTAAGGCGATCACCCCCACAATTATTGCGCCATCAAAGGGGAGTGCAAATAAGTGCATTTGCAGGGCTCTTGTTGCAGATTCGATGAGTGCCTGATCCTGGCCTGCGTAAAGCGTAGCAATGGTTTGCGGAAAAAACTGCACGATGGCCAGTAATGTAAGGCTGATGGCCAGGCTGACTTGTAAACCATAAGATAAAGTTTGCGCCAGTCTTTGTGCTTGTTTTGCACCGGTAGCGTGGCTTAATAGTGGCTGCATCCCCAGCGCCAGCCCGTGTATCAACAAAATAAACACGGCTTCGGTATAACCTGCTACTGCATATGCGGCGACATCACTACCTTGGCCGTATTCCAGCAGCTGGTAATTATGCGCAAAGAGCAGAAAGGCTAAATTTGCCTCCATAAGTAGGCTGGATATTCCGAGGCCCAGCATCGAAGGCATGCTTTGCCAGTGCGGGCGCAGATCTTTCAGTGCGATCCTTAATCGTGCAAACGGGCTGAAGAAATAGATCAGCCCTGTCACTGTGATGACTGTTTCAACCAATAAGGTAGCCCCTGCAGAGCCTGCCAGCCCCCATCCCAGAACGACTACAAACACATAATTTAGCGCCATATTACTAAAGCCGCCAATCACCACTAACCAGGTAATAAACTGTGGCCGGCCATCATTTCTGACTAAATAAATAACAGCCATCTGGCCGATGGTTACCAGCCCGCCCCACAGCATTAAAGATAGATAGGAGCGAGCCTCTTGCAGCACGGCTGGGTCATTGTCTGCATTGAGTAATGCCAGTAAATAATCCAGCTGGCTGATGCCAATAATGGGTAAAAGAATACCCAGTGCCGCGATAATCAGCAGGGTGTTGGCGAGCGCCTGCTTTGCTTCTTGATTGCGGCCTGCACCTTGCAAGATAGAAATTCGTGTGGCGGCCCCCATGCTGATCATGGCCCCTAATCCCACTTGCAGCAGAATCAGCGGATAAGCAAGGTTTATGGCTGCCAATGCATGGGCGCCCACATAGCGGCCTACAAAGATGCCATCGACTACGGTATAGAGACCGATCACCAGCATGCCTGCAATGGAGGGAATGACATAACGCCAGAAGAGGGTTTTGACTGGAAGAGTATTCAGGTCCTGTACGTTTTGTTGATTCATAAAAGCTCACTTGCGGCACCGTGGCCACAGGATTAAAGAGCTGGCTAGGTTAACATTTAATCAGTCACGCACGATTAATTAATGCTATGTAATAATTCCGGGAACTTAGAGGAACATCATGGCAAGAAAAACCAAAGAAGACGCGCAAAAAACCCGTGATGCCATCCTGAATGGGGCGGAGCAGGTGTTTTTAGATAAGGGCGTGGCACAAGCCACTATGGCCGATATTGCTGATGCTGCAGGTGTATCCCGTGGGGCGGTTTACGGCCATTACCCTAATAAAATCGATGTATGCAAGGCCATGAGCGAGCGCATGTTTGCACTTGAAACGATGCATTTTATCCCCGCTGGCAACAGCGCGATGGAGGCGCTGGTACAAACCGGGCTTTATTATTTAAACCTCTTTTGCCAGCCGGGCACGGCTCAGTCTGTGATTGCCATTTTGTATTTTAAGTGCGAGCGCAGCCCGGAAAATACCGCTCTGATCAGGCACAGGGATTTGATTACAAAATTAGCGATGCATTACAGCCTGCGTCTTTTGCGCCGCGCGGTGCAAAATAAAGAGCTGCCCGATACCCTCGATTTACGCTTGAGTAATCTGTATTTGCATACGGTCTTTGATGGCACTTACGACATGTTGCAGGATTTTTACCCAGACCGTCCTCAGGCGGCTTTACCCGATTGTGAGCGAATGCTGCGCACGGCCGTTTCCAGCCTGATTCATGCGCCATATTTTCAGCGGAATAATGAAGGGCAGGCCTAATTAGCCCTATGAATGGCTCAGTTTGATGATTGCTGCGGCAGAGTGCGGCTTAAAAAACTAAGCTGAAATCATTAAAAAGCGGGCAGCATTTTTGTATCAATGTTTCTTTTGCCTGGAGAGGCTGCATGAATCGTGTCGATCAGGCCAGCAGACGCAAAGTTCTGGCGGCTTTGGCTGGTTCGGGGATTTTAAGTGCGCTGGGGCCAGCGGCATGGGCTGCGGGAGGCAAAGGCAAATTTGCAGTGGGCTTTATTTATCTGGGCGCTGCAAATGATCTGGGCTACAACCAAGCTCATGCAGCGGGCGCCCACGCAGTGGCGGCACTGAGTGATGTGGAAATCCACGAGCTTTATTCTATTCCCGAAGGTAAAGAGGCATCGGTGGCGATTAAGATACTGGTCGGGCAAAAAAATTGCCGCATTATCTTTGCCACCTCGTATGGTTATTTCAATCCTTATGTACTGGAAGCCGCCCGGCAATATCCTGATGTAGTGTTTTTACATGCGGGGGCCGTATACCGGCAAGGCATCTATCCAGAAAATGTGGGCACCTATTTTGCGTATACCGACGAGGCTCAATATATTAGTGGCCTTGTGGCCGGGCTGATGAGTGCAAGTGGCCGCATGGGTTTTATTGCAGCCAAGCCCATTCCGCAGGTATTACGCAATATCAATGCCTTTATGCTAGGTGCGCGGCGGGCTAATCCGCAGGCAGAAATGGTTTTGCAGTTTACGGGTGACTGGAATAATCCCCAAAAAGAAATGGCTGCATTTAAAGAATTAGTTAATAAAAAAGTAGATGTTGTTTCTTGCCATATTGATTCTCCAATTAAACTGGCTGCGTTGTGTGAAGCGCAGGGCATTCATTATTGTGGCTACCATTTTGATCAGAGCAGCATGGCTCCGAAATCTTTGCTGACTGGCGCAGAATTTGACTGGACTCATCTTTACCCGGATTACGTAAAAAGAATCCGGTCTAATAAAGACTGGCCACGAGCCGTAAGAGCGGGCTTTGCCGGTGGTTTGCTGCGCAACACCCCCTATGGTCCGCTTGTTCCTGTGGCCGTCCGTGCGGAGGCTGACCGGGTACGTGAATTGATTAAAAGCGGAAAAATGTTTGTTTTTTCCGGCACGGTAAAAGATAACACCGGCAAACTGCAGATTACAGCCGGGCAGAAATTTGCAAGCGCAGCGCAGGAGCTGGAAAAAATGTATTGGCTGGCTGAAGGAATAATCGGCAACTTACCCCGCTAGAGACTCTGTTGGGGCAAGGGCCATGTGCGTTGTTATCACTTCAGAGGTGTCGCACGATGAAGGTTTTGCTGCGTAAATTGATGCGGACATTGGTTAACTTCCCTTTAACCATGAAATTTATGCTGCTGCCTTTTATCTTTACTGTGGCTCTGCTCATTGTGACCGTGGTAGGGCTTGGCCAGGGTGAAAGTGCGCGTCAGGCCGCGCGCTGGCTTGGCCAGGAAACACTGCCGGATATTGCTGCGATTAATCGCTTTGCGCTGGAGTTATCCCATATACAAATTGATTTACAAAGGCTGGTCGTTTGGGAAACCAATTTTTTTGATAAAACGTCTGTTGCCCGATTAAGGTCGAATTTACTGGCTCAGATTGAATACTTAAAAAAAGAAACTCCGCATCTGAAGCAATACAAGCTGGATGCTCAATTGATTACAAGTATTGAGCATTTTTTAGATGATGCTGAGCGCAGCGCCAGTTTAGTTAGTATTGATATCGCCGCAGGGGGGCTCGCGGCAGAAGATGTGACCGGTCATTATGCTTTGATCCGTGAAAAGTTAAACCGCCATGTAAAGAGCGCAGAGCTACTGGCGAATCAGCATATCTCACAGGTGCTGGCAGAGGCGGAGCATGCCCGTGCACTGGCATGGTCAATTGTTGTCCTTGTGAGTCTTGGATCCATCATCATTTCTGTTTTATTAGCCCGCCTGATTGCCCGCCCTATTTTGGATATGACGCAAGTCATGAAGCAATTGGCAGAAGGCCGCTCCTCAATGGAGGTGATAGGTCTTGAGCGCAAGGATGAAGTTGGGGCGATGGCCGCTGCGCTGGCGGTTTTTCGCCGCAATGCCATTCAGCTCAATGCCACGCAACAAGATTTACGCGATGCTCAGGCTAGGCTTAATGCGGCGGTGCAATCGATGTCCAGTGGTTTTGTGGGCTTTGATGCCCGGCAGCAGCTGATTATGGTGAATGAAGCATTTGCCCGGCTGGTCGAGATTCCCCAGAGTGAGCTTTTGGGGTTCGATCTGGAGGGCATGATGCAAAAGATTTCTGAAGTGCATCATTGCAGCCCGGATTGGACGATCAGAAAGGTGGACTGGCTGGGGGCCGGGCTGGGAAGTATTGAAATTCGCCTAGGTGACCGCTGGTTACAGCTGGGCAGAAATTGTATACCCGGCGGCGGAGATGTTGTGGTGCTGACCGATATCACGGCGCGGCGTGAGCTGGCTGCTGCGCAAAAAAGAGCCATGGAGCAGGCAGAAGAAGCAAGCCGTGCCAAAGGTGATTTCTTAGCCAGAATGAGCCATGAAATTCGTACCCCTCTGAATGCCATTATCGGGATGAGCCGGCTGGCGCTGCGCACGGTATTGGATGCCCAGCAACGTAATTACGTTGAAAAAGCGCTTACTGCAGGTGAGAATTTACTCGGCTTAATCAATGATATTCTCGATTTTTCAAAAATTGAAGCGGGAAAATTAAGCCTGGAAACGGTGCCATTTAGTCTTGAAACCGTTTTAGAAAACGCATCCAGCCTGATTACGCCTAAAACAGAAAACAAAGGAATTGAAGTGATTTTGCACGTTGGCGCAGATGTGCCCCGTTATTTAATGGGGGATCCGCTGCGGCTGGGGCAGGTTTTGATTAATCTGGCAGGCAATGCCGCTAAATTCACCGCTCAGGGCGAAATAATTATTGCTGTGATGGTGAAAGAAATGAAGCCGGATCGCGTGCTACTGCATTTTTCTGTAAGCGACACGGGTATTGGCATGAGCCCTGAGCAGCTGGAAGGATTATTCCAGGCATTTACGCAGGCAGACGGCTCCATTACCCGCAAATATGGCGGTACTGGCCTGGGGCTGTCAATTGTGCGGCAGTTGCTTGAGTTAATGGGGGGGCATATTTCGGTTCGCAGTGAAGCGGGGAAAGGCAGCTGTTTTGATTTTTGTCTTGAGCTGGGTATTTGCGATGATTTCCCGGACAAAATGACGTATTCAGCAGATAACTTAGAAAAATTAAATTTATTGGTGGTGGACGATAATGCGGCCTCCCGAGAATTGCTGGGGGATATGTTGCTATCGTTTGGGGTGCAATTTCAGGTGGTTGATTCGGGTGCCGCAGCGCTTACTGTGCTGGAGCAGTTTAAAAAAAATGGCCAGCCATTTGATCTGGTCCTGATGGATTGGCATATGGCCGATATGGATGGAATTGAAACGGCGCAGCGAATTCGCCAGCAATCGGATCAGGCGAAGATGCCCGCTATTCTGATGGTCACCGCTTATTCTAAGGACGATTTAAAACAACAAACAGAAGGCTTAAATATTGATGGTTTTTTAACCAAGCCGATTAATGCCTCACAACTTTTTAATTGTATTAACGAGGCCTTGTATGGCGGATTACCTGCTCAGATCCCGCCAGACCACGTTTTTGCGCTTGAGATGGCAAATGCGGTATTGCAATTAAAGGGGGCACGAATTTTATTAGTCGAAGATAATGAGATTAACCGGGAAGTAGCGCTGGGTATTCTGGCCGATGTGCCAGTTACGATCGATATTGCCGTGAATGGCTATGAGGCGATTCATAAAGTGAGCACAAGCCATTATGATTTAGTACTGATGGATATACAGATGCCTGAATTAGACGGGCTTAATGCCGCACAGCAAATTCGTGCTCTGGGCATCAAAGAGTTGCCCATTATTGCCATGACGGCGCATGCCATGAGCGGTGATCGCCAGCTTAGCCTGCAAGCCGGAATGAATGATCACATTACCAAGCCCATCGATCCTGATGGTTTAATCGATATATTGCTGCACTGGATTAAGCCGGCAAGCCTAGCATTACCGGCCGGATTATTACCGGATCAATGGGGCAAAGCATCTTTGCAATCCATAAAAAATAAGAATGATTATTTAGCTGCTTTGCCAGTGATTGCAGGCGTGGACTGGCAGGTGGCGCTGGCAAGATCGGCTGGCGATGTATTACGCCTGTCTAAAATAATTAAATTATTTCGTAAGGATGCAGCTCAATTACTCATCAGCCTAGAGGCTGCATTTTCTGCTGTAAATCTGGATCAGCTGCAACAGCTGGCTCATGGCGTGAAATCAACCTCCGCCTATTTGGGGGCAGAAAACATCAGTGCCACAGCGGCCCTGATTGAAGATGCATTTCGGATGGGAAATTCGGAAGCCGCACTGGCGCAGCTTCCTCAATTAATGACCGCCTTGCATCATTTGCTGGATGGCTTATCTCTGCTTGCTGAGTATGATAATTTGGATGCTTCGCACTGCACCGCGCAAATTCCGGATTTAATCAATCAATTGCGTGCTTACCTGCAGGCTGATGATGTGAATGCCGAAGATGCATTTAATCACCTGCAGCAGGGTTTGCTTGCTCAGAATAGCGATCTGGAGATTAAAGTCATGTTAGACGTGATTTATAAGGCTATTGTTGATTTGGAATACGCGGATGCGCTGAATGAATTAAATCAATTCGTTCTGCAAAGACCGGAAATCTTGAAAATAATAAATTGAGTGAGGATTTATGAGTGAAACCGCACCGCAAAAAATATTAATCGTTGATGATGCGCCTATTAATCGCAAAGTGCTTGGTGAGCTGCTCAAGAATGAGCATATGGTGATTATGGCAAAAAGCGGTGAGCAGGGGCTGGAAAAAGCAATTCAACATATTCCTGATCTGATATTGCTGGATGTGATGATGCCGGATATGGACGGCTATGAAGTATTGCAGCGTTTAAAAGCAAACCCAGCCACGATGGGCATCGCCGTTATTTTTATTACCGGCCTAGACCGGCCAGAAGACGAGGCACGCGGGCTAGAAATGGGGGCTTCGGATTATATTACCAAGCCTTTTCATGCCACCGTGGTGCGTGCCAGAGTGGCGCTGCATTTACGATTAGCACGGCAGCATCGCCTGCTGGAATCGCTGGCAAATATTGATGCGCTGACCGAAATCCCCAATCGCCGCCAGTTTGATCAAACCTTTATTTATGAATGCCGTCGCTGTGCCCGTGCAGCTTGTGCTTTATCCATTGCTTTGCTTGATGTTGATTTCTTTAAGCAATACAACGATCACTACGGCCATGCAATGGGGGACAAAGCGTTGCAAGGGGTAGCTTCAGTATTACGCTATGGATTAGGCAGAGGCGGGGATATGGGCGCCCGCTATGGCGGTGAAGAGTTTGTACTGATCATGCCCGACACCGATCATATTGGCGCGGTGGCCGTGGCAGAAAAACTGCGGCACGATATCGAGCTGTTAGCTTTACCCCATGAAAAATCCTCTGTGGCAGGGGTAATTACCGTCAGTATTGGTGTTGCAACGGTGAGTGGCGAGCAGCTTGCTTATCCTGAGGATATTTTAAAATTAGCTGATGAGCGTTTGTATCAGGCGAAGGCCAGCGGGCGGAATAAGGTGATTGGCGGGTAAGAAGTCGCAGTTTAGCCATGGCTGTGGCCATAAAAAAGCCCGCACGAGTTAATCCGTGCGGGCTTTTTACAGCGAATCAAAAGATTACAGGCTGTAGTACATATCGAACTCAACCGGGTGAGTGCTCATGCGGATGCGGTTAACTTCTTGCATCTTCAATTCGATATAGCTGTCGATCCATTCATTGCTGAATACGCCGCCACGAGTCAGGAACTCACGGTCTTTATCCAGTGCGTCCAGTGCTTCATCCAAGGATGCGCACACGGTTGGGATCAACTTGTCTTCTTCTGGTGGCAGGTCATACAGATTTTTGTCTGCTGGATCGCCTGGGTGAATCTTGTTTTGCACGCCATCAAGGCCAGCCATCAACAGGGCAGAGAAGCACAGGTATGGGTTAGCCAATGGATCTGGGAAACGCGCTTCAATACGACGGCCTTTGTCTGACGATACGTGTGGAATACGGATCGAAGCAGAGCGGTTGCGTGCAGAGTAAGCCAATTTAACCGGCGCTTCATAATGCGGAACCAGACGCTTGTAGCTGTTTGTACCTGGGTTGGTAATCGCATTCAAAGCTTTAGCGTGCTTGATGATACCGCCGATGTAGAACAGGGCAAATTCGCTCAAACCTGCGTAGGCATTACCTGCAAACAAGTTTTTGCCATCTTTCCAAACCGATTGGTGAACGTGCATACCGCTGCCGTTATCGCCAACGATAGGCTTAGGCATAAAGGTGGCTGTTTTGCCGTATTGGTCAGCCACGTTATGCACCACGTATTTCAGAATCTGAGTCCAGTCTGCACGTTGTACCAAGGTGCTGAATTTAGTACCGATTTCGTTCTGGCCCGCGTTAGCGACTTCGTGGTGGAACACTTCAACCGGCACGCCCAGCTCTTCCAGAATCAGCACCATAGTGGCGCGGATATCTTGGTGGCTATCAACTGGAGGCACTGGGAAGTAACCGCCTTTCAGGCGTGGACGGTGGCCTTTATTGCCGCCTTCCACTTTATTGGCAGTTGCCCAAGCGCCTTCGTCAGATTCAATTTTGTAGAAGCAGCCTGATAGGTCTGAGCCAAAACGGATGCCGTCAAAAATAAAGAATTCTGGTTCTGGGCCAAAGAAAGCGGTATCACCCAAGCCAGTGGCTTTCAGGTACTGCTCAGCACGCTTAGCAACCGAGCGTGGGTCTCTATCGTAGCCCTTACCTGTATCTGGCTCGACCACATCACAAGTCATAAATACAGTAGGTTCATCGTAGAAAGGATCAACATTGGCAGTGGATGCATCTGGCATCAGCAGCATGTCAGATGCCTGAATGCCTTTCCAGCCCGCAATCGAAGAGCCGTCAAAAGCATGGCCAGTTGTGAACCATTCTTCGTCAACAACGTGCGAAGGAACAGTAACGTGCTGCTCTTTGCCCATGGTGTCGGTGAAACGCAGGTCAACAAACTTGATGCCGTTTTCCTGAATAAGGTTGAGAACGTCGGCTACTGCCATCTTGGGATTCTCCAAAAATGTTGCGAGGGTAAAAGTGATCGGGCGCCGGTGTTGCCGGTATACAAGTTCATTTAGCAATAACTATGCCAATTTTTAAAACGGTTGCATCCATTGTGCCATAAGTGCTTAGTGGCGACCTGGGTGAACTACTTACGCACCATTATGGTGAGCAAAACGTATCTTGCGTGCTTTTTTGGTGCGATGCCAGCACTGTTTCGTGCCGATCTTATCTTAGGTTTTTAAGCCTGCAGAAATCTATCTGCTGAGATGAAGTTTTTTTTTAAAACTGCAGAGATTGTAATCCGACTAACGCTTATTGGCTTAGTTTCCTTTCAGCTAAAACAAACTTATCTAACACAGCCCGCGGCTGAGGGTAAAATATGCGGTTTGTGTCTTTTCAACAGGAGAAAGTGTAATGAGCGCTGTCGATACTATCTTGCAACAAGCCCATGAACGTGCCGTCGCATCAAATTTACCTTACCAGGGTGCGCTGACTCCTGCTGAAGCTGCCGCCTTATTGGCCGCGCATCCTGCTGCAAAACTTGTGGATGTGCGTACCCACGCAGAATGGCAGTTTGTAGGCTTTGTGCCTGATTCAGAAATGAATGAGTGGAAGCAATACCCCAAAATGGAGCTTAATCCTGGTTTTCTGGCGGCTTTGCAAGCAACGGTTGATCCGCAGGCGGTGGTGATGTTTCTTTGCCGCACTGGTGCACGCTCGCACGATGCTGCTGCACTTGCTGCGGCGAACGGCTATAGCAATGCCTTCAATATTCTGGAAGGTTTTGAAGGAGATAAAAATGCTGCGGGACAGCGTGGGCAGGTAAATGGCTGGAAAGCGGCCGGATTGGCCTGGACTCAGGGCTAGAAAGTAATTCAGGTGAGTCTCAAGGAAATTAAACGGTCGCGTACTTCAGAGCCATTTCCCCTGCTTAACAGACATGAATGTTTGAATTGATCAGAGCCTTTTTGCATCCCTTATCCGGATGGATGCCAACTGGCTTTATATGGACGCTTTATGAAATATCTTGTTTTGGGTAACCCAATTGCACACAGCAAATCTCCGCAGATTCATCTTGCCTTTGCCGCTCAATTTGGTTTAGAAAACTTTGCTTATGAGCGCTGCCTTGTGCCCCTTGATGGTTTTGTAGAGGCCATTGCTGATTTCGCCGAGTCTGGCGTGCAGGGCGCAAACATTACGGTGCCATTTAAAGAAGAAGCATTTCACCTCTGTACCGCGCTGACAGAGCGTGCAGCAGCAGCGGGTGCTGTGAATACGCTGAAAGTAAATCCCGATGGCAGCTGGCTGGGCGATAACACAGATGGTGCAGGTTTAGTCAGTGATTTACTCAGATATGGGTCCTTAAAGGGAAAACGGATTTTGGTGCTGGGCGCAGGCGGAGCCGCCGCAGGGGTATTGCAGCCCTTATTGGCTGAGCAACCTGCTAGCCTGAGTATTGCTAATCGCACGCCTGAGCGGGCAAATGCCCTGGCGCAGCGTTTTACGGGTGAGTCGTTGCATATTCATGCTTCTGCATTTGTTGCAATTGAAGGCGCATTTGATGTGCTCATCAACGCCACTTCGGCCAGTTTATCCGGGCAGTCTCTGGCCTTGCCTGCTGGCGTATTTGCGGATGGTGCTTTGGCTTATGACATGATGTATGGCAAGGGAGAGACCCCTTTTCTGGCGGACGCCCGTCTGGCCGGGGCGCAATGCGTGGATGGCTTAGGCATGCTGGTGGGGCAGGCGGCAGAGGCGTTTTATTTGTGGACCGGGCTGCGTCCGGATGTGCTGCCTGTATTAAATAGCATGAGGGCAGCATTGTAATGGCACAACGCTCAATTGCTGGCTGGGCAGGCCGAATCTTGCTCGGTATTTTTGCTTTATTTTTATTGTGGAATCTGTGGATTTTTGCGCATGTTTTAGCCTGGAAGTGGATTAATCCATCGGCGACTTCTTTTATGCGCGAGCAACTCAGCCAAATTCAAAAAGAAAACCCAGAGGCCGTATTACGCCATCAGTGGGTGGATTACACACATATTTCGCCCAATCTGAAACGCGCTCTGGTGGCCAGTGAAGACGCCAAATTTCTGGATCATGAAGGTTTTGATTGGGAAGGAATGCAGATTGCATGGGAAAAAAATATTAAAAAGGGCCGCATCGTGGCAGGAGGCTCGACGATCAGCCAGCAGCTAGCTAAAAATTTGTTTTTATCCAGCGCCCGCAGCCCGTTTCGAAAAGCTGAAGAAGCCATTATCACAGTGATGCTCGAAGCGATTTTAGATAAGCAGCGAATTTTTGAGATTTATCTGAATGTAATCGAGTGGGGAAATGGCGTGTTTGGAGCAGAAGCGGCTGCTCGTTATTACTACAAAACATCTGCTGCCCGCTTAGGAGCCAGCCAATCGGCCAAGCTGGCTTCTATGGTGACTAACCCACGCTACTTTGATAAAAATAGATCGGATCGTAAGTTAATGCGTAAAACAAGCATAGTATTACGACGTATGCCTTACGCAGATATTCCTTAGGCTGATTGTTTAGCAAGTAAATAGTGTATTAATTTTTAATGAATTTGTCAGTTTTTGCCAAAGATTGTTGAGTCAGAGAATCAAACAGAATACTCTCACAAGCTTCTCTTCCTGCTCAATTCAATATGCCTCAACATGCTGAAATATTAAGATTATTAAGCGAATCTGACCGCTTAGCTTCTCTTGATCCAGCCGCTGCACTGGCTTATGCGGAAGAGGCTTGGATTTTATTTTGTGCTTGTAAGCTTTCTGATGTTGAATTGCTGGCCCGTCTTACGCTCACGTATGCTCGCCTGCTATTTTCTTTTGGCCGTATTGACGAGTCTCTGTCTCTTTTATTTCAGGCCTTAACGCAGTCCGAGATAAGCGGTCAGAATTTAGTCATGGAATCTCTGCTGCAAGAAATCGCACTCACTTATTACTCTTTGGGTGATTATCCTGAAGCTGCTGAATATTGGTCTGATTGCTTAAAACAGGCTTCGTTTTCTGATATTGCCAAACTCAATGCTCATATTGGTATGGGCATGATTCAGTTTGCTCATGGTGAAATAGAGTTGTCTCTGGCGCAGCATCAGCAAGCAATTGCTTTATTAAACCAGCAAATGCCGCCTCTTTTACATGCAAGAGCATGGATTAACCTTGCGTCCGCATTTTTTAAATTAAACCAATGGCATGAAAGCCAGCACGCCTTAGTGATGGCGTATCCCTATGCTCAGCAGGCTTGTGCGCCGGAATTGATTGGTGAAATTTATGTCTATATGGCAAAAATTGCGCTGGAAACGAATAACCTGGATGCCGCTAGGCTCAGGCTGGCACAGGCAAAAGCAAGCTGCAAAGAATGGCGTTGGGGAGATGTTGTGCAATTGTTGCTGCAGGGCAGGATTTTCTTAGCCTGCGAACAAATGGATGAAGCGATTTCCTGCTTTAAAAATGCAAAAGAGCTGGCGGCAGAAATGGGGTTTGCCAGTCAGGCTATGGACGCTCATCAATTACTTTCTATGGCCTATCAGCGTGTCGGAAATAAAACACTGGCAGAGTATGAATACGGCTGCTATCAAACGGCCTGTATCCGGCTAAAAGCACCTGCTTTCGTGCTTCATAGCGATGTAAAACCGCAAGCTCATGGGAAGCCTTTGGCAGATCGCGTCATGCTGCACTGCGCATAGATTCAGTGTTTTATAAGTGTTAAAATACGCTCGTAATCAATCCGTCAACTTGGTGTAAATAATGCTTGTGTCCTCGGTTGATCAGCTCATTCAGCAAGCTAAAAAGTTAATCTCTTCGCGCAGCGTTGATTCACTTGCTTTTGCGACGCAGGCCAGAGATTTGGCCGTTGAAATGGGTTGCCGTTTTAGCGAGGCCGCAGCACTGACCGTTTACTCCAGCGTTTTACAACTTTTTGGCCGGCACCGGGAGGCGATCGATATCCTAGATAAAGTTCTGGATATTGCTGAAACCGATGAGCTGGGTGTGTGGCGTGGCGAGGCGCTGCAATTGATGGGCAGGCACGCTTATACACTGGGTGAATACGAAAGCGCGGCAAGATACTGGTGCCGTTGTCTTGAGCTTTCTGCACAGGCAATCGAAACAACTCAGCGGCTTTGTGCGCATATAGGCTTAGGGCAGCTATATTATGCCCATGAGCAATTTGAAGTTGCACTAATTCATCATAAAATAGCGCAGGATTTAGCTAAAGCCGAACATGATGCTAATTACCAAAGTATTTGCCTGATAAACATCGCGGTTGATTTATTTCGCTTAAATCGCCTAGATGATGCAATGTCAATTGCTAGGCAAGCACTGCCTCTGGTCAGAGCAGAAGGCAATTATGAGCTGGAGGCAGAAGTCTATAGCGTATTTGGTTTGATTCGATTAGCGCGTGGCGATATAGAAAGAGCCAGAATGAATTTTCTGGTGGCACTTAAAATTAACCGCTTGCATATCAATACCTGGAATGAGGCGGCTAATTTATTAGCACTGGGCCGCTGCTCTTTAGCTAATGCAGAATATGAAGCAGCGCTGGATGAGCTGCAGCGTGCATTTATCCTGGCAGAGGCGATGGAATCGCAGTATTTATTGGCTGAAATTCATGAAACCTTTGCGGCAGCCTATCAAAAAATGAATCAGCCAGACTTGCATGAAAAACATGACATCACGCATAAAAATTTACGCGCAGTGCTTTTAGAGCAATCTGCATCGGCGCAGTTAAGATCAATGGAAATGAACTTGCTTGTACCTAGTTAATCCTTATTCTGTGAATAAATTAATTTAAATATCTTTCATTCTTATCTGTAAGTTTTTTTATTTAGTCCGTATATTGTTATTTTTCTTGATATTATCGATTAGAGTGTTCTAATTTGATGGTAAGCCAAAAAAAAGAGTTTGATGCCTCTCATGCTTAGCTACGATGTGATTGATAATATCAATCTTCGCGCCCGACAGATGTGTTTGCACAATAAAGAAAGCGCACTCGAGCTGGCAGAGCAGGCATGTAAACTGGCTGTGCAAATTGAGTATCATTTGGGTTATGCCCAGGGGTTATTAAATCACGCGCGGGCATTAGCCAGAGACCCTTACTTTGAAGAGAGCATTGCTTTAATGCGCCACAGTTTAATGCTGGGTGAAGAGCATGCATTACACGCACATATCGTTGATTCTTTACTGGAAATAGCAGCTGCATATTATTGTCAGTGCGAATATGATTTGGCCCTGCAGTATTGGTCATATTGTCTGGATTTATCCCTTAATTTATCT
The DNA here is from genome assembly GCF_900451195.1 of Iodobacter fluviatilis. Lineage (NCBI taxonomy): Bacteria > Pseudomonadati > Pseudomonadota > Betaproteobacteria > Neisseriales > Chitinibacteraceae > Iodobacter > Iodobacter fluviatilis. The sequence continues at coordinate 533,849 of NZ_UGHR01000004.1, forward strand.
GATGATCATGCTTATATTCAGGCTCAGATTGGGCTTGGACAAATCTACTATGCTCATGATGATTTTGTTGCTGCATTAGAACACCATAAACAGGCTGCTGAATTCGTTTCTAAAATAAATAATGATCAATTGTGTGCGCTGCTTTATATCAATTTGGGTGGCGATTATCTAAGCCTGTTGGAATATGACCAAGCCTTAACTATTTTGCAGCAGGGTTTGTTTTATGCAAAAAGGGCTAATCATCTGGAATATGTTTCCGAAGCACTGTGCTTAATAGGACAAGTACAGTGGGGGCTGGGTAAATATCAAATTGCCCGGCGCAATTTGCTTGCCGCATTAAAGCTGAATTTGCAGCTGGAAAACCAATGGGGCATGGCTGCCAATTATTTGGCTTTAGGAAAAATCAGCCTTTCAAGGCGCGATGTACAACCGGCTGAAGCTTATTTAGCTCAGGGCTTATTGCACGCCACATTAAGAAGTGCTGCTAATCTTATTTTTCAATTTGAATTATTGATGGCGGATTTAGCCGAACTAAAAGGTGATTTTAAACTTGCCCTCGCTCATTTCAAGCGTTTTCATCATGGGCAACAAGCAGTAAAAAGCCAGCTTTCTCCGCATAAATTGCAAGCCATGAAAATGCAATTAGAGATTGAAAGTGCACGCTTGGAAAACGCCGATCTACGCCGCCAGCGTGCCAGCCAGCATAAGGAAATACAGCGGGTGGAGCGGCTGGCCAGCTACGATGGCCTCACCGGTATTTTAAATCGCCGTGGTTTGGAAGAGCAGGGTAGTGAGCTGTTTCAAAGGCAGCGGCAGAATCAGCAATCCTTATCTGTATTAATGATTGATGTGGATCACTTTAAAAGGGTGAATGATGGCTGTGGCCATCCGGTAGGGGATAAAGTGTTAAGGCAAATTGCCGCGCTGCTTAAATCAGGCTGCCGGCAGGATGATTTGGTAGGGCGTTATGGTGGCGAGGAGTTTGTGGTGCTCCTGCCTAATCACGAAGGGGTGGCCGCAACTGAGGTGGGCGAGCGGCTTCGCAGCTTAGTAGATGCATGGATTTGGTCGAGAATACACCCTGAACTCAATATTACGATTAGCGTGGGGATTGCCAGTATTGTGGATGATCTTTCGCTTGAAGCCCTGCTAAGCCGTTCTGATCAGTGTTTATATCAGGCAAAGCAGCAGGGCAGAAACCGTGTGGTGGTTTAGGGAAAATGAATGTTCCCTACACGATTTTTAGGGCAAAAAAGGTAGTAAAAGTACACCATTCTGTTGCATTCTTGTGCTGGTTTTATGCTTTTTAAACAAGACTAAACCAGTGAAAACGGGTGTTTAAGGGCTGGGAGCATATGTCCCCAAAAAAAATGGGGCTATAAGCATGGGGGTTTTCCGTTAAAATCAACACTCCCATGACCCCGCAAGCCCTAAGAGTCCCCCATGGCCGAGCCTATTACTATTCCCCTCCCACCGCAGCTTGTGCATGATCGTGTGCGCGAAATTCCATACAACTACACTTCGTTCTCTGATCGTGAGATTGTGATTCGCTTGCTGGGAGAAGACGCCTGGCAGGTGCTTGATGATTTACGTCAGCAACGTAAAACCGGCCGGTCTGCGCGGATGCTGTTTGAAGTATTGGGCGACATATGGGTCGTGAAGCGTAACCCCTATCTGCAGGACGATTTACTCGATAATCCTAAACGCCTGAATATGCTGGCCGAAGCCATGCACCACCGTGTGCACGAGATCGAAAAACGTCGCCAAGAAAACACACAGGTTGCGTTATTAATTGATCGCACCCGTGAGGCGGTAGAGCGCTTTGAGCGCGAATTTATCGATGTGGCCCTGCTGCGGCGTAAAGTGCTCAAAAAAATGGGCCGCATTACCCGTAATGACAATATTTGTTTCGATGGCCTAGCGCGGGTTAGCCATGTCACGGACGCCACCGACTGGCGCGTTGAATACCCCTTTGTGGTGCTTGCCCCTGACACCGAAGAGGAAATGGCCCCCTTGGTGGCGGCCTGTATCGAGCTTGGCCTAACCATTATCCCGCGTGGCGGTGGTACAGGTTATACCGGTGGAGCGGTGCCGCTCACGGCGCTTTCTGCTGTGATCAATACAGAAAAGCTCGATCAGCATAACGGCGTTGAATACCGCGAAATCCCCGGTGTGGCTGGCAAAGTGGCCACCATTCAGTGCGGCGCTGGTGTCGTTACCCGCCGCGTGATGGAAACAGCCGAGGCCGCAGGTTTAGCCTTTGCGGTGGACCCTACTTCAGCCGATGCTTCCTGTATTGGTGGCAATGTGGCGATGAATGCGGGGGGTAAAAAAGCCGTACTCTGGGGCACGGCGCTGGATAATCTGGTGTCATGGAAGATGGTTGATCCGGATGGCAACTGGATGTTTATCGAGCGCATGGATCACAATATGGGCAAGATCCATGATGCCAAACAAGCCACATTCCGGATTCGCAAATTTAAGCCTGATGGCAAAACGCTGATCAGCGATGAAAACCTAGTGATCCCGGGCAGCAAATTCCGTAAGGAAGGCCTGGGTAAAGATGTAACGGATAAATTCCTCTCCGGCCTGCCAGGTATTCAGAAAGAAGGCACCGACGGGCTGATTACCAGCGCCCGCTTTGTGTTGCATCGTATGCCAGCGCATGTGCGCACGGTGTGCCTAGAATTCTTTGGCGAAGTCAGCCGTGCCGTGCCTTCGATTGTGGAAATCAAAAATTATCTGGATGCACATCCCAGTGTGCAGTTGGCCGGTTTAGAGCATCTGGACTGGCGCTATGTGCGCGCCGTAGGTTATGCCACCAAGGCTAAAAGCCGAGGCCGACCCAAAATGGTGCTGATTGCCGATCTGGTGTCTGATGATGAAGACGCAGTGGGCCAGGCATCTAGCCATGTGGTGCAGCTGGCGAATGTGCGTGGTGGCGAAGGCTTTGTGGCCGTTACGCCGGAAGCGCGTAAAAAATTCTGGCTCGATCGCGCCCGCACCGCGGCGATTGCCCGCCATACCAATGCATTTAAAGTGAACGAAGACGTGGTGATCCCGCTGCCACGCCTTGGTGAATATTCTGACGCGATTGAGCGCATCAATATTGAGCTGTCGCTGACCAGCAAGCTGGAGTTACTCGACAAGCTGCAAGATTTCTTTGCCCATGGCCGCCTGCCGGTGGATGCAGGGGATGCGCCAGTCAGCGCCGAAGAATTTATTGGCGACAGACGCGAAACTGCCCTTGATTTGATTGCTAAATCCCGCCTGCACTGGCAGTGGATTTTTGATCACCTGGATGATTCATTTGAGCTGTATCGTGCTGCATTTCCAACCATGCCCTTGGAAAAAGAGCTGATTGGCGATGATATTCCGCAAAGTGTCTTTTTAGCGCTGCGTGATTTTGTGCTGCGGGTCAGCTGGAAGCGTGAACTATTGGGCGAGTTGGAAACACTGTTTTCTGGCCGCACCGATAAATCCATTATGGAGCTGGTATTTGCCATTCAGCAGAAAGTCCTGAAAGGCCGTACCTGGGTTGCTTTGCATATGCACGCGGGGGATGGCAATGTGCATACCAATATCCCTGTGAACTCCGACGATTACGAAATGCTGCAACGCGCTCACCACGCCGTGGCGCGGATTATGGGCGTGGCCCGCAATCTAAACGGCGTGATTTCCGGTGAGCATGGCATTGGTATCACTAAATATGAGTTTTTGACGCGCGCAGAGCTGGCCCCGTTTGAAGCGTATAAGCAGCGTGTTGATCCCAACGGCCACTTTAATAAAGGCAAGCTGATGCCGGGCGCGGATTTGGCCAATGCCTACACGCCATCATTTAGCCTGCTGGGGGCTGAGTCGCTGATTCTGGAAGCATCCGATATCGGCGAGATCAGCAATAGCGTAAAAGACTGCCTGCGCTGCGGTAAATGTAAGCCGGTTTGCTCCACCCATGTACCGCGCGCTAATTTGCTGTACAGCCCGCGTAATAAAATTCTGGCTACCGGTTTACTCACCGAAGCGTTTTTATACGAAGAGCAAACGCGCCGTGGCGTGTCGCTCAAGCATTTTGACGAGCTGGGGGATGTGGCCGACCATTGCACGGTGTGTCACCGCTGCGTTAATCCTTGCCCGGTGAATATCGATTTTGGCGATGTATCGATCGCCATGCGTAATTTCTTGCGCAAAGAAGGGAAAAAGAAATTCAACCCTGTTACTGCCTTGGGTATGGGTTTCTTAACCATAAAAGACCCCGCCACCATCAAGCTGATTCGCAAGGTAACGATCGAGTGGGGCTATAAAGGCCAGCGTTTAGCGCATGCCGTGGCTAAGCGCATGGGTTTACTCAAACCCGCCCTGAAAACGCCGCCCGCCACCGTGGGCAAGGCGACCATCAAAACGCAGGTGATCCATTTTATTAACAAGCCTATGCCAGGGGGCTTGCCAAAGAAAACCGCCCGCGCCTTGCTGGATGTTGAGGATTCAACCGTGGTGCCGGTGATTCGGGACCCACAACGCCTTAATCGACCAGAAGAGCAAGAATCGGTGTTCTACTTCCCTGGTTGCGGTTCAGAGCGCTTATTCAGTCAGGTGGGTTTAGCCACGCAAGCTATGCTCTGGCATGTAGGAGCGACAACCGTGCTGCCGCCTGGCTATCTCTGCTGCGGCTATCCGCAAACATCAGGCGGTGAGAAAGACAAAGGCGATAAGATCACCATGGATAACCGTGTGTTATTCCATCGCCTTGCTACCACGCTCAATTACCTCGATATCAAAACGGTGATTGTGTCTTGCGGCACCTGTATGGATCAGCTGCAAAAATATCAGTTTGAGCTGATCTTCCCTGGCTGCCGTCTGTTGGATATTCACGAATATCTACTGGAAAAAGGCGTGAAACTGGAAGGCGTAAGTGGTGATCGTTATATGTACCACGAGCCGTGCCACACCCCGATGAAGACGTATAAAGGCATCGACGTGGCGAATGAGCTGATGGGGCAGAAAGTAGAGCTGAATGACCGGTGCTGTGGTGAATCCGGCACCTTTGGCGTATCTAAACCGCAAATTGCTACGCAAGTACGGTTTAGAAAAGAAGAGGAAATGAAAAAAGGCGCGGACAAACTACGCGCCGAATCGGGAGCTGCAACACCGGTCAAAATCCTCACCTCCTGCCCGTCTTGCCTGCAAGGCTTGAGCCGCTATAACGACGATTCAGGCACCACCGCTGATTACATCGTGGTAGAAATCGCTAAAACGGTTTTAGGCGCAAACTGGATGCCGGAGTATGTAGAAAAAGCGCGTAACGGCGGGATTGAGCGGGTACTGCTGTAAGTGGTTTGATGCTTATGCAGATTCGTCAGCACTAGAAAATGGGCACATATTGTGCCCATTTTTTTATTCTGGCTGATGAATCAGCAGCGGCCAGGCTATTTCTTCATAGAGCACTTCTGCGGCGAGTAATCGTATTCCTGCCGGGCCGCTTTCGATGATTCGCTTTTCATTACGGGCAATAAACAGCTTAAATTGAAAGCCCTGCTCTGCTGGCAGGCGATGGTGCATATCTTGTATGGCAAATTTGGCCTGAGGGCCTTCGCTTTCAAAGCTGCCCCATAAGCGATCGTATTGCCAGATTTGCAGGCGGTATTTATTCATGGTGGTGTCCTTTGTTAGACGCAATTCTGAATTGCACCTTGGCAGGAGCGGCTTTAGCCGCGAAAGCGCTGTCAAAAACGCTGCGTTCGCTGTTAAAGCCGGTCCTGCGGGGGCCGTTCACTTAAGCCAATTGAGCGTATCTGCATCAGTTTGATGCACTTGTTCCCCCCTTTGAAAAGGGGGGCCAGGAGGGATTTAGCACTGCGTCTTGTTGATAAAAAAGCGCAAAACAAAGCCAGTTCAAAAAAAATACCCCTCAGTCCCCCTTTTTCAAAGGGGGAGGCTTAGGCCAAAGCCCTTAAGTGAATGGCACTATTCCTGCCGGGGTATTTTTCGATTAATTTTTATCGATTCAGAATGGTTGCATTGTTGGGTAATTGACTGAGCCATTGTGTAAACAGTGATCTGCAGGCGGAGCTAAGTGTTGCGCCATTCTCTGCCGCTTGCTTACGCAATAAGCTGGGCTCTGTGCCTGCCATCGCCAGCTCCGCGGCATGGCCGATCAGCCATTGCTCGATTCGCTGGCAATCGGCTTCGGCGTGAAATTGCAGCGCCAGAGCATAATCACCCAGCGAGAAAGCCTGATGGGGGCATTGCGCTGAAGCGGCCAGCAGTGTTGCACCCTGAGGAATAGTGAACTGATCGCCATGCCAGTGTAAGACCGGCTGATTTTGTAAGGCGAGAAGAGGAGATTTCTCTCCGGCTGCCGTAAGTGTGAGTGGGCTAAAACCAATTTCTTGTTGCTGCATAGGTGCAACTGCAGCCCCTAAGGCACGCGCCATTAGCTGAGCGCCCAGGCAAATTCCCAGCGTGAATTTTTGTAAGCTTAGCCTGTGTTTTATCACCGCCAGCTCATCCAGAATAAAGGGATATTTATCCTCGTCGAATGCGCCGATAGGGCCGCCTAAGACGATCAATAAATCGGCCTGCCCGGCGGGGGACAGATCATCCAGTCCTGCTTCCAAATAGCGAATAGCAAAATCATGCTCCTGCAATAGGGGCGCAAGTATGCCGAAGTCTTCAAATAAAACATGGCGGATAACGATAGCGGTTTTCATTCTTGCTGCACCTTTGCTTGTTTTTCAGGCCAATAATATTGGTCGCTTGTGGCCCTTGCTCCAAAAATAGCCTGGCCGACCCGGATAATGGTGGCACCTTCTTCAATGGCCAGCTCAAAATCGCCAGACATTCCCATGGAAAGCTCGCAGAGTTGGGGCGTATTTTGTTGCAGCTGGTCCCGCAAACTACGCAAGGTTTGAAAGCAGCTTCTGACTTGATCGCTGTGGGTAGAGAGCATGGCCAGCGTCATCAGTCCGCGTACTTTGAGCGCGCTAAAATCTTTTAAACTGTGCAAAAATGCGACGGTTGCTGCGGGCTGCAAACCATACTTGCTGGCCTCGCCCGATGTGTTGACCTGCACCAGCACGTCCATCGCACGGCCTTCTTTTTGTAATTGATCTTCCAGTGCCTGAGCCAGTTTCAGGCTGTCCAGCGCATGAAATTCGGAGGCAAAGCGGCAGACCTGGCGGACTTTATTGCTTTGCAAATGGCCGATTACTATCCAGCGTAAATCCGCTAAATGCTGCGTAGAGGCGGCTTTTTCCTGCGCTTCCTGCACTTTATTTTCGCCCATTGCACGGCATCCCGCAGCGTAGGCCATTTGAATGCGTGAGCTAGGAATCGTTTTGCTGACCGGAAGTAATTGAACCGCATCAGGGTTGCGGCCACTTCTAAGGCAGGCGGCCGATATTTTATCTTTGACCATCGCCAAATTGGCGCTAATTTCTGCCTGGGTTTGCGCCTGTGGATATAAAATTTTAGCGTGTGGCTCAATGGCTGGATTGTTTTGCATGGCGCCTTTTTTAGATCGCTGTGGTTTGCTCACTTCAAGAACCAAACTCTAGCCTGCTATTGGACCATTAAAAACCTCCAGATTTGATAATATAGATGGTCCAGTTATTTCTGTGAGCAAGCCATGCTGCGCCCCTGGTCCTTATTACTGCAGATTGACCGGCAAGCGGGGCTTGCTGTGCATCTGCAAATTGCCCAATACATCGTGGATGAAATTCAAAGGGGGCGCTTAACGGGTGGCAGCGCACTGCCTGGCTCGCGGGAGGTCGCCCGCCAGCTGGGTGTAAACCGCAAGACGGTGATTCAGGCGTTTGATGAGCTGATTGCCCAAGGCTGGCTTTGTACTCAGGGCAGGCGCGGCACTTTTGTGTTGCCCGCACTGATCGCTACAGAGCGGCCTGTGGCCAAGGCAAAAATCATCAGGGAAGCAGTGCCGGAGCTTGAGTCGCATCTCATCGATTTTACCGATGGCGTGCCTGATTCCAGATTGATTCCCTTTGATGTGCTGGGGCGGGCTTACCGAAGGGCTTTAATCGCGACGGCGAGGGCGAATCGTTTGGCTTATGGTGATCCGCGTGGCGAATTGCCCTTGCGCCAGGCGCTTAGCGATATGCTCAGCCAGGAGCGTGGACTGAATGCGGGTCTTAATCAATTGTGCGTGGTGCGGGGCAGCCAGATGGGTATTTACCTTGCTGCGCGTGTTTTGTTAAAACCCGGCGATGCGGTGGCTTTGGATGCGCTAAGCTACCCGCCGGCGAGGGCGGCATTTCAGGCTGCGGGCGCACAGACCTTTGCAATTGGTCAGGATGAGTCAGGTATGCGGCCGGATGAACTGGAGCAGCTTTGCCAGCAGCACCGCCTGAAAGCGATTTATCTGACGCCCCATCACCAGTTCCCCACCACCACAATGATGCCGCCAGAGCGCCGTATGCAGCTATTAGCACTGGCGGACAGCTATGGTTTTGTGATTATTGAGGATGACTACGATCATGAGTTTCATTTCGCTCATCGCCCTGTTTTTCCCTTGGCGAGCATGAGTACTGCCGATAATGCGATTTATATTTCTTCGCTTTCCAAAGTATTAGCACCGGGTTTACGGCTGGGCTATGTCTTTGGGCCTCAGGATTTTATTGATCGCTGCGCCGCTGAGGTGATGCTGATCGACAGGCAGGGAAATGCAGTGACCGAGCTGGCCGTAACCGATTTAATGCAAAGCGGAGAATTAAAACGCCACATTCGCCGTGCGCTGCGCATTTATGAAAGCCGTCGCAATATCATGGCGGAGGAAATTAAGAGCCTGATGGGGGATAAGGTGAGTTTTGATTTACCCAGTGGCGGTTTGGCTTTGTGGTTAAAAATAAATCTGCCGCTGGATATGCAGCGTTTGCAGAGTGATGCAGGCAGGCAGGGGGTGAAAGTATTGCCCGGCAGTGATTTCGCAGCAGAAGGCCAGGCCATTCAGGCATTGCGCTTAGGCTACGGCAGCCTGGAGCCGGAGGAAATTAAGCAGGGAATTCAGCGCCTTGCTAAGGCGATAGAACTGCAAATTAAATGATGACCAAGCGGCCTTCAGAACTTCACCAAAGGAATACGTATTGCATTTGTTAGCGTTTAAATAAGAATACTGGCCCACCAAAATATGAGAACGATAGTGCTGGTTAGCAATATTTTCCCTGAGTCTTTTTTGATATGAAATGCGCTGATAATCAGCATCCCAACGAGGGCAATACTTGTTATTGGCCAAAACACCGTAAATATCATTGGCGCTAGGCAAGTGAAATTACAGTCGTAAAGTGGAAAGGAATCTGCCATCACATTCGTATCCCAAGCAGTAAAAACTATAATTGATCTGATTCAGGATTGGCAGTGCCTAGTGGCCGTGTGGCTTGCTCAGGGCGATCACTTAATGCTGCATAAATAATAAATAATACACTCAGGCCTGTATTGGCCATGGATATAAGCACGGCACCCAGCCCTGCGCCATATCCGCCATCTGAGTTTGAAAATATAGCGATACCCATTAATGGTGATAAGAAAACACCGTTTATAATAAGCAGCCAAATTTCAGAAGATTTTTTTGTTTGTTTTTTTAAACACCATTTGTGAATCACAAAGTTAATGATTAAGCCCGGTATTAGAATCATTATCCAAACAAAGAGTAAGTTCATTTTTTCCTTCTTATGTTGAAAGCATGTTTTCACCAAGCTAGCTAAGTTGTATTTAAACAGAACCAGCTAAAACTACCATCAGGTGTTTATTTTTTAAGTTATTAATAGCGCAGTTAGTTATTGCAGGCGGCCATTGCGGCCACCTGCTCAGGAGATGCGGTTTAAATGCTCTTCACAATCCAGCCATCCGCTGTATCTTCCACCTCATAACCCAACGCTTTTAACTCCCCGCGCACCTGATCTGCCGCTGCCCAGTTTTTTTCTTTGCGATATTGCTGGCGCTTGGCTGCTAAAGCCTCTATTTCTGCCGGAATAGCTGCTGCGATGGCAGGTTGCCAAGCGGCTAAACCGAGGCCCAATACCTCATCAAACTTGTTCAGCGTGGCTTTTTTATGGCTTGGGCCCAGATTGGATTTAAGCAGCTCCCACATCAAAGCAATGGCGCGGGGAATATTGAGATCCTGGTTGATTTCTTCTGTGAATCTCACCAGATAATCGCCATCGCACTCGCCACCATCGGGCAGGGCGAAGTAACTGTCCCGCAGCCGACCAAGTGCAGTTTGTGCACCACTTAGGGCATCCCAATTAAAGTTAAGCTGGCTGCGATAGTGCGCCGTCAGGCAAAGATAGCGGTAGGCGATCGGATCAATGCCTTGGTCGATTAGCGTTTGCAGGCGCAGGAAATCACCGCTGGATTTGCTCATTTTGCTGGCATCCAGCTGCAAGAAATAACCGTGCATCCAGAAGTTAGCTAAGCGCGTGCCGTGGCAGGCTTGGTTTTGGGCGATTTCATTGCTGTGGTGAATAGAAATATGGTCTTCACCGCCGCAATGAATATCAAACCAAGGCTCCAGATATTTGGCCGACATTGCTGAGCATTCGATATGCCATCCAGGAAAGCCGCGCCCCCATGGGCTTTCCCATTCCATTTGGCGGGTGCTGCCCTCTGGGCTGAATTTCCATAGCGCAAAATCAGTAATGGATTTCTTCTCGCCCAGCGCCACGCGGCTGCCGGCATTGAGGCCATCGCGGTTTAGGCGGGCCAGATAGCCATAATCGTCTTGTTTGGCCGTATCAAAATAAATACCGTCGCTATTGGCGTAGGTAAAGCCTTTTTTTTCCAGCACTTGGATAAAGGCAATTTGCTCTGCAATATGCTCGGTGGCTTTGCACCAGAGTGTGGGCTCCAGCATATTTAGTGTGGTTAAATCATTTTTAAATACCGCGCTGAAATAATCGGCGATCTCCCATGCGGATTTGCCCGATTTACGGCTGCCGCGCTCCATTTTGTCTTCACCTTCATCGGCATCAGAAACCAGATGCCCTACGTCGGTAATGTTGACGATATGGCGTACGGTATAGCCATTAAATTGCAGGGTACGGCGCAGAATATCTTCGAATAAATAAGTGCGTAAATTACCGATATGCGCATAGTCATAGACAGTGGGCCCGCAACAGTACAAGCCAACCCAATCGGTGCGAATGGCTTGAAATGGCCGTAATTGGCGTTCCCAGTTGTCGTATAAATAGAGTTGCATATTGGATGGGCTATTATTTTGGTTAAAAAATGATTGTACTGAGATTCTGAATACTTTGGGCGGCCTGAGCGGGAGCGATTTGTTACATTCTGTGCCAAATAAAATGTATTTTTCACGGTGTAAGGTTATGGTTGCTACCGATAGCGGCAGCCGGGGGGCGGCGTTAGAATAGCATCAGCTTATTTGGGCGAATGCTCAGCCTATAATGATGCAAATCAACAGGAATAATGTAATGAATTCAGATTGTGTACTGTGCTCTGACAGCGGCGGAGAAATTCTCTGGCAGGATGATTTTTGTCGTGTTGTGTTGGCTGATGAGGCGGGATATCCGGGTTTTTGCCGCGTTATCCTTAAACAGCATACGGCGGAATTCAGTGATTTAAATGCCGAAGACAGGCAAAGATTAATGCAGCTGGTTTTTGTTGTGGAATCAGCCATACGCAGCACATTGCAGCCTGATAAAGTTAATTTAGCCAGCTTGGGTAATATGGTGCCGCATTTGCACTGGCATGTTATTCCCCGCTTTAAAGAAGATAGACATTTCCCTGCACCCATTTGGGCAGAAGCCGTTAAGCCGGATGCTGAAACGAAAGTATCTGCTAAACAATTATTAGCGCTCAGAATCGCTTTGCAGGCCATACAACGATGAGCCAAGTTCCTTTTACCGACGCACGCAGCACCAAAGACTGGCTGATTTTATTGCCGCTGATGAATACCCGCGTGGCGCATGCAGAATTATGCGGCGCAATGGAAACGCTGGCCGAAGGCAATATGGCCCCGCTGGAGGCGCTTAAATCATTAGAAATCTTACGCAGCTCTGTGCATGATGTGCAGTTTGCTTTAACGCATGAATATGCCGCAAAGCCACTGCCTCTGAGTCATTCAGAGCAGGCACAGTGGCAGGCTGCCAGTAAGCTGTGGGAGGCCATGGCTGATGCCTACGCCCGCTGCTGGACAGACGCCCAGGCCGATGATTCGCCCATCTTTGAGTTTCTGCCCCTGCTTGCTGAGCGTGCCGTACGCTGTATGGGTTTTGTGGTGCGTTGCTACTATATGGTCGGGCGAAAAGTACCCGATGCAATTTGGGTAAAAATATTCAGTTTTTATCAGCATGCCGAGCAATTGGCGATTACAGATAAAAAAGTGAAAGATAGCCTGCTCAGTGTCGGGGATTTAACCACGGTGCAAGCGGTCTTTATCCACACCTTGCTGCTTTCTGCGGCCAATTCTAATCAGCACACCTTGCGGCGTTTGTTGTGGATAGACCAAATGCTGGAGCTATTTTCAACGCGCAGCCAGCTTGCGCCTAAAGCGCCAGCACTGCCGGGCAAAACCCCTTTGCAGATTGATCTGGCAGAGCCTGGCAGCCCGCAGCGTTTTGGTCAGCCCAAAGAAGGGCCGGATATCCGCGAGATTGATACCTTGGCATTGGCGCAGGTTTTATCTAAACGTATTAAATTGCTTCGCCAGGGCGAATTACCAGAAAAACTGGGCTTGGGGAACGAGCTGGGCCTGCAGGCAACGCTGGATATTTTGTCTGATCTTTACCGGCTTTGGTGCGAGCATGGCACTGAGCGCGCACCACGCGAGCTTAAGCCACGCACCGTGCCGCTGATCCTAGCTTTGCCCGCGCAGCATCGTTATGTGGTTGACGGCAATTACACCCCGCCGCCAGAAGAATCTGTAAAAGTAGGCAGCCGTGATTTAATCAATATTCACCTCTTTGGTGATTTATCGCCATCACGGCAAAGTAATGAGCCGCAGCCTTTGCCACCGATCGAGCTATGGGATGTGGTGAATGAAACGGCTCAAGGCCTGCGCTTAAGCCGTGCAGCTGCACAGGGCGAGCGTATCAGCCTGAATCAGCTGATGGTGGTGAAGTCATCTGCCCGCTATTTAGCAGGCGTGGTGCGCTGGCTGGAAGAAAGCGAAGGCAATCTGCATCTGGGCCTAGTCTTGTTACCGGGCCTGCCTAAAGCCGCCGCCATCCGGCCTTGCGAGCCCGCTAGGGCAACACCTGAATACACAAATATTGTTTGGCTGCCCGCCATGCCCGCCCTGAAAGCCCCGCAAACACTGCTCCTGCCCAATGGCTGGTTCAGAGCTGGCCGCCAGTGCGAGCTATGGAATGGAGAACGAATGATCAAAGTAAAATTTATTAGCATTCTGGAATACGGCAGCAACTTTGAACGTGTGCATTTTGCAGAGCAAAAACTGTGAAAACCAGATAAAAAAACGGCCAGCAAATTGCTGGCCGTTTTTTTATGTATTTTGTATATATCGATTAATCTTTGCCAGTGGCAATCCTCAATAATTTCTCTTCATCTACTTCATCAATTTGCGATGGCCCCAAGAATAATTCGGCGTAGTTTTTCCATACTTTTTCTTTGACGAAGATTTCAAATAAATCCACATCGATATGTTGATCTTTTGCCATGCGGGCGAGGATGGTGAGGGATTGGGATATCTTCATGCCGTCTTTATAGGGGCGATCGCGCGCGGTGAGGGCTTCAAATACGTCGGCGATGCCCATGATGCGGGCCTGAATACTCATTTGGTTTTTAGTTAGGCCGCGCGGATAGCCTTTGCCGTCCATTCTTTCATGGTGGCCACCGGCAAATTCGGCGACGTTTTTTAAATGCTTGGGCCATGGCAGGGATTCCAGCATTTCGATGGTGACTTCAATATGGTGATTAATAATCTGGCGCTCGGCACTGGTGAGTGTGCCTTTGGCAATAGACAGGTTTTCTATTTCTTCTGCGGATAAAAACGGGCTGATGATGCCATCCGGGCTAAGCCAGCTTTGCTGGGCAATGGCTTTTACCCGATCACAGGCGCTATCCGGCATAAATTCACCGCCCGTATTGGCGTGCCTTAAAAAAGTTCTGTCTGATTCGATTTGCGCCTGGCGAGTTTCCCATTCGGTTTCAGTGCATTTGCCGCGCAAAAAATCAATTTCTGCATCGCGTTTGAGCACTTCAAAGCGGGCATCAATTAAATGAATCCGATCAAAAATAGTTTGTAATTTAGTAGCCTTGTCTACCACATGCACCGGAGTCGTGATTTTGCCGCAATCGTGAAGCAGGCCCGCTATTTTTAATTCGTAGCGATCGCGGTTATCCATGGTAAAACCGGCCATGCTGCCGTAATTGGCGTTATTAACGGCTTCTGCAATCATGATGGTTAAAGCAGGAACGCGCTGGCAATGGCCGCCGGTATAGGGTGATTTATCGTCAATGGCCAAGTTGATTAAATTGATAAAGGATTCAAACAACTCTTCCAGCTGGTGGATCAGGCGCCGGTTGGTCAGTGCAATTGCGGCTTGTGAAGCAAGCGATTCGGCCATGCTCTGGCTGTCTTCGTCAAAATAACTTAGCTCGCCGTGCTCGTCTTTGGCGTTAATCAGCTGCAATACGCCAATGATTTCCCGCTCGTGGTTTTTCATCGGCACTGTGAGAAAAGATTTGGATCGATAGCCCACGCTGGCGTCAAAACGCTTGGTGCCAGAAAAATCGTAGCCTTCGGCGGTATAGGCATCCTCAATATTAATGGTGATGTCTTTATTTACCGCGCAGGCCACCACATTGTTCAGGTTGGGCGTGCCATCGGTGTGGCGCAGCATCACAGGGGGCAGGTTGGTGGGATGGCCTGTGGTGCCTCCCATGGCAATGCCCAGTGATTCGGTAATGACAATTTCAAAGTACAAAGCCCCTTCTTTCACCAGATAAAGCGTACCTGCATCGGCGTTAACCAGATGCTTGGCCGCAATCAGGATGGTCTCCATCAGTTTATCGATATGGTTTTCGCAGGAGAGGGAAATCCCGATTGCATTAAGCTGCTCTAAACGATCATGAAGGATATCGTGGCTAAGCATATTGCTTCTCTGTTGGGTCCGTGCAAAGCAAATTGAACGCAAACTGCTGCGATTTAATTATTCAAATCCATTCTGATGGCGGCTTGTGTTTTTGCTCTTGTTTAGCTTGGCCGCTGCTCGGAATATATTGATGGTTTACTTGATACAAACGCTGCGAATCTGGGCCATATCGGTCAGACCTTGCAGTACTTTTTCGATGCCATCTTGCTTTAAAGTCCGCATTCCTTCTTCCAGTGCGGTGGCGAGCAGCTCAGCGACGCGTGCATGTTCTTGGATTTGTTTTTTTACTTTATCGCTGCCCACTAAGAGTTCATGCAGGCCTAAACGGCCTTTATAGCCGGTGTTATTACAAGCATCGCAGCCCTTGGCGCGGTAAAGCGTAAATTGCCCTTCTTTATTAGCAAACGATGTGACCCAATCTTTATATACGGTCTCTGATGCCTGCTCGGGGTTCTTCTGCCAGTCGGTCGTTTGCTTTAGTTCTTCGCTGTATTCTTTTAGCATGGACTTGATTTCTGCCTCTTCTGGTTCATAGGCTTCTTTGCATTTACATAGTCTTTTAGCGAGGCGCTGCGCCAGAATGCCGAGCAGGGCATCTGCAAAGTTAAAGGGATCCATGCCCATATCCAGCAGCCGGATAATTGATTCTGGTGCGCTGTTGGTATGCAGGGTGGCCAGCACCAGATGCCCGGTGAGCGAGGCTTCAATCCCTGTGCTGGTGGTTTCTTTATCACGCATTTCTCCCACCATAATGATGTCGGGGTCGGCGCGCAAAAAGGCTTTCATAATGGTGGCAAAAGTCAGGCCAGCTTTATTATTAACCTGAACCTGTCGCAACCCTTTTTGGGTGATTTCTACTGGGTCTTCTGCGGTCCATATCTTGGTATCGGGGGTATTGAGGTGCTTAAGAATCGAGTGCAGGGTGGTGGTTTTACCCGAGCCGGTTGGCCCGCAAACAAAAAACAGGCCATAGGGTTTGGCGATCACTGATTTCAGGTTGCTGATGGTGCGCTCTGATAGCGCCAGTTTATCTAGCGGCAAGGGTTCGCCCGAGGCCAGAATCCGCATCACCACATCTTCAACACCGCCCTGGGTGGGAATGGTTGCAACGCGCAGCTCGATATCGTAGCCGGGCACATATTTTTTAAACTTGATTTTGCCATCTTGGGGTTTGCGTTTTTCTGAGATATCCAGATCGCACATGATTTTAATGCGCGTGACCAGTGGGTTGCGGTAAGAGGCAGGCACTTCTTTGTAGGCCACTAAAGAGCCATCGCGGCGAAAGCGGATACGGGTTTTTTCGTTGCCGGGGGAGGGCTCGATATGGATATCGGAAACGCCGGTTTTATAGGCTTCAACAATAATCTGATTGACGAGTTTGACCAGCTCATTATCCTGTGCCGCAGAGATTTCTTCGGGTGAAACAGGCTCGGCGGCGTCTTCATCATCCATCGTGGAAAGAAGGGCATCGATATTATTATCAAAACTTTGTTCGCCAAAAAACAGATCCAGGGTTTTTTGGAATTCAGCTCGGGTGCTTACCCGGTAAATGGCTTTTTTATTGGGAAACACATGGGCAACAGTATGGCTGGCACGAATACGCTCTGGATCGGTGGTGAGGATAATAATGCCTTCTTTTTCCTCATCAACAGGCAGCCATCCGTTTTCTGCTGCGTATTCCCGTTTGATATGTTTGAGTAAATCTAAGGGTTTTACTCTTTCAGGTTTAAAGGCTTCATAAGCCACGCCAAAATAGCCCGCTAGCGATTGCCCAAGGGCCGCAAGTGGCACCTGATATTTTTCGCTGAGTAATGTTTCTAAATCGATTTTATCGCGGTGGCTTTCACGCAGTGCTACCTGAAGTGCAGCCTGGGTCATCACATTGGCGGCAACTAGCCCGCCATACTTATGCTGGGGCGAAAAGGGAAAAGGCTGTTGTTGCCTTTGTTGTAAAGCAATGGCGAGTGTTTTTGCCAGTAAGCGAATGCCATCTTCGGTCTGGCTTTCAAAGGGGTGCTGCTGCTTATTATTGATGAGCTGCACTACGCCAATCAGCGTGCCATCGTTTTCGGATAATAAAGGTGCAGCCAGCATTTCTCTGGCATGAAAGCCGGTTTGTTTATCCACGGCTTGTAAAAACTGCAGGGTGGGGCTGTATTTGGTCAGCTCTTCGGTGTTGTAGACATCGCGGATATTAACCAGCTGCTTATGATTGGCAACAAAGCCGGCCACGCTGCGATCATTCACCGGGATCCGCAGCTCTTTAAAGCCTTCCAGCCCCGTTTTAACCCTGGAAATAATTTCGTTGCCCGTGTCATTAGCCACATAAATAGTCAGGCGTTCTGCGCCAAAAACCGCGCACGCTTCGCCGCTGATCTCCAGCAAAATCTCATCAATATGCCGTGTTGCATGAATGCGGTTCGTCAGGCTTTGAAGCTCATGCATAAAGCGTAAGGCGCTGTCTTTTTGACTCATGATGATGACTCACGGATGGCTTGGGGCGATAAGGGTCAAGGGTTTAAAGTGTTATAGGGCATGCGCTGGGCTGGCATTAAAAATGGATCAGCTGGTTTTGCTCTAATCTGCTGATGCTTAAGCTCATATTATCCCGCAGTATTTCCTGCATGGTCAGCTCTGAATCGGCGGGCTTCAGGTGGGTGACCAATACTTGGCACGGGCGACTGAGGTGCTTGAGCTGCTCCAGTAGTGTGAACGGGCAAAAATGTTTGGCGGCGTTGGCCAGCTCGTATTCCCGATTGCTGAATGCGGTTTCGATAATTAAATGGCTGAGATTTTCAGTGGCATTCACGATGTCCCAGAATGCAGGGCTGCAGACTGAATCACCGCTGAAAATAAGCGAGTTTTTACCGCTGTCCAGCAGATAGCCCACGGCAGGCACGGTGTGAACTGCAGGAATAGCGGTAATGGTGCATTCTTCTATCCGGCAAGATTGCCCTGTATCGAGTGTGACATAGCGCAGAAAAGGTGCTTCGCGGCTGGGAATCTGATTAAAGTCGGGCCAGACTGCCCAATTAAAAATATGCTTTTTTAATACCCCTAAAGTGGCTTCACTGGCATACACGGTAAGCGGGGCGCTACGGCTGCCTAAAATCGTATCGGCCAGCATGGGCAGGCAGGCGATGTGATCAAGATGGGCGTGGGTCAGAAAAATATGCTCAATACGGGTGAGTGCCGTAAAGCTCAGATCACCCACGCCTGTGCCGGCATCGATCAGGATCGAATCATTGAGCAAAAAGGACGTGGTGCGGTTGGCACCTCCTATTCCACCACTACACCCCAGTATTCGTAAGTGCATCGAGTAGCCTGCTATTTGCTGTCGAATTGATGTACGCCATCCCAGTTACTACCTGGTGGATTACGCCTGAAATTCTGGATTCTTTCTAAGTAAACACTGTAAAGATGATGTTCGTTTTCTGCTGTTATTTTCTGCAGATTAAGCAGCTGCATTTCGGCCAGATCCCACTCTTGTTTACGATAGAGTTTGAGGCTTTCATGAAAGAGGATAAGGGCGGCTTCATCATGGCGGGTAAGCGGCAGAGGCTCGTAAAGGGTAACGGCCTCTGTTTTGCCCATCACGCGTACCCGGTCTATTTCACGGTAAACCAGGTTTGGGGCGGCGTTTCGGGTGTTTTCACTTACCAAAATACTCACCCCGTAATATTTGGTTAAGCTCTCTACCCTAGATGCCAGATTAACGGCATCGCCCATAACGGTGTAATTCATCCGGAATTGCGATCCCATATCACCTACCGTGACATTGCCGGTATTGACGCCCACGCCAACAGAAATAGCAGGCCAGTTGCGTGCGGCCAGCTTGGGGTTGAGCTGATGAATCGCTTCCTGAATCTCTAAAGAGGCCAGTACTGCATTCTGGGCGTGATCGGGATCAAAAACCGGGGCACCCCAAAAGGCCATCACGCAATCGCCGATGTATTTATCAATGGTTCCCAAGTGCTGATGCCTGATCACCGTCGAGATTTCGGTCAGAAACTCATTCATAAAACGGCTTAACTCATCTGCTGGCATGCCTTCGGATATTTTGGTAAAGCTTCTTACATCGGTAAATAACACGGTAAGAGGGCGGTTCTGGCCTTCCATTGTGTATTTCTCGGGATCTTCGCTCATACGTTCAACCAGCTCAGGCACAACGTACTGGCCGAATAATTGGGTGAGCTGGCGTTTACGGCGGCTTTCAAAGAAATAGCCATAGGCCATATTCAGGGTGTAGAGGCCAACAATGATCATTAAAGATGCGGCCATCGGCATATCAAGATGGGCGTAGTGCCAGAGCGCTATATTGCCTGCAGTCAGAAAAAGCATCAGTAGCAGGCAAAATACACTGGCAAAAAGTGGCGAGAAGCGGATCAGCACCCAAATCAGCAGTGGGCCCAAAATTAGCAGCAGCAAAAATTCCGCGCCAAATAAATAGCCGGGGTGCTGGGGCAGTGACTGATCCAGAATCGCGGCAATCAAGTTGGCATGAATCTCAACCCCTGCATAAGATTCGCCTACCGGGGTTGCGCGTAAGTCTTTTAAGCCTGGTGCCGTGGTGCCGAGTAAAACAATTTTATCTTTAAGTATTTCAGGGCTTACTTTTCCAGAAATAACATCTGCTGCTGAAACATAGGGAAAACTTCCCTGCGGGCCTTTAAAGGGGATCAGCGCCCAGCCGTTTTCATTCACGGGCAAACGCCGGTTGCCTAAGCGAAATGCTTCCAGTGCGTAAACACCTTCAGTACTTTCTTCAATCACTGGGGAGAACGCTTCCTGGCCCAATGCCATTCTGGCGAGCGCTAAACCGAGGGCAGGATAATAATCTTCGCCAATTTTTACGACTAATGACACGCGCCTGGCAATGCCATCACTATCCAGAATGGGCACAAAATGGCCGCCATGCCCAGCTGCTTGCTGCAAGCCGGGTAAATTGCCGCCATAGTTTTTCCCTCCCACAATTTGCTTAGAGACAGGGGCTAAATCGCTTGCTTTCAGAATGGCAGGGGGAAGGGCGCCGCTGGAAACGGCTTTGGCTTCATTACTAAAATAAAAGCCTGTGATGACAGAGCGGTTATTCAGGGCTTTTGCAAAGCGCGCATCGGTGTCTAGCTCGGGGGTTAGCCGGTTTAATTCGTTTTTAAAGGCGGTGTTTGTGCTTAATTCATTGGCCGCCATTCTGCGTAAAACAGGAAGGCCGGAGCTTTCATCTGGCTCGGCAAAAACCACGTCAAAGCCGACGGTTTTAATCTGATAGTGATCGAATAACTGATCGATCAGCTTTGCCAGATGATCACGCCGCCATGGCCAGCGGCCAAGCTCGCCCAGACTTTTTTCATCAATATCAACAATCACAATCCTTGAATCAACGCCACCGGGCATTCCCAGCCTTAACCGTACATCGTAAAGATAAACATCTATCTGGCTGAGGGTGGGAAGGCGGGGAGTGCCAAGGACGTGCATCAGGGCCAGCAGCAGCAGCAGTGCACCGAGTAATACTTGTGGCCAGTGTTTGCGGAAGCTGGCTTTCATTTTTAGCTGCGATAAAAGAAAGTCATCTCGATGCCCAAGAGCTCGATGATGTCTTTTTCTTGCAGTAAATGAGCGTGTACACCAATCTCTTTTTTATTGACCGTGGGATGGTGTGCGCCTTCTACGTGGGTCAGGAAATAGCCTTGTGGCCGCTTTGTAATGACCGCCACTTGCACGCCTGTTTTGCCAAGTGTTGTGAGCTTTTTATTGAGCTCCAGCTCTTTGCCGGTATTGGCTCCAGAGAGTACTTTAATGACACCCAGCTGCTGAATCAGCGAATCGGGCTGGGGGGCTGCAGCGGGCGAAGGATGGTCCGCTATTGCTTGGGCCACAGGAGCGGGGGTATCTGCAGCAACAGGCGGGGCGGGCGGTGGCACGGGTTTCGCCATGACAGGCGGGCGGCCCATCATCATGGTTTTTTCAAAGTCGGTGTTCTCTGTTGGCTTTTCGCTGTAAAAACGCAGAATATGTTTGCCTACTAAAATCTCATCACCTTCTTTCAGCCGCTCTTTTTGAATATCTTGATGATTTACTTTAGTGCCATTGGTGCTGTTTAAATCTTCAATCAGTACATTTGAGCCTTGCATGATTAATACGGCGTGCTCTCCGGATACGGCAAGATTATCTATTTGTAAATCATTGCTCGGACGGCGGCCAATGGTGAACCGCTCTTTATTGAGCTTGATTTCTTTAATTAAAACGCCGTCCAGACTAAGAACGATTTTGGCCATAATTTGTTTCTCTTCTTGGATAAAAGACCTGTTTAGTGAGCCATTTTTATAAATGCAGCGCTCTTAAAACAGAATCTGACTAAGTAAACCAGGCACTCATTTTTGACCACAAACCAGTATTGGCCGGGAACGCTTCTTTTACTCTTACTAATATGGCAGAGATATTGTCTTTTCCCCCCATATCGTTGGCAAGCTGGATCAATTGCCTGCTGCCAAGCGCTATATTGCTGCTAAAAGCCGTAATTGTGTCTGCAATATCGCCATCATCTGCCATATCGCTGAGGCCATCTGAGCAAAATAAATAAATATCGCCGGGCAATACTGCATGCTCGTGTAATTCGGCCTGTACGCCACTCTCTATTCCTACCGCGCGGGTGACTAAGTTTTTATATGTGGAGTGCCGTGCGTCTTCTGCTGTAATGATGCCGCTGTCTATTTGTTCTTGTAAAAAAGAGTGATCTCTTGTGAGCTGGGTGAATTCTTCTCCCCGTAGGCGATAGAGCCTGGAATCGCCCACATGGGCAACGGCAAGGCGTGAATCATAAAACAGTGCACAAACCAGAGTGGTGCCCATTCCGGCACACTGCGGCTGGCTTTGTGCCGTGCCGTAAATAGACTGATTGGCATAATGCACCGCCGCCATCAGCACATCATGTGCTGCGGGCCAAAGGCTGTCTGGCCTTTGCAAGTGCAGGGGAAAGTTGGATTGCATTGCGTCATGCACCACATGGCACACCATTTCTACGGCGATTCCGCTGGCTACTTCTCCGGCGTTATAGCCACCCATCCCGTCGGCCAGCACCACAAGGCCTTTTTCAGCATTAAAGTGAATGGTGTCTTCATTATGATCGCGATGCAGGCCGGAATCGGTTAAGCCTGCCATTTCCAGCGCTTGTGAGAGGTTAAGCATTAGCTTCTCTTGTGCGTAATCCGGCTTCAAGCTTAGCCATCGCGGCCGCAAAGTGTGCGCCAGTCTGGAAGCGGGTGGTTTCGTCTTTTTGTAAGGCTTTCATAATAATGGCGGCGAGCATGGGTGGTAATTGAGGGTTTATCAGCCGGGGGTCTTGCGGTGCATCATTGGCTATTTTGTACATTAGTTCAGCCATCGATTCTCCGGTGAAAGGCAGACTGCCGGTACTGAGCTGGTAAAGCATGACCCCCAATGAAAATAAATCAGAGCGGCCATCTATTTTTTTGCCCGAAAGCTGCTCGGGCGACATATAAGACGGTGTTCCCAAAACCATGCCGGTGCGGGTTTTACTTGAATCAGTAATCCTAGCGATACCAAAATCGGTCACTTTTACGATTTTTTCGGTGGGCTCATACATAATATTGGCGGGCTTGATATCGCGGTGGACTACGTGTTGCACATGGGCATACTGCAGTGCCTCTGCAACCTGCCTGACAATACTTGCACAATCTAGCAATGGCAATAAATGGTCCACCTTGGTATAGGCCAGTAAATCCTTGCCTTTGAGAAATTCCATGGCGATATAACAGAGGTCGTGCTCTTCTCCCGCATCAAAAATAGTGACGATATTGGGATGATTGAGCCGCCCGGCTGTTTCGGCCTCCCGGAAAAAACGCTGCCGTGCATCATCCAGCTGATCAGCTTCAAACTCTTGCGAGAGCGACATGGTTTTGATCGCCACATCGCGGCCAATTTTGGGGTCTTTGCCAAGGTAAACGATGCCCATCGCTCCCTTGCCCAGTTCTTTTTCGACCTGATAGCGCCCCAGCATGGGTTTTTCTACGCTGCCGTCTTCCAGCAGCATGCTGCCATTGACGCCGCCGCCTGAGCTACCGCCCAGCATCACGGTTTCTGACATCTGATGGGCACGTTTTAATTTGGCTTCCAGATCTCGGTATTTGGGATTGTGGCCTGCCATATACTGGTAAACCGCTTCGGCCTTGTTGAATTGCCGCTTTCTTTCAAAATCCAGCGCCAGGTTATATAAAACCCCCATCATCCCATCGTCTAAAGGCACTTTGGACAACTTTTCAAACGCCATATCTAGCTGGCCCTGCCCCTGAAAAGCCATGCCCAGCATCCGGTTGGATTCGGCAGATTCTGCAGTCGATTTTTCTTCTTTTTGCTCGCTGATTAAATAACGCTTGGTGGTGAGCAAACCATGGCCGAGCAGTAATAAGCTGGCTGGCCCCATTAAATGAATCCACAACATGGATTGGCTCATCAGCACAAAGTGGCTGATTAAAAGCAGCAAAAAGAGCGCACTGGTCAGCATGGCCGCCGGGCCCGCTTTGAGCCGGGGTAGCAGCAGGCAAAGATAAAGGGTAATCAGCAGCGCCAGCGCCAGTGAAAACAGAGGACTCCATGCAGGGGATACAAAATAATGTTGTTGCAGCAGGCTGGATAAGGTGTGGGCCGCAATAATCACGGGGACTTCATTGGGGGAAATGGGCGTGACTAAGGATGAGCCGATGCCCAGTGCGGTTGCACCAATTAGTACAATTTTGCCTTTGTATTTATCCAGCGGGATTTTCCCTGCCTGTACATCGTAAAAAGAATCAACAGGAAAGGCGGGCTTGCCATTTTGGTTAGGGTAGAAATAAGGGCGAAAAGTCGCATCGGCGCTGACAGGCAGTTTTACATTGGCAAGGCTGATTGATTCGCCGAGATTGAGTTTAATTTGCTTAGGGCCAAGGTTCAGGCTTCTGGCCGCAGCTACCAGCGGGAAGGTGGGATAAATCTGATCGAAATAACGCACTGCCAGCGGAATGCTGCGCACTACGCCATCGTCATCCGGCACAATACTTTCGCTGCCAATCCCTGCCGCACTGGCGGCAATCATACCCAAAGGCTGAGTTGCACCTCTGGCCGAAGTGGGCCAGCCATTAGTGGGGTTGCCTGTGGCTTCCAGCTCCCATTTTCTGACGGCAGGCTGGAGCGGTTTATCTGGCTCGCCCTGTGCCTCGCCTAATTCAAACAGCATGGGCAGGATGACATTGCCCGCCTTAGCCACACTGCTTGCCAGTTGCTGATCCACATTGAGTTTAACGACCGCTTCGTTAAAGACTGAACCCATCGCTGCCCATGTCACGCTATTGGGGGCTGAGGCGTCTTCTTTATACAGGCGATACAGTTTTTCGATATACACAAGGCCCCTGTCTTGCTGGGGCTCAGTAAAGAACACGCTTGTGGCAATGACTTTGGCTCCTGCGCCGGCCAACTTATCAATCAGCTGAGCATGAATCTCACGCGACCAAGGCCAGCGCCCGATATTGTCGATACTGGTCTGATCAATGGCGATGACGGCAATCCGCGCATCAATATTGCGGGAAGTCAGCTTTACCCCTGCATCGTAAGCGCGCTGCTCTAGGCTGGATATCAAAGAGGTAAACAGCAAAGTAGCCAGATAAACCAGCAGCACGGCGACACCGATTACCCCGTCTTTTTTTAAGAAGGCTGCTTTCATGGCGTGGTCGATATAGAAAGGTGTTGCATGCTGGGCATCTGTTTAATCTGTCGGCATTTCCTCAATTTAGTAGAAGAAGCTATTTATTGCCTTGTCTTGCCAATAAGTTTTTTGCAAGCAGGCGGGCGCAGTGGCTTACCTTTGCCTAGTTTTATCAGGTTTTTTTATGAAAAAATGGCTTTGGATAGCGGGGATAAAAAAGGGAGGGCCGCATTTTTGATGCGGAAACAGCAAGGCGGGGCGGGCTGGATGAGGCGTTTAAAGCGGGCAAGCCGATATGCAGTAGCGTGCTATGCGCTTATTTGGATGTTGTTCCTGAGCATCAACTAACTGTGCGGGCAAAGTCATTTGCCCGCATATTTGATTACAAACTGATTTCGATATTATCAATCAGGCGGGTGTGGCCCAAGCGTGCGGCGATCAGAATCACGAGCTGGTGATCGCTTACTGCTGCAGGTTTGAGCGTCAGTGCATTACGCATTTCTACATAATCCACGCTGACCCAGCCGTGAGCCAGTAAATCGCCGGTGGTTTCTGCGCTAAGGCGCTCGTAATCACGCTCTCCCGCTTCAATGGCGGCTTTCATGCGGCTCAGATGATGATAAATGCGGGTGGCTTCAAGCTTATGTGCCGCGCTGAGATAACCGTTGCGGGAAGAAAGCGCTAAGCCATCTGCTGCACGGCCAGTGTCTACAGGCACAATCCTGACCGGTTGGTTTAAGTCTTCCACCATGCTTTTAATGACAAAAAGCTGCTGGTAATCTTTTTTGCCAAAACAGGCTACATTGGGCTGCACAATATTAAACAGCTTGGTCACTACCGTCGCTACGCCGCGGAAATGGCCAGGGCGGAATGCGCCGCATAGCTCATCTTGTATTGCTGGCGGCTCTACCTGATATTGCTGGATCACTTTGGGGTAGAGGACTTTTTCGTCCGGCGCAAAAATCACATCCACGCCACCCTGCGCTGCAATCAGCGCGGCATCTTGCTCTAAGGTACGCGGATAGATTTCAAAATCTTCGCCCTGGCCAAATTGCAGACGGTTCACAAAAATACTGACCACAATATGCT
The DNA here is from genome assembly GCF_900451195.1 of Iodobacter fluviatilis. NCBI lineage: Bacteria > Pseudomonadati > Pseudomonadota > Betaproteobacteria > Neisseriales > Chitinibacteraceae > Iodobacter > Iodobacter fluviatilis. The sequence continues at coordinate 559,712 of NZ_UGHR01000004.1, forward strand.
CAGCTTCTTTGCGTGCAGCATCAATTAAGGTCATGTGTCCGGCGTGTAAATTACCCATGGTGGGGACAAAGGCAACCGTGCCAACCGTGGCACGCCATGCGCGCAATTCTTCAATGCTATGGATGATTTTCATAAATAACCGTAGTTAAGAATACATCGCCCAGGGCGGGGCAAGCTTGCCCTGAGCTGTAGTGACAGTGGCTTAAAAGCTATGTTCATCAGCGGGGAAAGTCATACCTTTCACTGCTTTTACATAGGCCTCAACGGCGGCTTGAATGCTGTGGCTGCCTGCCATAAAGTTTTTAACAAAGCGGGCTTTTTTACCTGGGTAAACGGCCAGCATATCGTGCAGAACCAACACCTGACCATCCACATCAACACCTGCGCCAATACCGATCGTTGGTACGGTGAGGGCCTCAGTAACAGCTTTAGCAACATGAGCCGGCACCATTTCCATCAGCACAAGCGCCGCGCCTGCCGCCTGATGGGCTAGGGCGTCGCGTTTGAGCACTTCAGCGTCAAATTCGCTTTTTCCCTGAACTTTATAGCCACCATAAACATTCACTGATTGCGGTTGCAAGCCAATATGGGTGCAGACCGGAATGCCGCGATTAGCTAAGAAATCGACTGTCTCGGCCATAATCATGCCGCCTTCTAGCTTTACCATTTCAGCGCCTGCGGCCATCAGCTCGGCGGCACTGGCGTAGGCTTGCTGCGGGGAAACCTGATAGCTGCCAAAAGGAAGATCGGCCAGCACAAGCGCATCTTTGCTGCCGCGTGCCACGCAGCGGGTGTGGTAAACCATATCAGCAAGGCTGACGGGCAGGGTGGAGCTGTGACCTTGAATGACGTTACCTAAGGAATCGCCAACGAGCAGGATTTCTACTCCTGCATCATTTAAGAGGCTGGCAAAGCTGGCGTCATAGCAAGTGAGCATGGTGATTTTTTGCCCGGCTTGCTTCATGTTCTGCAAGGTACTAACAGTGGTTTTCATGGTAAGGGGTAATCCATGGAAGTTTGGCGTTGGTGACGCAATGCAGCAAGTCTACATCAGGAGACTGCTGGATTTAAGACTGTTCTGCTGTGTAAAAGCAGTATTGGGTCAAATTCCGTGCATTTTCTTTCAAAAAACTGCGTTTTTCTTCAGGCAAGCGTGTTCTGGCAATGCACGCTTAAATCTGCAGACGCTCAGGTCTTTACTCTGCGGCAAGAATAGTTAAGGCCTGATCGGCCACAGATGGCAGAAAGGATTTGGCAGCACCGAGGCCGGGAATGATCACTTCGGGGGCAATTTCGGTAAGGGGGCGAAGCACAAACGCCCTTTGATGCATACGCGGGTGCGGCACAATCAGGTGATCTTGCCGTATCAGTGCATCACCATACAGCAGCAGGTCTAAATCCAGGGTACGGGGCGCATCCTGAAACGTGCGCTTTCGACCGCATTCGGCCTCAATCGCCAGCAAGGATTGCAGCAGGGTGGCTGCGCTGAGCGAAGTTTCCAGCCTGGCAACGGCATTGATGAAATCGGGCTGATCGGTGTAGCCGATGGCGCTGCTGCTGTAAAAGCTGGATTGTTGCAGCAACTGGCTTTGCGGCAGTTTGGCGAGTAAAGATAAAGCATGTTGCAATTGCAAAACAGGCTGGCCCAGATTGGCACCCAGCGCAATAAAAGCGACCGTAGTCATTGGGGAATCCATTGCATACCGCTAAAAAAACAGAAACCCAAAACTTGAGACCGGCAGAAAACACAGCGCTTAGAAGCAGAGTACAGGGTCATCATCAAGGCTAAATTCAACGCCACGATGGCTTGCCTGTGAAACGCTGCGTTTTATAAATCACAAAAAGCGCGTTTCTTACTGGTGTTGCGGTCTGTGTGCTTAAAGTGCTGCTCAAGGTTTGGGTTTTACTTAACTTATTCGCCCTTCGGGCTGGGTTTGCGGCGGCGGCGCTTTTTAGCGTGCGCACCCGCTGGCTTGCCATTGTCTGCTGCGGCGGCCATCAGCGCCATGCGAGTGTCTTCGTCGGCATTCTGAAAACGTGTCCACCAATCGCCCAGCGCTTTGTCTACCATGCCACATTCGGCACGCAGCATCAAAAAGTCATAAGCGGCACGGAAGCGTTGCTGCTCCATTAAGCGCCATGGGCGGGTGCCCACACGCTGTTCAAAGCGGGGTTGCAACAGCCAGATTTCTTTCATGGCCGCACCGTAGCGATTCGGAATCGCCATGCGCTTTTGTACCTTGCTCTCTACCGTATTCATGGCTTCAACCAGAGCAGGCACAGGGTATTCACCTGCAGCTTGGCGCTTAATCCAGTCGGCTTCTACTTCATGCCAAAGCAGGGCTGCAAAAATATAACCGGCTGAAACAGGTTTATCTTCGTTAATCCGCAGATCGGTGCTTTCCAGCGCTTTACGTAAAAAGGCCGTGGTTTCGGGCTTGGAGAGTTGCTTTTCCAAAAGTGGAAACAGCAATTTATGCAGGCCATTTTCGCGCAAGGACATCAAACACGCCCATGCACTGCCTGATAAAAGCAGCTTCATCATTTCATCAAATAAACGCGCAGAGGGGATGTTTTCCAGAAGCTTTGCGTGAATCAGAATCGGTGTTTTGGTGGCAGGCGCAATGGTGAGACCTAGCTTGGCCGAAAGACGAATGGCACGCAGCATCCGCACCGGGTCTTCGCGGTAGCGTACATCCGGATCGCCAATAATGGTCAGGCGTTTGTTTTCCAGATCGGCCACGCCATGATGGAAATCTAGGATTTCTTCAGTGCGCGGGTTGTAGTACAGCGCGTTGACTGTGAAATCACGGCGGGAAGCATCTTCTTCAATATCGCCATAGGCATTGTCGCGCAGGATGCGGCCACTGGCGTCAGTCGGGGCTTCACTGGCGCCACGGAAGGTGGTGACTTCGATGATTTCTTCACCAAAGGGCACATGCACAATGCGAAAGCGGCGGCCAATAATGCGCGAGCGGTGGAACACATGCCGTACTTGCTCTGGTGTGGCGCTGGTGGCCACATCAAAATCTTTGGGCGATTTATCCAGCATCAAGTCCCGTACCGCACCACCAACGATGTAGGCTTCAAAGCCTGCATCCTGCAGGCGGTCACACACTTTAAGTGCGCCAGAATGAAGTTGTTCCCGGCGGATGCCGTAGTGTTTGGCGTGCAGCACACGTTTGCCTGGGCGGCGTAAAACTTTGCCGATCAATTTGCGAATCATTTTTGAACCAGTTTTTGAACCAAGTAAGTGCGAAGTGCGGAGAGCTCCTGGCAGCCTGTCGGGCTTAGTATCTGCTGGCTGCAAAATCATCTGACCCGCTCATATTTCATCGTGTTATTCACCAATAAGTCTTTATTGGCGCTGCAAACCCGGCAAAATCTGTGCGTTGTCTTGTGATTTTTCTGCGAGCCGCCTGAGCACGGCATGCTACTACGCGTATCGACGGCATTATACAGACCTTGGCAGCGATGTCAGACGCGCTATGAATACTCTGGCAAAAGTTTTCACTTTAGCGGTGTATTTTTTTCTGTTATATCGATTTAAGGGCAATCTGTCGCTATTGTTTTGCTCAACAATCGGTGATGCTAAGCGTATCCCATCCCGAGAGCTGTGCATCATGCCTACTTATTCATACCGCCTTGTGAATGTGTTTGCCGAAAATATTTTTGCGGGTAATCCTTTGGCTGTGTTTACCGACGCCACCGGCCTTGATGAGCAGACCATGCAATTATTGGCGGCTCAACTTAATTTATCTGAAACCACCTTTGTTTTTCCTTCTAAAGTGGCGAGCGCCAAAGTCAGCATTTTTACCCCGATGAATGAAATGCCCTTTGCTGGGCATCCTAGCTTAGGCACCGCTGCCGTGATCCGTGGTCAGCGTAATGAAGTGAGTTTAGAGCTAAAGGCGGGTGTGATTCCTGTGCGCTTTAATGGCGATGTGGCCACGCTGACGGCTAATGCAGCCACTTACCGTGCTGGGCCAGCTTTATCTGATTTAGCTCCTGCCTTAGGCCTGCCTTTAAGCGTTTTTGTAGGGGAGGCTTTATGTGTGGATAGCGGCGTAGAGCAGCTGATTGTTCCCTTGGCCAGTGCCGCTGATGTCATGGCTTGCCAGCCCGCATCGCATTTGTTTCGCAATGTGGTGCTGCAAGGGCGTAACCGTGATGGCACGCTGGTTTGGGCTTGGCAGGATGGCGAAATCATTGCCCGTTATTTTTGGTCGCAACATGGGCAGATTGTGGAAGACAACGGCACTGGCTCGGCCTGCGCTAATCTTGGCGCTTATTTACTTAAGCAAGGTGTTGCGCTGCCGTTTGCTGCAACCATGCTCCAAGGCCACAAAGCGGGGCGCTTGGCTCATCTGCGTTTGAGTATCACGGCAGAGGGCCGCGTAGAAGTCGGCGGGCGAGTTGTAGAAGTAGGGCGCGGGGAATTTGATCTTTAACGTTTCGTATGCATGAAATTGCGCGGATTTCATGCCTGCGTAATTACCAGTACAAATATTGGCAAATTATTACCTTAAAGATAATGCTTATTATCTGTGAGTTTGGCGATATCCGTCGCTGCTTGCCTTTATAATCGTATTTTTCTAAGCCTTGATAGACATCGCCCGCCATGATCTCCCGTCTTGCTACCCCCGCTATTATTTTTTCCCTTTTAATTGCGACCTCTGCACAGGCTTTTGTACCGCCGGTGCCGGATATTGCTGCAAAGGCTTATTTACTCACTGATTATCAAAGCGGCATTCAACTTGCCGGACGTGATCCGGAGATGCGTGTAGAGCCCGCTTCTTTAACCAAGTTGATGACGGCTTATCTCACTTTTAAATTTGTGAAAGAAGGTAAGCTCAAGCTGGATCAGCAGCTCATCGTTTCGGATAAAGGCTGGCGCACCGAAGGCTCGCGCATGTTTCTTGATCCCAAAATCCCTGTAACGGTAGATAACCTGATCAAGGGCATGATTGTACAAAGTGGTAACGATGCTTGCGTCACGCTGGCCGAAGCCATTGCCGGTAGCGAAGAAGTGTTTGCCCAGCTGATGACCAAAGAAGCCAAGCGTCTTGGCATGAATGGCACTAACTTTAAAAACAGTACCGGCCTGCCTGATCCTGATCACTATATGACGGTGGGCGATTTAGCCAAGCTGGCTGCCGCCATCATTCATGATTTTCCCGAGTTCTATCCCATCTACTCGATGAAAGAATTTGCTTACAACAATATCAAACAGCCTAACCGTAATCTGCTGCTTTACCGCGATCCTTTTGTAGATGGTATGAAAACCGGCCACACGGCCAGCGCCGGATATAACCTAGTTGCGTCGACCAAGCGCGATGGCCGCCGTTTGATTTCGGTTGTTGTGGGTACGGCCAGCGATGAAGTTCGTGCAAGCGAATCCAGCAAGCTGCTGAACTGGGGTATTCAGTTCCAAGAAACACCGCGCCTTTACGCAGCCAAGCAGGCTGTTTCTAATGTGGCGGTTTGGAAAGGCAAGTCAGATAAGGTTAATGTGGGCTTTTTAGAAGACCGCTTTATTACCGTGGGCCGAGGCGATGCTAAAAACCTGAAAATGACTTTTACCAGCACTCAGCCACTGATTGCCCCGATTAAAGTGGGCCAAAATGTAGGTAAATTAACGGTAAGCTTAAACGATAAGCAGCTGGTGGAATTACCGGTGGTGGCTTTGGAAGAAGTGCAGGAAGCCAATATCTTTGGCCGCGCATGGGATTCCATCCGCATGTGGTTTAAATCGATTTTTGGCTGATATTTAAAACTCAGATCTTGAACCACTTCGATCCCAGAGGACACAGAGTTTCACGAAGAAAACCTTGAGGGTTTTGCTCTTTTTTAAACTCGTTTTTGTTTTTCTCCGTGTGCTCCGTGCTAAAGAAGTATGGTTTTTTTGCAGAGGAGGGCTTTATGGATTTCCCCGCACTCACAGGCTTTTTAAATGGTCGCTTTGCGCCATTGGCTGATTTGCAGATTTCTGTTTTAGACCGCGGATTTTTGTTTGGGGATGGGATCTATGAAGCAATCCCTGTCTATAATCGCCACCCTCTAAGGCTGACCGAACATCTGCGCCGCTTGGCAGCCAGTTTGGCTGCGATTAATATGCCCAACCCTTATGGGGCAGAAGAGTGGGCGGTTTGGATTCAGCAACTGATTGATCAGCAGCGCTTTGTAGATCAAAGCGTTTACCTGCAAATCACCCGTGGCCCAGCTTTTCCGCGCAATCATGCTTTCCCTGCTGTAACCGAGCCGACAGTCTTTATGTTTGCCGATGAATTATTACCGCCCACCAGCGAGGCGGTTGCCAATGGTGTGGCGGCCGTGTCGAGCGACGATATTCGCTGGCAGCGCTGCAATATCAAGGCGATTTCCCTGCTGGCCAATGTTTTGCTTAAACAGCAGGCCGTAGATGCTGGCGTGGCCGAAACCATTCTTTTTCGGGATGGCCTCTTGATAGAAGGTGCATCCAGCAACATCTTAGTAGTGAAAGAGGGCGTGTTACTTGCCCCGCCTCCCAGCCATTTAATGCTGACAGGCATTACTTATGACTTGGTAATAGAGCTGGCCAGGCAGCATAATATGCCGCTTGAGATTCGCCCGATTAGTGAAGCAACAGTCAGGCTTGCAGATGAAATCTGGCTAACTTCGTCATCTAAAGAAGTGCTGGCGGTAGTGAGCTTAGATGGTCAGACCGTTGGCTCTGGCCAGCCGGGGCCGCTGTATCAAGCCATGTACGGCTATTTTCAAGTATTTAAAAACGAGGCAATGCGCCTCGGTGCAGAGTAAAAAAGGTATCAATAATGAGTCAAGACGCGCCTAATCTGGCCGATTTAGTTGAGTTTCCGGCCGAGTTGCCAATGAAGGCGATCAGCCATAAAGATGTGCCGCATGATGAGTTTCATGCCGTGGTTTATGAGCTGGCGGTGCTGCATATCACCGATTTTAAAGAAGAATGGATTTCTGTTCGTACCAGCAGTGGCGGTAGTTTTATTTCGGTGACGCTATCGGCCACCTACCAATCTGCAGACGAAGTGAATGCGCTCGATACCGCTTTACGCGCCCATCCGCTCGTGAAGATGGTGATGTGAGTGCCTGAGCTCATTATTAAACAGCTGGGCATGCTTGAATACGAGCCAACATGGCGGGCCATGCAGGCATTCACCGAGCGCCGCGATGCCGATACTGCCGATGAAATCTGGCTGGTTGAGCATCCTCCGGTTTACACCCAGGGCCAAGCGGGCAAGCCTGAGCATCTGATTGCCGCCACCAGTATTCCTGTCGTGCAAATTGACCGGGGCGGGCAGATTACCTACCACGGCCCAGGCCAAGTAGTGGCTTATGTGTTGCTGGATTTACGCCGCAATGGCTTGGGTGTGCGCGAGCTGGTCAGAAAACTAGAGCAGTCTGTCATCGATATCCTTGCTGATTTTGGCGTCACTGCTTACGGCAAAGTGGATGCCCCTGGCGTGTATGTAAACCCAGAAATGGGCGAGGCAAAAATTGCATCTTTAGGATTACGGATACGTAAGGGCTGCAGCTATCACGGTTTAGCTCTGAATGTGAATATGGATTTAACGCCATTTGACTGGATAAATCCCTGCGGCTACGCCGGTATGCGCGTCACTCAGCTCAGCGATTTCGCCAGCGATGCGACATCAGCTGCAATTGCCGGTAAACTTGCCGAAAAAATAGCCTTCCAGATCAAATCCTTAAACGATGTAGGGGTATTAGCGCTTTAAAAATGCGGCGAAGCCATGCCCCGTTTTTTAAATGCCCCTACCTTACTCAGCCAGCGATCAGCCATGACTCAAGACACTAAACAGCCATCGAAAGAAGTGGGCGTAAAGCTCAAAGGCGAAGCCAAGACGGCTCGCATCCCGATTAAGATTGTGCAGCTGGATGAGCGCATCAAAAAGCCGGATTGGATTCGCGTGCAAGCGCCATCTTTAAATGGCCGCTTTGGTGAAATCAAACAAATCCTGCGCAGCCAAAAGCTGCATACCGTGTGCGAAGAAGCCGCCTGTCCCAATATTGGCGAATGCTTTGGCAAGGGCACGGCTACTTTTATGATCATGGGCGATATCTGCACCCGTCGCTGCCCGTTTTGCGATGTGGGCCATGGCCGCCCAAATCCGCTGGATGCGCAAGAGCCGGTTCATCTGGGCGAAACCATTGCCGCGCTTAAGCTTAAATACGTGGTGATTACCTCGGTCGATCGTGATGATTTACGTGATGGTGGCGCACAGCACTTTGTAGACTGCATTACCCAATCACGCCTGCAATCGCCTAATACCCAAGTAGAAGTACTGGTGCCGGATTTCCGTGGCCGCTTGGATATTGCGCTGGATCTGTTCAAGCAGGCGCTGCCTGATGTGCTGAACCACAATCTTGAAACCGCACCGCGTCTGTATAAACAAGCGCGCCCAGGCTCGGATTACCAGCATTCCTTAGATTTATTGAAGCGCTTTAAAGCCATGTACCCTGATGTGCGGACTAAATCCGGCATTATGGTGGGCCTTGGCGAAACCGATGAAGAAGTCATCCAAGTGATGCACGATCTACGTGCCCACGATGTAGATATGATCACCATCGGCCAGTACCTGCAGCCCACCGCTACCGGCCACCTGCCCGTGCTGCGCTATGTGCACCCAGATCAGTTTAAAGCCTTTGAAAAGCTCGCTTACGAGATTGGCTTTAAACACGCTGCCGTGGGGGCCATGGTACGCTCTAGCTACCATGCGGATGAACAAGCGCACGGCGCTGGGGTTTAATCCCCGCCCTGATAAAACGCCACCTAAGCAGGTGGCGTTTTTTTGTCTCAGCCTCGGGAAAAGGGGCAGAATATGCGGTTTAGCCTCTGGTTAGCGTATGGATTTTCAAGGCAAGCTCTTCGCCTAACCAAGATGCGCCATGGGTATGGGCTTCTACATCGTCGGCTAGCTCTGGGTGGATCAGCACAGGCAGCTCACCACGGTGCATGTCTAACAGGGTGCGTACTTTGGGCAGCAAGCTTTCCGCAAAATTGATCTCAAACATCGGGCGCGTATGCGGCCCAACCTCGCGGTGAATTAAATCCCCCATCCAGCAATCCTCACTTAAAGACGCCCTTAGCAGGCTGTGCAGCTGCTCTGCTGCGCTGATTTGTTCGGGCAAGAAATAAACGTGGGCGTGATAGATAACAGACATGTAAAAATCCGGTGTGAGGGCTTAGCGATTCAGGGGGCGAATTATGCGGGATTTTGTTAGCTAAATGGCATATTTTGCTGCTTGCTGTCCTTAATACTGGCGATATGGCTCGTTTTAGCTTGGCGAGTTGCTCCAGCACAATCTTTAAATGTAGCAATGCAGGCTTAGCTGATAGTGATCAGAGTCATTGAATGATTATTGTAAAAAAAGAAATAATATATTCAAAATAATGAGTATTCATTGATTTTTTGTACGGTGGCAAGATGTACTCACTCGCCAAGCAGCTGCGAATCGAGAACTCTCAGCCCAACTGCAAAAAGGAATTCAATCATGACCCGCTTAGCTATTTTGACCACCGAGCAATCGCCAGCTTCTTCTTTACCCCTATTAGATGCAGTAAAAAAACAACTTGGTGTTGTGCCCAATTTAATGCGCTTGGTAGGCAATAGCCCTGCTGCATTAGAGGGTTATCTGAGCTTAAGTGGCGCGCTGGCCAAGGGCGCACTGGGTGCAAAAACTGGGGAGCGCATTGCTTTGGCGATTGCTGAATTTAACCGCTGCGATTATTGCCTTTCGGCCCATACTTATTTGGCGAGCAATTTGGCTAAGCTGGATGCCGCCGAAATCGAGGCTAATCGTCACGGCAAATCCAATGACCCCAAAGCCGATGCTGCGGTAAGGTTTGCAATCAGCGTGGCGCAACTGCGTGGTCATGTAAGCAATGAAGCCGTTGCGGCGGTGAAAGAAGCGGGCTTTAACGATGCCGAAATCATTGAAATCATCAGCCACGTTGCGCTCAATACCCTGACCAACTATATCAACTCCACCGCGCAAACCACCATTGATTTTCCTGTGGTAACGGCTTACGCGGTGTAAATGAAGTGCTGACAAGGATGGCGAAGCGTTTAAAACGTTTCGCCATTTTTTTTGGACTTTAGGATCGTCAGTCCTGGTGGGCGGTACGTTCTGAGGCGTAACCCGCGTTCAGGCATGGCAAGCTGAGCAGTAATCGACTGGCCGTTGGGTGGAGATATTTCAGCGCGGCTTGATAAATTTAATCAGCCCTACATGGCTACACATGATCTAACGTTTGATGTTTCCACAATGGTTAGGGTCCACTGCTGATTGCTTGTAAGTGTTGAATAGTCTCTGCTACATAGGTTTTGTATCTAGGTAAATCGCTAAGTGCACCAGAGGTGCTCTTTGTTTGAGCTTCACCATTGGAAAATTGAACCGCTGCAGTGGCGACAAGAGCTCTAGCAGCGATAAACAGCTTTTTTTGTTGGGAGCGAGTTGTAAATACCGTTGCAAAAAAACCTCTTTGGCCTCGGGCATACTGCAAAGTATTCCAGATACCCCAGATGGCCGCTGAGAGAGGGGCATTTCTTGATTGATAGAACTCAGATAAGGGAAGAAGTTGATGGAGAAACACTTCGCTGCGATATGCGCACTCAGACAGACTCCAGATTAAATCTTCCGGGGCAAAGACGTGAGATTGAAGGGCCGGCTTAAACAAAGCATCTACTACTTGCTGATCGAGTAGATTCAATGTTTTTGTATCCTCTACTAAGCGCTTATAGTATTTCCACATGGTTTTGGCTCTTATGGCTAACGTTGAAGCAAAGTCACGGACTTGGGGGGGGGACTGCTGAGGCCCAGTCGCCATAGGTTTAAAGTTCTATTCCCGTATGATTTTTGATCTTTGTCTTAATGAAGCCCTTGGCTAGATCTTTTAGGGTGTCAAAGCCAAATGAGCCCACGCTCACTGCGGTGCTCTTGGTGTACATCCATATCTCTGCATCTCGTACAGAGTCAAGGAATTCATGGCCTTCCCAAGTAAGGTGGCGTGGTACAACATGGAATACATAGTCACTATCTAATCGCAATGCTTTGCCTGGGGGATGAGCCAACCCCCGGAGTGCCCATCCGTCAATAAGGCCTGCTTCGAACATTAGTGTTAAATGATGGGTCAAGGTGTTCTTGTCCGTTGCTAGCTCCGTTGCAACTTCTTCGAGGTTGTACCCAAAGTCGTCATTCTTTGTGAGGTTCGGAGTTCTGCCCTCAAGCTCTAGAAGAATTGATCGCACCAAATCCATATTTCGTTTCATGAGTGTAAGCTTCTCTAGGTTTGGATGATTGAATGGGTAAGATGTGAAGGTTTAGTAGTGCCGTGAGATGTTCGTTGGAGCTCTAGCTTACGTAGCGCAATCATTATTTCTGACTCAGCGTGGCGGAATATCTCCCGCCATCGTGCAGCAATGCTGAATCTACATCTATGCCGGTTCCTTCGATAACGCGCCCATAATGGACTGAAACATATTCTCTTGTCGCTTTTCCTTTTGCTAGTAAGTAGTCACCTGCGCGAATATCCGGCACCTCAAAATCGAATACAGTGACGATAGTCATTTGAATTTCCTAAAGTAAAATAGCGTGTAGCTTAGGCATGTTTTATTTGCCTAAGGGGGGGGCACATAATTAAATGCTGGACAGATAAAGCGTTAGCCCGACCTGCGTACTACGAACTGCATGTTTGAGACAAAGCCAAGTACTGCTTCTTACCGTTTATTTCAATAACTTGGAAAAATGCATGTCAGCTGGTACATGCCAATATTGGTTTATAACAGCCATTGTAGATGTGCTATTGATAAGGTTTTACGTAAGCTCGTTTGGTTTTTACTGAACGGTTGTTTGTAAGTTAAAGTGGAAAATCTTACGCTTTCTAGCGTATAGCTTGGACGTGTTTTATCTGCCCAAGGCGTTGCGGTAAATGATGCAGGGCTGATAAGGCGTTAGCCTTGTATGCATTAAATTTAAGACAGACGCATGGCAAAAAGCCGATTTTTATAGGGTGCGCAAGTCGTTTTTCTTGCGCACCGCTCTATGGTGCGCAACGACTGTGTCGTTGTACACCCTATAAAAATTGATTTACTCCATGACAAAAGCTCCGTAATGCGGCTTAGCCGCAGGCGTAACCCGCGTATGGCAAGTTGTGCTGTAGGAATTAATCGAGCGCTTGTTTGGTGGAAATATTGCAGCGCGGGCTGATCAACCTAAACCGTCCTACATGGCTGCCAGCAGCTTTCACTGTATTTGCGATTCCCCTTCCTCGCGCTATGCTGCAATAAATCTTACAAAGGAAGTGCGATATGTTGAATTTGCCCCGGCACCAAATGATGATGACGGTGTTGATGACGCCGGATATGGCTAATTTTTCTGGCAAGGTGCATGGCGGGGCTTTGCTTAAAGAATTGGATCAGGTGGCTTATGCCTGTGCCAGCCGCTATGCGGGGGCTTATGCGGTGACGCTTTCGGTGGATCAGGTGACGTTTAAGCAGCCCATCTTTGTGGGGGAGCTGGTGCATTTTCTGGCTAGCGTTAATTTCACTGGCCGCACTTCAATGGAAGTGGGTATTCGGGTGGTGGCAGAGAATATCCGCACCCAGACTGAGCGGCACACCAATAGCTGTTATTTCACCATGGTGGCGATGGGGGATGATGGTAAATCTGTTGTAGTACCGCCGCTTAAGCCCTCTGACGAGGATGAAGAAGCACGCTGGGTGGCTGCCGAGGCCAGAAGGGATATTCGGCTGATGCTGGCAGAGAAAATGGCATTTAAGAAATAGCTGCGGTATAAAAAAACGCCACTTCCAAAGAAGTGGCGTTTTTGTCTAAGCGAGCCGTCTGGCTGTAAAGCCCGATGGCTAAGGCTTAATTACATACCCATGCCGCCCATACCACCCATGCCGCCCATATCTGGCATGCCGCCTGCGCCTTCTTCTTTTGGCAGCTCAGCAATCATGCAGTCTGTGGTCAACATCAGGCCAGCGATCGATGCTGCGTGTTGCAGTGCCGAGCGGGTTACTTTAGCTGGGTCCAGAACACCCATTTCTACCATGTCGCCGTAAACGCCAGTACCGGCGTTGTAACCGAAGTTACCTTTGCCTTCCAGTACTTTAGAAACAACAACACTAGGCTCGTCGCCTGCGTTTTGTACGATTTGACGCAGTGGCGCTTCGATGGCTTTCAGTACGATCTTGATACCTGCATCTTGATCAACGTTAGCGCCTTTCAGATCAATGATCGATGAGCGTGCGCGCAGCAGAGCTACACCACCACCGGCCACAATGCCTTCTTCCACAGCTGCGCGTGTTGCGTGCAGTGCGTCTTCAACACGGGCTTTTTTCTCTTTCATTTCTACTTCGGTTGCTGCGCCAACTTTAATCACTGCAACGCCGCCAGCCAGTTTAGCTACGCGCTCTTGCAGTTTTTCACGATCGTAATCGCTGCTTGCATCTTCGATTTGCTTACGGATCAGGCCAACGCGTGTTTTGATGCCTTCTTCATTACCCGCGCCATCGATGATGATGGTGTTTTCTTTAGATACTTCGATACGCTTAGCAGAACCCAGCTCAGCCAGTGTGGCTTTTTCTAGTGTCAGGCCAACTTCTTCAGCGATCACAGTACCGCCAGTCAGGGTAGCGATGTCTTCCAGCATGGCTTTACGACGATCGCCAAAGCCTGGAGCCTTAACAGCTACAGTCTTCAGAATACCGCGGATGTTGTTTACAACCAGAGTAGCCAGCGCTTCGCCATCTACATCTTCAGCAATAATCAACAGTGGGCGGCCGGCTTTAGCCACTTGTTCCAGTACTGGCAGCAGGTCACGGATGTTGCTGATTTTCTTGTCGAAAAGCAGAACAAACGGATTGTCCAGCAGGGCAATTTGTTTTTCCGGGTTGTTGATGAAGTACGGTGAGAGGTAGCCGCGATCAAATTGCATACCTTCAACTACATCCAGCTCGTCTTCCAGGCCAGAACCGTCTTCAACGGTAATTACGCCTTCTTTACCTACTTTTTCCATCGCAGCAGCGATTTTTTCACCGATGATTTCGTCGCTGTTAGCAGAGATAGAGCCAACTTGAGCGATTTCTTTAGTGGTAGAGCAAGGCTTAGCAATGTTTTTCAGCTCGCCAACTAAAGCGATGACGGCTTTGTCGATACCGCGCTTCAGATCCATTGGATTCATGCCAGCGGCTACGTATTTCATGCCTTCTTGTACGATGGCTTGTGCCAGTACAGTGGCTGTAGTGGTACCGTCACCGGCGATATCAGAAGTCTTAGAAGCGACTTCTTTCACCATTTGTGCGCCCATGTTTTCGAACTTGTCTTTCAGTTCAATTTCTTTGGCTACCGATACACCGTCTTTGGTGATGGTAGGCGCGCCGTAGCTGCGTTCTAGCACGACGTTACGGCCCTTAGGGCCCAGTGTTACTTTAACTGCATCAGCCAGAATATTGACACCAGCTACCATGCGGGCGCGTGCTGAATCGCCAAATTTAACTTCTTTTGCTGCCATGTTTATTTACTCCGTAATAGTTTGAGATCGGGCCGGGCAAAAGCCTTGGCCATGACGGGATAAGGCTTAGCCTTCGATCACGCCCATGATGTCTTCTTCACGCATTACAAGCAGTTCGTCGCCATCGACTTTCACGGTTTGGCCGCTGTACTTACCAAAAATAACCTTGTCGCCCGCTTTAACTGCCATTGGGCGTACAGAGCCGTTTTCTAAAATCTTACCGTTACCGACGGCAACCACTTCGCCCATATCCGGCTTTTCAGCAGCGTTACCTGGCAACACGATGCCAGATGCAGTTTTTTCTTCAGCTTCAACGCGTTTGATTACTACACGGTCATGCAAAGGACGAATTTTCATGGTGTTCACTCTCCAGATAAAAAAGTGGCATTCAATGCTTGGCCAAACGGCCTACAGAACGCTGTTAGCACTCACTGCTAACGAGTGCTAGATGGTATGGGCGGGGCAAGGCCTTTTCAAGTGGGGAAGATGCGATATTTTTTTTAATGTGGATTTTTGCTGATGCTCTGCGTGCAAAAACCTTCAGCATGAAAAGGATATTTTGTAAGAATCTATTTTAATGGGAATCATTATCATTTATAGTAATGACACTGAGTTACATTCCTCAGCTTCTGTCGATTTCCTTACATAAAGGACAAATTGAGTGATCAGTTTGTCCTTTGTGCTTATAAAAATGAGTTTGAGCAAAATGAAAATCCAAAATACAGCCATGGTGCTTGCACTTGCCGCCGCCTTCAGCGCCTCTGCTTTTGCCAGCCAGACCAAGGGGCAGGAAGCAAGCGACGCCGCTACAAAAAAGCCTGCTGAATCCACCTTGCCTGCGATCACTGTATTTGGCGAAAAAACAGGCAGCGCCACCGTGGGCCGCTCTTATTTAGATCATGAAGATATAGAACGCCAGCAGGCTGGCAATGTGGCCGCCTTGCTCGATACCCTGCCAGGTGTGGATTTAACCGGCTCATCGCGCCCGAGTGGGCAAACTTTAAATATCTGGGGCTTTAATAAAGTTCAGGATGTCAAAGTGATTGTGGACGGCGCGCCTAAGGGCTTTGAAAAATACCGCCAAGGCTCGATTTTTATTGAGCCAGAGCTGGTGAAGCAAATTGAAGTCAATAAAGGCCCGCACACCTCTATGTATGGCAATGGTGGCTTTGGCGGGGTAATCACCATTGAGACAAAAGACGCGAAAGATTTGTTGCAGGGCGATGCTCAGCTAGGCGCTTTGCTTAAGTACTCGCATCAGACCAATAATCATGAGCAAGACAGCACGGCGGCGGTGTATGGCCGTACAGAAGATGGCCGTTTTGATGCGCTGGTGTATTTTACCCAGCGCGAAGCTGATGATTTACGCAAACCCAATGGCGATCCTTTCCGTTTTTCGGCCATTGACGCGCCATCCAGCCTCGCCAAACTCAATATCCGCCTGACAGAAGACCAGTTACTCACACTCTCGACCATGCAAGGCCGCAGCAGTGCATGGGCGCCTTTTGCTGCGCTGGGTGAAGACGCGCCAGCGCCTACCGATGCAGAAATTAAAAAATTTGGCCTTGATGAAGCATGGAAGCGCAAGGTGCTGTACCGGGATCAGGAAGACACAACCTATACGGCAAAATGGCGCTTTAGCCCAAGCGATCAACCGCTGATTAATGTGCTGGCCAGCTACGGCTATTCTAAAACCAATCAGCATGATCAACGTTCAGCCTCTGCTTCGGTGGGCTCATTTCTGGGATCATTAGGCAATGAAAGCTGGGCGACTTACACCGATAAGCTGGCTGAATTACGCAATGAAAGCCTATTTACAAGTGGCCCATTTGCCCATGTGCTGAGCGTTGGTACGCAGTGGCATGATCATCAGCGCGATACGCTGATGTATTACCCAAGCAGCACGGCTATCAAAGACCCAAGTTATAACTACGGCTATTTCCAGCCTTACTATATGCCTGCCGGCCAGCAAAGAGGCTTGGGCGTTTATCTGCAGGATGCCGTGAGCTATGGCGATGTGACGCTGACAGCAGCAGTACGCTATGACCACATCACCGCAGAAGGTGTGCCAAACCGTGCACTTCGCTATAACAGCCCGCTGCCTGCCGCAGGCCACGATTACAGCGAAGCCAGATTTGAAGGCTTTTCGCCTAGATTAGGCCTGTTCTGGAAAGCCACTAACCATGCTTCATTCTTTGCTGATATCAGCCAGACATGGCGCGCCCCGACGATTGATGAGCTGTATTCCAGCGAGTACTACGTTTCAGCCGATAAAGGTTCATCCACTCCGGGCACTAGCCGTGGCCTTGATGTTGAGCGCATTACTGCCGCGCGCGTAGGCGCAATGTGGGATCAGCAGGGCTTGTTCACGGACAACGACAGCGCACAACTGCGCTTTACCCTGTATCAAAACCGGGTTGCAGACAATATCGGCCCGCGCCTTGGTGTATTGGTAGCGGGCTATACCCCGGCCGACCGGGATAAATTGCCGCCTGCTCTCTCTAATTACCGCAATCTAAGCGGCTATAAAACTGAAGGGATGGAGATCGAAACCTTCTATAACACCCGCTATTTCTTTGCTAATGCTTCTTTATCGATGCAATACGGCAGAAGAAATGGCAGCCAGCGCGATCCTTGGGGCAGCGATGAGCCGGTATCGAGTGTAGCGCCGGATAAGCTGATGATGGGGCTGGGCTTTAAGCTGCCCGAGCAGGGCGTGACGGCAGGCTGGCAGGGGAAATTTGTGGGCGAGCAGGATAAAGTTTTACCTGTTGGCAATGTGTATCGTCTGCCGCCATCCAAAGGCTATGGTTTGCATACGCTATTTGCCAGCTGGATAGGGCGGGGCGATGTCTTAAAGGGCTTAGAGGCGAGGCTGACGATTGATAATCTGTTTAATCGTGATTACCAGCCATACCTGAGTGAAGGCGTAACCGGGGTGGGGCGTAATTACAAACTCAGTATTTCTAAATCATTCTGATTTGCTTACTGGGCTTCCGGCGCATTTGTGCGGGAATTCGCGGGTGCAGGGTGAAGCAGGATCAATCACTCTGGTGGTGTTTTTAGTTGATTTCTTATTTTTGAATTGATCACCGGCGTCATCTTAACAAGGATGTTTTTATCGGGGCGGGCCAGTTGGCCCGCCTTTTTTATTACTCGTTTCCAGATTATTTTTATCACCGTCAGTGCTTTTATCTGGGGGATTGAGCTGCCTGGGCTAAAATGGCTTATCCGAAGCTTTAAGTTTTAATATGAAAAACACTAATTTACTGGCACGAAGCTTGGCGGCAGTATGGCATCCATGTACGCAAATGAAGCGGCATGAAAGTTTTCCGCTGATTCCTATTGCCCGTGCACAGGGTGCGTGGCTGTACGATGCAGATGGCAAACGTTATCTGGATGCGGTTTCCAGCTGGTGGGTCAATTTATTTGGCCACGGCGAGCCCAGAATTAAAGCGGCGATTTGTCAGCAAATGGATAGCTTGGAGCACGTTATGCTGGCGGGCTTTACGCATCAGCCCGTGGTGGAATTATCTGAGCGGCTGGCCAAGCTGACAGGTTTGGGCCATGCCTTCTATGGCTCTGATGGTGCTTCTGCGATTGAAGTTTCATTGAAAATGTCGGTGCATTACTGGCGAAACTTGGGGCAGGCAGGAAAAAATCGTTTTATTTATTTAGAAAATAGTTACCACGGCGAAACCGTAGGGGCTTTATCGGTAACCGATGTGCCGATTTTTCGCAGCGCATACGCCCCAATGGTGAGAGAAAACTTCTGCGTGATGAATCCTGATGCCCGCCAGGCGATGGCAGGCGAAACGGCTGCAGATGTGGCAGAGCGCGCGATTCAGGCTTTGGCTGCTACGCTGGATCAGCATTATCAGGAAATTGCCGCGCTGATTATTGAGCCTCTGGTGCAAGGCGCAGCAGGGATGGCGATGTATGACCTCAGCTATTTGCAAAAAGCGCGTGCACTCTGTGATCGTTACCAGGTGCATTTAATTTGCGATGAGATTGCTGTGGGTTTTGGCCGTACAGGGTCTATGTTTGCTTATAAGCAGGCAAATATAAAACCAGATTTTTTATGTCTTTCTAAGGGGATTACCGGCGGCTTTTTACCGCTGGCCGTGGTACTGAGCCGGGATGAAATTTACGCTGCTTTTTATCACGACGATATTCATCGTGCCTTTTTACATTCACATTCTTATACCGGCAACCCTTTGGCCTGTGCAGCGGCTTTGGCGGTTCTAGATATTTTTGAAAATGATGATGTGATTGCTGTAAATGCTGAAAAAGCACAGCGCTGGGAAGCGATATTTGCCCCGCTGGCGGCTCATCCTAGAGTTCAAAACTACCGGCGCAGCGGGATGATCTGGGCTTTTGATGTGCTTGATGCTGCGCCTGGCTTTGCTCAGCTTTTTTTTGCTGCAGCTTTGGAGCAGTCAATTTTACTCAGACCGATTGGCAACACCGTTTATTTTATGCCGCCCTATTGCCTGACGGATGCAGAGGCTGCGCATTTATTGTCAGGCACGTTGGCTGCTTTAGATGTAGTGGAAAATGTTATCCCGGAGTTTATTGATGCCGTTGTCGCTTAAATTACCGCCTTTTGAGCCAAACCTTACCGCCAGTGTTGAAACCAACCCAAAGCGCTTAAGGGAATGGCTGATCGCTTTGCCTATGGCCAATCCCCTTGTTGCGGGTCGGCAGCTGTGCGATGCACTGGCTGCGTGTAACCGCGTTAAAATTACTGCCGATGACCGCATTAAATTGCTGGATGAATATAGCGCAATCCAGGGAATGCTGGCTTCTGAGTTGTCGGTGCTTTACCGCGTACCCGGTTTACCCTTAAAAGAGCAGGCGCAGACCGCGGCACACTTGGCTCGCCGCCTTTGCCTAGAGCTGGCAGATGGCTACAAAATTGCGCTGACAGATCGTTTGGATAAAAGACTTTCTTTTGGCAATAACAAGGTTGTTCCGGTTTTAATTCAAAAAATATTGTCTCAGTTCTATAGCCTTTTTCAGCTGAGCTGCCGTGTTTACTCCGCCATGCCGGAAGGCATCTGGCTGGAGGCGCATAAATTATTCAGATATGCGATTGAAGCGCATTTAATCGATCAGGCCTCAACAGAAACATCCCCCAGCCTTGCCCGCACCTACAAGTATATTTTGCTGCTGGCTTTAGCCGAGCCGCAACGTTTTGCAGGGGCTGAGCTGGATAAAGTAATTGAGATTGTTGAAAACTATGCGGGATATGCGCATTTCCAGCCTGTTTCACAGCTTGGCAATGCGGCAGGCTTCTTTTTGGTTAATTTAGAAGAAGATAAACCGCCTCAGTACCTTGGAACCCGCACGCTGGAAGGATATTCAGGCGGAGCCGTCTTGCTTGATACATCCGAGCTGGTCCGGCATTTACATAAATCCTTAGCAGCTTTAGAAGCCAAAGCGCCGCTGGCGCAAGACCGCAGCAAAGTGCTGATGTGGATAGAAATTTTGCGCCGGGTATCCCGCCAGTGGACGATTGCAGCAAAGCGTACTTTTCAAAGAATTGCCTCAAATACGCCGGTTGACTTGTGCTTGGGCTTAAGGGCCGCCGTGCTGTGCGTCAATGATGGCCATCGCTTATTACAGCCAGAAAATATTTTTGAAGAAGATTTGGAAGAAAACCAGGAAGCCTTACCGATTACCCATTGGAAAGTCATTAATGAAAGCCCCGGTGGCTATGCCCTCGTTTCTGAAAATATGCCGGCTGAGCGGGTAAGGGCGGGGGAAATTGTTGCGCTGCGTGCGCAGGGGCATGATCACTGGATGGTGGCCTCTGTGCGCTGGCTGCAGCAAATGGATAAGCAATGCTTGGAAATAGGCCTGCAAATTATGACGGTCCGTGCTTCTGCCGTGATGTTCCGTCCTACGATAGGGCGTAAAGGTGAGCAATATCAGCCCGCATTGCTGATGCCCGAAATTCCTGCGCTGAAACAGGCTCCTATGCTGGCTGCGCCTAAGGGCACATACATTAGCCTGCGCGAATTATCTTTGCTTACTGCTGACGGCGAGGTTCTGATCCGGGCAGGGAAATTAGTTGAGCAGCAAATGGGCTATGACTTATTTGAGTATCAGATCACGGAGGAATCCCTGTTGTAGTGCAGGCTGCAGCAGCCTCTATGACTGATGGATTTTGCATTTAAATCCTTTCATAAAGCTGTTATTCCAAGTGGTATTAGCGACAACTCTGTGAGCCGCTTACCGTTTCAGGGTAAAATAGGCGGTTTTCTTCCGCCTGCCTTTGATGAATCCCTATGAATCTGCTTGTCCTCGGCGTTAATTACCACACTGCACCCGTTGCAGTCAGGGAGAGGCTCGCGTTTACTCCGGCAGAAGTGCCAACCGCTTTAGCGATGCTGAGCGCCGAGCATGGTGTGTCAGAAGCCGCTATTGTTTCTACCTGTAATCGCACCGAGCTGTACTGCAATGCCAGAGAGCCGCAGCAGGTACTGGCGTGGCTGGCGAATACGCGCGGGCATAACGTAGAGGATATCGAGCCGCATCTGTATTTGCTCAATGGTGGCGATGCGGCCAGCCATGCATTTAGAGTGGCGAGCGGTCTAGATTCAATGGTGCTGGGCGAAACACAAATTTTAGGCCAGCTTAAAGATGCCGAGCGTTTTGCTAGGGACGCCGGCACAATGGGTGTGCTGCTCAATGGCGTTTTTCAGCGCGCTTTTTCGGTGGCGAAAGAAGTTAGAACACAAACACGGATTGGCGCAGCATCCGTCTCTATGGCGGCTGCATCCGTGCGCTTAGCAGAGCGATTATTCCCCTCCGTAGCATCCTGTAAGGTGCTCTTTATTGGCGCAGGAGAAATGATCGAACTCTGCGCCACGCATTTTCACGCCCGTGGCCCCAAGCAGATTACCGTAGCCAATCGCACCATAGAGCGGGGCGAAATTCTGGCGCAAAAATTTGGCGGTGAAGCGATTTTGCTGTCTGATTTACCCTCCAGACTGGCCGAGTTTGATATCGTGGTGACCTCCACCGCAGCCCCGTTGCCGATTGTGGGCAAGGGCATGGTAGAGCGGGCGCTGAAAGAGCGTAAACACCGCCCCATTTTTATGGTGGATCTGGCTGTGCCACGCGATGTAGAGGAAGAGGTCGGTGATCTTTCAGATGTTTATCTGTATACCGTGGATGATCTGGCAGAAGTCGTGCGGCAGGGGCAGGAATCCAGAGCGGGTGAGGTGGAATCCGCTGAAGCGATTATTATCGAGCGCGTCGGGGATTTTCATCGCTGGGTATCCAGCCGGGCACTTGTTCCTACGATCAGAGATTTAAAATCTTATGCTGACCGTATCGCCCGGCATGAGCTGGAAAAAGCCCAGAAAAAACTGGCTGCAGGCGAAAACGCAGAAGCTGTACTCGCAGAATTCTCACGCCAAATGGCCAATAAATTTATGCACGCTCCGCTGGCCGCTTTAAACAATGTCTTGCCGGAAGAGCAGGAAAACACCCTCGCCACCGTGCGCCGCCTCTACCGCCTGCACGAGTAGCTGCGCTGCCAGCTAGATGACTATTTCATATAACAATGTTTTAAAACCCAAATCTTGAACCACGGAGTAAAAGGAGCACGGAGTCTCACGGAGGAAAAACTGAGGGCTTAAGTTACAGTCAAACAGTACTTAACTTATTCTAGGGTTTTCTCCATGTAGCTTCGTGTGTCCTGTGTCTTCCGTGGTGCAAGATTTGGGTTTTAAAGACTCAAATACAAATACTTTGGAACTGAAATGAAACCTTCTATTGCTGCCAAACTGGCGCAACTTGCTGATCGCCTTGAAGAAGTCGACGCTTTACTCGCTACTGAAGAAGCCACCCGTGATATGACCAGCTACCGCAAGCTCACCAAAGAGCGTGCTGAATTAGAGCCAGTGGTCACCCTTTATCACCGCTTTACCCAAATTGAAGCCGATATGGCCGATGCAGCAGAAATGCTGAGCGATCCTGATATGAAGGATATGGCCGAAGAAGAAATCAAAGAAGGCAAAGTGCGTATCGAGGCTTTAGAAATTGAGCTGCAAAAAGCCTTGTTGCCTAAAGATCCTAATGACGAGCGCAATATCTTTTTGGAAATCCGTGCCGGTACGGGCGGCGATGAAGCGGCCTTGTTTGCAGGTGATTTATTCCGCATGTACAGCCGCTTTGCCGAGCGTAATCGCTGGCAGGTAGAAATTATGTCGGCCAGCGAATCTGATCTGGGCGGCTACCGCGAAATTATCGCCCGTATCGTGGGCTTTGGCGCTTATTCATGGCTGAAATTTGAATCCGGTGCACACCGTGTACAGCGTGTACCTGCCACAGAAACCCAGGGCCGGATTCATACCTCGGCGTGTACGGTAGCGGTGATGGCTGAGGCTGATGAGGCAGAAGAAATCACCATCAACCCTGCCGATTTACGTATTGATACCTTCCGCGCCAGCGGTGCGGGTGGTCAGCACATTAACAAAACCGATTCGGCCGTTCGGGTGACGCATATTCCAAGCGGTATTGTGGTGGAATGCCAGGATGATCGCAGCCAGCACAAAAATAAAGCCCGCGCCTTAGGTGTGTTGGCCGCCAGAATTAAAGACGTACAAGACCGCGAACGCCACGCCGTTGAAGCTGCTGAACGTAAATCGCTGGTGGGCTCGGGCGATCGGTCCGAGCGCATCCGTACCTACAACTTCCCGCAGGGCCGCATGACCGACCACCGGATTAACCTGACGCTCTATAAGCTCGATTACATCATGGATGGCGACATGAATGACCTGACGCAAGCCCTGGTGAACGAGCACCAAACCGAGCTGCTGGCGCAATTGGGCGGGGCGGAGTAATTCTACAAAAACCTGAATCTGAAACCGCTTTGATAGGGAAAACAGGACCATGGAAAAAACACATCATAAAAATGTTTTCTCTGTGAAACACCATGTGCCCTGTGGTCTCTGTGGTTCAAGATTTGGGTTTGATAAGGGCAGGCTGATCACCAGCAAGCGATACAGGGCGGACCTTGTTATAATGCTCGGCTAAATCAATAAATGAATGCTGGCGGCTTGAGAATGAATGTTTTTTTTGAGGAAGATGGTAATTTCAAGGTAGCCACGATCAAGGAAGAGCAGGCTGCAAGCCTGATGCTTGAAGATGCGCGTGGTAAACGTTTTAAAGTAAAAGCGGCCAATGTGCTGCTGCGCTTTGAGCGGATTAGCTTGGATGATTTCCTGAAAGCGGCACAGGCTGCGGCAGATGAAATTGATATCGATTTCCTTTGGGAATGCTGTGGCGCGGATGAATTCGCGTTTAACACAATTGCTGCCGAATACTTTGGTGCTAATCCTTCGGTACAGCAACAGGCTGCCGCGCTGATCCGTCTGCACGGCGCACCAATGTATTTCTACCGTAAAGGTCGCGGGCATTACAAAGCCGCGCCTGAAGAAAATCTGAAAGCTGCTTTAGCTGGCCTAGAAAAAAAGAAAAAAGAAGCCGAGCAAATGGCAATCTGGCAAGCTGAGCTGCAAGCTGGCGCTTTGCCCGAGTCTTTTATCCCTTTGGCCAGCAAATTACTGCACCGCCCGGATAAAAATACCCTTGAGTGGAAAACACTGGCTGCCGCAGCTGACGCTATGCAGATGTCTACTCTGCGCTTGATGGAAAAAATTGGCGCTATTCCGGATGTGGGCGATTATCTGCTGGATGGTTTTCTGGCCGAATCTTTCCCTAAGGGCCGTGGTTTTGCGCCAACAGAGCCTGTGACTTGCCCAAGCGATTTGCCGCTGGCCGATGTGCGCGCCTTTAGTATTGATGATTCCACCACAACAGAAATTGACGATGCTTTCAGCCTAAAGCGTTTGCCTAATGGCAATTGGCAGGTGGGTATCCATATTGCCGCGCCTGCTCTGGGCATTGCAGCCGGATCTGACGTTGATAAAATTATTTTGGATCGCCTGTCTACCGTGTATATGCCCGGCGACAAGATCACCATGTTGCCAAACGATGTGGTTGAAGTGTTTACCCTGCAAGAAGGCAAAACCTGCCCAGCACTGAGTATGTATTTAGAGCTGTCGCTGGGTTTTGATGTGCTTTCGCATCGCAGCGTGGTAGAGATGGTGCCGATTGCTGCCAACTTACGTCATGAGCAGCTTGAGCCGGTATTTAATGAAAATACCGCAGGTAAGGATGACGCCCCTGATTTCCCATGGAAAGAAGAAATCACTTTCCTTTGGCACTTTGCCGGAGCCTTGGAAGGCCGTCGTGGCAAGGCTGACCCGACTGCGCCGCTGAAAATTGATTACAGCTTTTATATTGATCAGATTGATGGTGAAAAACGCGTGCGTATTGTGCCGCGTAAACGTGGCGCACCGATGGATAAACTGGTGGCCGAGCTAATGATTCTGGCCAACAGCACATGGGGCAAGGATTTGATGCAGGGCCAGGTGGCGGGTATTTATCGTGGCCAGAATGGTGGGCGCGTGCGCTTAACCACACAGGCTGGTCCGCATATTGGCTTGGGTGTGGAATGCTATTCATGGGCATCCTCCCCACTGCGCCGTGCGGTGGATTATGTGAATCAGCTGCAGTTACTGGCACTGATTGGCAATACCAAGCCGCGCTTTCAAAAAAATGACGCTGAGCTGTATTCGATTATCGGAAGTTTTGACACTGCCTACGCTGCTTACGCCGAATTACAAGATAAGATGGAAAGATACTGGTGCTTGCGCTGGTTGCAGCAGGAAAACAAACGTGAAATTACCGCTGTGGTGATTAAAGAGAATTTAGTTCGAGTTGATGGTATGCCTTTGGTGATGCGTGCAGGGATACCGGAACTACCGGCTGGTACAACGGTCAGTTTACAAGTGATGAAAATTGATTTACTTGAGCTGGTGCTTGAAACGCGCATGGCGACTATTTAACAATGGGGACGAGAGGGGAGAGCATCGGGTGTCCGAATATTCTCCACTCTTAGAACCCACTCCCTGTTTCACAAACAATGATGGTTATAAATGCTACCCAATCAACGCCTTAAGCAATGCCTGCCCTTGAAGTTTAAAAATGGCTCGCAGGTTCGCCAGTTCTCTAAGCCCTGTGTGAGCTGTGGGGAAATGTTGCAAGCCAATGATATGTACGGTATTGCGCGTTTGGTAGAGAACCATATTGCCATTGCTGCAAAGGCTCGTTGCCCGAAGTGTGATGCAGAATTTGGTGTCTGCTGCATTATTGATGACGAGAAAAAAGTGCGCCGTCTGATCTTGCCGCAGTTTGCATTTAATTTGTATTTACGCAATTTGCCATTGCAAGCCGCTGAAATTGAAGCCGCTGCCGCACCTAAAGAGGCAGAGATTGTCCCTGTGCAGCCCAGCCCGGCCCCATTACTGGTTAAAACCCCTGCAAATATTCAACGCGCTGATGAAGTGATTGGCAGCTATCAGCAAAAACCGATACCTGCTTGGGTGGTGGTGGATGGTCAGCAGCTTAATTTTGACCGTGTATCGCCCGATGCCCGTGTGGCCGCGGGTGAGTTTCTGCTGGATGGTTGTTTTATTTACCGGGGCTGATAAAGCTTGATTTTGATCGCTCAGTGAGCAAATTCTTATTTGCTGCGCTGCGTCAAAAGAGCGGCTCTTTGGCGTATTTATCCTGTCCAAGCATCGTTTCTGGGATTATAATCTGATCCCTTCTGAAATAGCCCTGCCCAGAAATGGGCTGGAGAAACACCATGCAACGTTCTCTGCTTAAATCGAAAATTCATCGCTGTACTACCACACACTCTGAGCTGCATTACGAAGGCTCGTGTGCCATTGATGAAAATCTGCTTGAAGCCGCTAATATCCTTGAACACGAACAGATTCATATCTGGAATGTGGATAACGGCGAGCGTTTCTCTACCTACGCCATTAAGGCTGAGCGTGGCTCGGGTATTATTTCGGTGAATGGCTCGGCAGCGCGCCGTGCTGCAGTGGGTGATTTGCTGATTATTGCCACCTTCGCTAATTTTGAAGAAGCAGAAATCGCCGCTTTCCATCCGGCTCTGGTGTTTGTGGATGGGGACAACCGGATCAAAGAAATTAAGCACCACGCCCCTGTGCAAGCTGCTTAATTCAATGCTTTGCTGCAAATGATTCCATACAGGCTGCCTTTTTCGGCAGCCTTTTTCTTGACTAGGATTTTTAATGAATTCAACTGCCGTTAAAGATTACCTCCTGAGCCTGCAACAAAATATTGTCGCCACCTTAGAGCAGCTCGACGGATCTGTTTTTCACACCGACCAATGGGAAAGAGAAGGCGGTGGCGGTGGGATGACGCGGGTGATTGAAGGCGGCAATCTGTTTGAGCGCGGCGGCGTGAACTTCTCGCATGTGATGGGCGATGCGCTACCGCCATCAGCAAGTGCAGGCAGGCCCGAGCTGGCAGGGCGTGCCTTTGAGGCAATGGGCGTGTCGCTGGTTTTGCACCCGGTGAACCCGTATATCCCCACCGTGCATATGAATGTGCGTCTGTTCCGGGCGCATAAAGAAAGCGAGCAGGATGTATGGTGGTTTGGTGGCGGCATGGATCTCACCCCCTATTACGGCCAAGAAGCGGATGCAGTGCATTTCCACCAGGCCTGCAAAGACGCACTTGATCCTTTTGGCGCGGCGCTCTATCCAGAGTTTAAAGCCTGGTGCGATCGTTATTTCCACCTGAAACACCGCAATGAGCCACGCGGGATCGGTGGTGTTTTCTTTGATGATTACAACTCAGCCGGTTTTGAAGCCAGCTTTGCCATGATGCAAAGCGTGGGAAATGCCTTTTTGCCCGCCTATGTGCCGATTGTGGAGCGCCACGAAGACGCCGAATACGGCGCACGCGAGCGCGACTGGCAAGCATTCCGCCGTGGCCGCTATGTAGAATTTAATCTGGTGTTTGATCGTGGTACGCTATTTGGCCTGCAATCGGGCGGGCGCACCGAATCCATCCTGATGTCTATGCCTCCTGTGGTGAACTGGCGCTATGATTACCACCCAGAAGCAGGCAGCCCAGAAGCGCGTTTATACAGCGATTTTCTGTGTGATCGAGATTGGTTGGGTGTCATGCAGGTGGATTGATGCTGGCGGGCGATCCACTTAGATCAATCGCATGATTTTTTCTGAGGAGCGGCTTTAGCCGCTCCTGTCTTATGAATAATTCGCTTTTAACGACTGCTTTGATCCCTCAAGAGGCATCGCATGGCCGCAAGCCCGATTGGTTTTGATTTAAAAAGCCTAGAAGTATTTGCCGCCATTGTTGAGGCGGGAGGCATGACCGCTGCCGGTCAACGCCTTGGCATGACGCAATCGTCCGTTTCGCAAAGCATTGCTAATTTAGAAACGCAATTGCATGTGCAATTGCTGGACCGCTCGCAACGCCCGCCGATGCTCACCCCCCTAGGGCGTAAATTCTACGAGCAGGCTGATCGCTTGCTGGGCGATGCTCGCCGTGTCAGCTTAGAGTTTCGCCGCCAAGAAGCCACACCGCTGAAACATGTGCGGATTGCTTTGGTGGATTCCTTAGCCATCAGCGTGGGCAAGGAGCTGGTGGCCGCGATTAAGCGCCGCACAGCGCACTGGTCTATGGTCACAGGGCAATCTCATCTGCATGCTGATGCCTTACTCAATCGGCGGGTGGATATCATCTTATCTGACGATGCCCTAGCCAATCACCCCGAGCTTTTCCGCCGCCGTCTGCTGCGTGAGCCTTTTATCCTCGTCCTACCGCTGGGTTTCAAAGGGCCGGTTAGCAGCTTGCGCACGCTGGCCAGTGCGCTGGATTTTATCCGCTACAACCCATCTACCGTGATCGGTCGCACCATAGAAAACCAGCTGCAAGCATGGAGCATTCATCCGCCCCTGCGCATGGAGCTGGATAACTCTTACGCCATTTTACAAATGGTTAAAGCCGGTCTGGGCTGGACGCTAACCACGCCACTTTGCCTGTTGCAAGGCGGTATCAAAACGGGCGAAGTGCAATGCTTACCTGTGCCTGAGGGCGAATTCTGCCGCGATCTAACTCTGCTTGCACGTAGCGATGAGCTGGGTAATCTGCCCGAGCTACTGGCTGACGACAGCATTGCGCTGATGCAAGAGCGCTATCTGCCTGTCATTTCCGCCGCCACCCCATGGCTATTGCCAAGGATAGTGCTGGGTGATGTGTCGCGCTAAAGCCTCAGACAAATTCCCTCGATTAACTTTGGATGCTGCATATCCGCTTTGGGGCATCTAATCTTACTGTTCTCTGTCGAAAGTTTGTCTAATGCTGAAATGCTGATTAAAATCGCTTCCTTGCTATTTAACTTACATTGACCGCGCCGGAGGTGATAATTTGATAACCACTGCTTTCATGAAAGGTTCTCTGATTATCTCTCTTTCTCCAGAACCCTTGATTTCGCTGTTTGCACGACGTAGCTATTTCGGAGGGGGAAATTGGTAGAGCGCCCTGATTCCATGCGCTCTTAACTTAAACTAGATAATGACTGTATGAGGACATGATTGAGCAAGAGACATAATCAGGTAAAGCAATTTGAAATCACGTTTTATTTTTTAATGGTTAGCTCATCATGCAATGCATGAACACCATTAATTTTTCTAGTAATTTCAGCCGCACGATCCACTTGTATCTGCGTGTCAACAACGCCTGTTAGGCGCACATCACCCTTGGTCGTTACAACTGTAATATTAAATGCTTTTAACTCATTGTCGTTCAGTAGTGATGTTTTAACTTTGGTGGTGACATCAAGATCAGTAATATGGGCTTCTGTATTAGTAGGGGCATTGCATCCAGAAAGACTTAATATGACTGAAAAAATAACAATAAATATTTTCATGATCTAATCCTTATTTATTTAATTTGATAAAGTGTATTTAATCATTGACCTGATTATTTCTATTGCTCAGTAAAATATCCACAGAGGCATGGTCTGACTTGAGCAATGCATGTACATGTGAAAAATAAAAACGCATCATTGCTAAAACAGTCAGTCCATCCAAAATAATGCTTATACAGATACGTCAAGTTGAGCGGGCCGAGAAATTCATATAATTCATAACAATTTTGCAACAAACAAAATAAATATTTAACAAGAATATTCTTAATTGGAATAAGTTATTACACCTATTCATCTATTAAACAGCAAAGGAAGTTCTGCACATATCAAATCTCCTGATTATGTCTCTTGCTATGGAACCCTTGATTTAGCCCGGTAGATTGGCTAAAGCTTTATCAGTCCAACGATTTATTTACTAATAAAGTGCTTTTCCTATCAGCGAGATTAACGGTCAAAAAATACATTCCGCCTGTTATATTTGTTCTTCGATATCACATGTGGAGTTCTTTATTACATCGTTGGGTTGATAAAACTTTAGCTCAACCTACCGGCCTTGCATGATTTGTTGTGCCGGTATTTAAGGGGCGGATGTATTAAATGAAAGCACTTTGGATGATGGTTAAAGCTTAGTAATAAGAGCAGGCTAGGTATGCAATGGCCGTTGCCATCGGGAGTGAGCGCAGGTGATTAATGCTGGATTTTTACGCCTTTGAGCTTTGCAAATTACATTTTCATCATAATCTGTGTTATTTCTAGACAGCTTGCGCTATCGCTTTTTATCCTCTAAATTAAGTAAACAGGATTTCTATAGTCAATAGATTAAAATTAGTGGATTAAAATATTTATATTTTTTGTTTTTTTATTTAAAGGGCGTAAACAATGGCTCCGCCTGAAAGACTAAACTCAAGTATTATATTTTTTTTATTTTCGTGTCTGATTTTTTTGATGAAATCGGATGTGGCCTATGCTGGGGAAGAATTCAAAGGGCTTACCATCTATACTGAAAATGACCCACCCTATGTTATAGTTGATGCGAAAGGTAAAATTGGTGGGTTAGCTACAAACAAACTGAATTATTTTCTTAAGGCCATTCAACTATCAGAAGAAAATATTGAGGTTAAACCTTGGGTTCGTTCATATATTGAAGTGCTGAATAAACCAAATATTATGATTTATCCTATAGCGAAGACACCTGAAAGATTAGAGAAGCTGGAATATATCTACAAAATATATGATGCAATTGTATTTTTTTACAAACTTTCAAGCAGAAAAGATATTGTTATTAGTAATATTAATGAGGCAAAAAAATATTCGGTGTGTGCTGTTCGTGCAGATTATCGTGCGGAGTATTTAAAAAGAAGTGGATTTCCTATGATTGATGAGTCGAATGATTCAACAATGAACTTTAAGAAATTTATTGCAGGCCGTTGTGATGTAGCTATTCTGACTGAAATTGGCCTTAATGCAAAATTGGAACAATTAAACCTAGATTCATCACTCGTATCTATTGCGTATCCTTTAAGTGAAATAGATAGCAATCTCTATATTGCTATTAACAAAAATACAAATAAAAAAGTGATAGATGCATTGAAAAATGCAGCAAAGAAATTAGAGTAGATGTATGAGGTAAAATTAAATTTTTGTAATGAAATAGCGTGTAAGGATAAATGCGTAAATCATATATTTTCAGAGTTTGTATTTTTCTGTAATTGTGTTTATTATAGAATGTAATCATTTTAAATTTATACTTTGATGCCTTTTTTATTACGTTACACCAATCTGCCTTTTTTTTCTAAAAAACGCTCAATATTCTGAATGTCGCAATTGATGGGTTTAGGTATTGCGTTAACATATTTTTAAACCCAAGCTGAATTTACTTTGTGCTAATGCAAGTCTGGATCTTATAAATCCCAGTCATATCCATTGCCACCTCATGGCTATGACCAAAGATCGTGCTGGGGATTTAGTCCGGTATCTGCTCGCTACTCGCTGGGGTTCTTCTTGGTTTATTAAGCTGTATGAAGCAAAGCGGTGCAATACACTGCGCTTATTGACACCCTACAAAAACATACGATTTACGCCCTTCCTCATCCCTTCCTTGAAAGTCTATTGCTGCATCGCGCAAAGATAAGTGTAAGCAATAGTAATAAATAAGCTAAAACGATAGTTGTTGTCGCTCTAAATTTCTCCGCCATAAACTGACATCTCAGCTTTCAGTCTCCGCATCCGTTTTGCTTATCTTGCGGCGATTTAGTTTCTGTATGCGAGTGCTTTCACTTTTTAAAAAAGGAAACATCATGGCAGAGCAAGTTAAACGGGAGTTAAAGCGCTCGCTGAAAACCATTCACCTGTGGGGTATTGCGGTGGGTTTGGTGATTTCGGGCGAGTATTTTGGCTGGAGCTATGGTTGGGATAAGGCAGGCACGCTGGGTTTTATGATTACTTCCCTCGTGATTGCAGCCATGTATACCACGTTTATTTTTAGCTACACCGAGCTGACTACATCCATTCCCCATGCGGGCGGCCCTTTTGCCTATGCCCGCCGCGCCTTTGGCCCCACGGGCGGCTATATCGCTGGCATGGCTACCCTGATCGAATTTGTGTTTGCCCCGCCTGCGATTGCGCTGGCTATTGGCGCTTATTTAGGGGTGCAGTTTCCTGGGCTAGACCCAAAACACGCGGCTTTGGGGGCGTACCTCGTATTTATGTTTTTGAATGTGATCGGGGTGACGATTGCGGCCACTTTTGAGCTTTGCGTCACCATTTTGGCGATTTTAGAATTGCTGGTGTTTATGGGGGTAGTTGCGCCGGGGTTTTCCTGGGCCAACTTTGCGGCGCATGGCTGGTCTGGGGCGGATCAATTTAGCAGCGCTTCCTATAGCGGTATGTTTGCAGCCATTCCCTTTGCGATCTGGTTTTTTCTGGCCATTGAAGGCGCGGCCATGGCGGCAGAAGAGGCAGAAGACCCGCGTAAAACCATTCCCCGTGCTTATATCAGCGGCATTTTAACTTTGGTGCTGCTCGCGATTGGGGTGATGGTGTTTGCGGGCGGCGTGGGCGATTGGCGTCAGCTGGCTAATATCAATGAGCCTTTGCCCAAAGCGATGCAAATGGTGGTGGGGGCTAATTCGGGCTGGTTGCATATGTTGGTGTGGATTGGCTTGTTTGGTCTGATTGCCTCTTTTCACGGCATTATCATGGGCTATTCACGGCAGATTTATGCGCTTGGCCGTGCGGGTTATTTACCCGGCGTCCTTGCCAGCGTGAATCAGCGTTTTCAAACCCCGCACTGGGCGATTTTGGCGGGTGGCGTGGTGGGGGTGGCGGCGATTTATGCGGATTCGGTGGTGCAGCTGCAAGGCATGTCGCTCACCGCAGCCATTATCACCATGTCGGTATTTGGTGCCATCGTGATGTACATCATCTCTATGGCGGCGTTGTTTAAATTACGCCGCAGCGAGCCGCAGCTTGATCGCCCTTACTCCGTGCCTTTTTATCCTATCTTCCCCTTGGTGGCGTTAGCTTTAGCCCTCGTTGCTTTAGTGGCCATGATTTATTTCAACCAGACGATATTTTGGATTTTTATTGGCTTCATGGTCGGCGGCTACGGTTATTTCTTAGCGACTAGCCAAGCCAGAGAAGATGCACCGCATGATGAAATGCTGCAAACGGTGGGGGATGCGGTGAAGTAAGGCCAACATTAAAACCCAGATCTTGAACCACGGAGGGCGCAGAGGGTATGGAGTTTCACGGAGAAAAACAGGTTTTGAATTAAGGCATTTGTATAGGCTCTTAATATTTTAAAACTGAGCAAAATTTATATCGCGAGTCTCAGTACGGGGCTTAAATCCCCCTTTGAAGCATAAGTATCTACACAAGTCAGCACACTTGTTCCCCCCTTTGTAAAAGGGGGGCTAGGGGGGATTTGTCGTTGATGTTGGGCTGAAATTAGCCAAAAACCAAAGGCAAATCACCCTCGGTCCCCCTTTGACAAATGGGTAGGCTGCAGCACAGAAGTGCTGCTATCAACTTATGTAGATACCTATGCCAAGAGGGATGCTCGCAGCAAAATCAACGTGCCGAAGGCACTAAACGCACACCGCATCAGGGGATCAATATGCAAGCTCGTGAAGTGAAAACAATCGAAGATGCCATTGCCGTGGTTGAGGCCAGCGGGCTTTCGCATATCAAAGTGGGCATGTCTGATATCGATGGCGTGATGCGTGGCAAGTACGTTTCCGTAGAGAAATTTATTTCTATCCTAAAAGGTGGCTTAAGCTTTTGCAATGTGGTGCTGGGCTGGGATAGCAATGATCAGCTTTACGACAATGTAGAATACACAGGCTGGCATACTGCTTACCCCGATGCTCAGGCGCATATTATTCCTGAAAGCTGCCGTGAGCTGCCGCTGGAGATGGTCGACGGCAAGCCTATGCTGTTTTTCCTAGGCGAATTTAGCGGCGATGCCGAAGCCATTTGCCCGCGCCAGCTCTTAAGCCGCATGGTTAAAAAAGCTGCCGATATGGGTTATCTGGCCTATTCGGCCTTGGAATACGAATTCTTTGTGTTTAAAGAAACACCCGAATCGGTGCGGGCTAAAAACTATCAAAACCTCATCCCCTGGACGCCCGGCTATTTTGGTTATTCCATTTTGCGCAGCACGGTGAATGCCGATTTTTATCACCAGCTGCTTAAACTGAGCGAAACCATGGATATGGGCATCGAGGGCCTGCATACCGAAACAGGCCCCGGTGTATTAGAAGCCGCCATCGCCGTGGATGAAGCCAGCCGCGCAGGAGATAAAGCCTTTCTGTTTAAGACATTCTGTAAGGTATTGGCGCAGCAAAATAATCTGATGGCCACCTTTATGGCCAAATGGTCGCATGAATTGCCGGGGCAAAGTGGCCATATTCATTTGTCTTTAAACGATATCAAAAGTGGTAAATCGGTATTTTACGATCCTACCCAGCCGCACAATATGAGCAAAACCCAGCGCCATTTCCTAGCGGGCGTACAGCGTTTATTACCTGAATTTATGGCGATGTTTGCGCAAACGGTGAATAGCTATACCCGCTTGGTGCCGGGTTATTGGGCGCCGCTAGATGCCACATGGGGCTTGGAAAACCGTACCACCGCACTACGCCTCATCCCCGGCTCAGCTAAATCCCAACGCATCGAAGTGCGTATTGGATCTGCCGATGCTAACCCCTATTTGGCACTGGCCGCGGCCTTAGGCGCTGGGCTTTATGGCATCGAGCAGCAGTGGGAGCCAGAAGAAATGGTGGTGGGCAATGCCTATACGCAAACCTTTCCCGAGCGCTTGCATCTGCCTAATTCACTTGGTGAGGCCGCAAAACGCCTTAAAACATCCGAAGCCGCCCGCGCCTTATTCGGCTCCCCCTTTGTAGAGCACTTCACCGCCACCCGCGAATGGGAAGAAAGAGAATTTCGTAAACACGTTACAGATTGGGAATTAAAACGCTATTTTGAAATTATCTAAGGTCGAAAAAACCTTTTTAAAATCCATTCCATTCACTTGGAGTAGCTATGTCTGAACTGATCACGATTAGTCCTATCGATGGTAGCGAAGTGGTGCGGCGGGCGTATGCCGATGAGCACCATATAGCGGCCACTTTGCGCCGTGCCAAGATTGCCCAACGGGATTGGCGGCAGGTTTCTCTGGTCGAACGCATGGCGGTACTGAGCCGTGCGGTGGATGCTTTTTCTGCCAATAAAAATGCCATTGCCGAGGCGATTAGCCGCCAGATTGGCCGGCCGATTCGTTATTCACCCAATGAAGTGGTCGGCTTTGATACGCGGGCGCGGCATATGATGGCGATTGCGCCTGAGGCCTTGGCCGATATCCGGCCTACACCCATTGATGGTTTTAACCGCTTTATCCGCCGCGAAGCGCTGGGTGTGGTGCTGGTGGTGGCGCCGTGGAATTACCCGCTGCTGACTGCGGTGAACGCGATTATTCCTGCGCTGATGGCGGGCAATACCGTGATCTTAAAACACTCGGCGCAAACCCCGCTTTGTGCCGAGCAAATCCACGCTGCCTTTGTGGCGGCTGGCCTGCCAGCTGGCGTGTTCCAGTATTTGCACACCGATCACGCCAGCACACAAAAGCTGATTCAGGCTAAAGAAATCAAGCATGTTTGTTTTACCGGCTCGGTGGCAGGCGGCATCGCCGTGGAGCAAGCCGCAGCAGGGCGCTTTATTGGTGTGGGGCTGGAGCTAGGCGGCAACGATGCGGCGCTGGTGCGCAGCGATGCCGATCTGGCGCACGCCGTGGATACGCTGGTGGATGGTGCGTTTTTTAACTCTGGGCAAAGCTGCTGCGGCACTCAGCGCATCTATGTGCATCAGGCTGTGTATCAGGAGTTTGTTGATCGCGCGCTGGCGCTGACCGAGCAATATGTTTTGGGCAATCCGCTGGACGCCACCACCACCCTCGGCCCCGTGGTGCGGGTTGCAGCCGCCAATGCGGTGCGTGCGGTAGAGGCTGATGCGCTGGCCAAAGGCGCAAGCCAGATTGTCGATACCCGCCGCTTTGCGCTGGACGACGGCAAAGGCGCATATCTGGCCCCGAGGATTTTTACCGGCGTTAATCACCAGATGCAGCTGATGGCCGACGAATGCTTTGGCCCCGTGGTCGGCATCATGCCGGTGAAAAACGACGACGAAGCCATCCGCCTGATGAACGACAGCCCCTACGGCCTGACTTCCGCCGTATTTAGCCGCGATGAAAATATCGCGCTCAATATTGGCAATCAACTGGAATGCGGCACCTTCTTTATGAACCGCTGCGATTATCTCGACCCGGCGCTACCTTGGACCGGGATTAAACAAACCGGGCGGGGAGCGACTTTATCGGTACTGGGATATGACTACCTGACAAGGCCGAAGTCGTTTCATTTGAAGCAGATGTAGTGGGTATTTTTTCTATGGCTTAGAGGTGAGCTTTAAGTTTTATATTGGATGAGGGCTAATCTTCTGTGCGCTAAACAAAATTAAAAAGTTCTTTTTAGTGCCTTCGGCACGTTGATTTTGGAGCGGTAGCCACCGCTGGGGCGTTCTTTTCTTGAACGGCCAAGAAAAGAACCAAAAGAAGGCCGCCCCACGAAACACGAAGGCCCCTCATCTGCGGACAATCGAGCGGCGGCTGCGGAACTCGCTTCGCTCAGACAGTCCTCGCCGAAACCCCGCCCGCTTGTTCCTCGCTTCGGCGTGTTTCAAGGGGACTCTTAAGCCCTACGCCAATAGCGTGGTTCTTACGTTTTTTCATTGTTTGCGGAAGTTGAAATCAACCCTACTTAATAGGTACTTAAATGAATCTCGACCGCTACACCGTAAATTGGAATTACCCCACCAATGTGAAATGTGGCGTGGGGCGGGTGCAGGATTTGCCGCAGCTGGCACGATCTTTAGGCATTAAAAAACCGCTGCTGATTACCGATCCGGGGCTGGCCACTTTATCGCCCGTACTCAGCACCCTGACCTTGCTGGATGGGGCCGATTTGCACGCTGGCTTGTTTCACCAGATTAAGGGCAACCCAACAGGGCAGAATGTGGCCGACGGTGTAGCTGCCTATCGGGAAGGTGGTTTTGATGGCGTGATTGCCTTAGGCGGTGGCTCGGCTTTGGACGCAGCCAAAGCAGTGGCGATGATGGTGGGCCAAAGTGGGCCGCTTTGGGATTATGTGGATGAAGGCGACAACTGGCTGAGGATTAAAACCGAAGGCATGGCACCCTTGGTGGCGATTCCCACCACGGCAGGCACAGGCTCTGAAGTGGGCCGTGCATCGGTAATTACCCATGAAGCTGAGCACGCTAAAAAGATTATTTTTCACCCACGTATGTTGCCAGCGATTGTGATTTTAGACCCTGTGCTCAGCACCGGCCTGCCCGCTAGGCTTACCGCAGCCACCGGTATGGATGCGCTTAGCCACAGCTTAGAAGCGTATTGCTCGCCGTTTTATCACCCGATGGCCAGTGGTATTGCTTTGGAAGGCATGGCGCTGGTGCGCGAATGGCTGCCGCGTGCCGTTGCCGATGGCACAGATCTGGAGGCGCGGATGCAAATGCTGGTGGCTTCCAGCATGGGGGCGACGGCGTTTCAGCGTGGTTTAGGGGCGATGCATGCGCTGGCGCATCCGCTGGGGGCGCGTTTCGATGCCCACCACGGCATGCTCAATGCCATTCTGATGCCCTATGTTTTAAAAGCCAATCAGGCCGAAATAGACGAGCGCATCACCGCCGCCGCCCGCTATCTGGGCCTGCCCAATCCATCATTTGCCGCATTCCTGGACTGGGTGCTGCGCCTTAGAGAAGAAGTGGGTATCCCTCACACGCTTAAAAGCATAGGCATTAACGAATCTTGTCTAGAAACCATAGGCTCCGAGGCCGTGGCGGATGGCTCGCACGGCACCAATCCAATTCCGTTTACCCCGCAGCAATATCGCGCCATTTGCGCTGCGGCTTTGGATGGATTGTTGTAGGGGTTTGGGGTGTGCATTCAGATGTTGCGTTGCCAAACCCAAATCTTTAAACACGGAGTTTCACGGAGAAAAACAAGCCTTGAATTATGTTGTTTTCTAGGTTTTAAGTATTTCAAAACCCTGTAATTAGGATTCGCATCGCCGCTAGTAGCACGGGGCTTAAATTTCCCCTTGAAACACGCCGGAGTGAGGAACAAGCGGGACGGGGTTTCGGCAAGGGAGCGAGGCAGCGAGCCAATCCCGCCCGCCGCCGACTCGATTGTCCGCAGCGAAGGGGCCTTCGTGTTTCGTGGGGTGGCCTTCTTTGGCTTCGTTTCTTGGCCACACAAGAAAGGAAGGTCCAGCGGGACGCCCGCACCTAAATCAACGTGCCGAAGGCACTAAAAAATTCTTTTTGTATTTGGGGGCACTGTGCTTAGCCAGTTCGCGAACTTCCACATACAGATCTGAACATCACCCCACTGGAGCAGCTATGCAGCGGATTGCGGTAGCGGGTATTCAGCATGAAACCAATACTTTTTCGGCGGCTCCTACCACGACGCAGCATTTTATCGAGGCAGATGCTTGGCCGGGGCTGACGACGGGCGAGGCGGTTTTGGCGGCGGTGGCGGGGGCTAATTTACCCTTGGCCGGGGCGGTTGACGCGCTGGAGGCGGCTCATTTTCAAGTCTTACCGCTGCTTTGGGCTTCGGCCAACCCGAGCGGGCGGGTAGAGGATGCCGCATTTGAAGCGCTATGGGCGATGTTTGAGGTGGCGATTTTAAAAGCTGGCCCACTGGATGGCGTGTATTTAGACTTGCACGGCGCTTTGGTCTCGGAGCGCTATGACGATGGCGATGGAGAATGGTTGCGCCGCACTCGCGCATTATTGGGTAAACAAATCCCTATCGTGGCGTCTCTCGATTTTCATGCCAATGTCAGCCCTTTGATGGTGAGTTCAGCCAGCGCCCTAGTCGGTTATCGCAGCTACCCACATGTGGACATGGCCGAAACGGGGGCAAGGGCGGTTAGCTTGTTGCAGCATCTGCTGGCAGGAGAGGTGCTGCATGCGGCATTTGTACAGCTGCCTTTTTTGATTTCTATGCCATGGCAATGTTCCTTAATCGAGCCAGTGGCTAGGCTGATGCAGGTGGCGGAGCAGGCTGAAACGGGCGATGTTGTGAGCGTGAGTTTCTTCCCCGGCTTTCCCTTGGCGGATGTGGCCGATGGCGGGCCTAGCCTCTTGGCCTATGCCCAAAGCGCCCGTCTTGCAGAGGCCACCGCCCAGATTTTGGCGCAAAAAGTGCTTGCGGCAGAGCCGGAGTTTGCAGGCCGGTTGTGGCAGGTGGATGAGGCGCTAAGCTACGCCAAGCAATACGCTGGGCAGGGTAAAACCATTATTTTGGCGGACACCTGCGATAACGCAGGCGGCGGGGCAGGTAGTGATTCGGCAGGGATTATTAGTGATGGCTTGAAGATGGGCATGCCCGCCATGGTGGTTGGCATTCTCTGCGATCCAGCCACGGCACAGGCTGCTCACGCGGCTGGAGTAGGCGGGGTTTTATCGCGGGCCATAGGCCAGGGAAGAAAGGCTAAGGGGGAATGGCGGGTGATCAGTTTGGGCTCTGGGCAGTTTGCGGCCACCGGGCCATTTTATGCAGGCTGCCAGATGGATTTAGGCCCTATGGCCTGCCTGCAATGCAAAGGGGTCACTGTATTAGTAAGCAGCCGTAAGCAGCAGGCTGCTGATCAAGCTATGTTTCATCATCTGGGGGTAGAGCCCAGCGAGGCAGAGGTATTGGTCTTAAAAAGCAGCGTGCATTTTCGTGCCGATTTTGGCGCAATCGCCTCAGAGATTTTAGTGGTTGAGGCTGAGGGTGATCATGTGGCTGATCTGAGCCGCTTGCAATATCGGGTTTGCAAACGCCCGCCTGCGAGTCGGGCTGCGTGAAGGCAAAAGATCTGTAGGCACAGAGATTGGGAAGAATACAGAGCACACTGAGAAAACCTAGCAATGGTTTTAGTTAATCCCAATTGGTATGTCACGTGGCCATTTTGTCAGAAAGTTAAATCTTGAACTACAAAAAACACAGAGCTACACAGAGAAAAAAACCAACGATTTTATGGCTTTCACTGTGCAGCTCAGTATCTGCATGACTTAACCACCTATCAGTACTTCATATAAAACCCTAAATGCCCAAAGCTTTCACCGCGCTCAATCTTGGGCGAGCTGCTGCCGTCCACGATATAGCCCCAGTCTGCGCTGATTAATCCCCAGTCCTGAATTTGCCAGCGTAATCCAAGACCCACGCTGCTGAGCGCTTCCTGGCTACTTGATCCGGCATCGGGGGAGCGTCTGTGGATGGCGCCTGTGTCTATAAAGCTGAGCAAGCGTAAGCCTTCATAAATTTTGGGGGTGCTGATTTCTATTGTGCTTTGCACTCCGCTGTCCCCCGTTGCACTTCGGTCACTCACGCCGCGTAAAGAGTTATTGCCCCCTAATGCAAACTGCTCTCCCGCGATCAGTGCTTCATTTGAAAACTGGCCACTTAGTTTTAGGCTGGCTTGCCAGTCGCTTGCAAAGC
The DNA here is from genome assembly GCF_900451195.1 of Iodobacter fluviatilis. NCBI lineage: Bacteria > Pseudomonadati > Pseudomonadota > Betaproteobacteria > Neisseriales > Chitinibacteraceae > Iodobacter > Iodobacter fluviatilis. The sequence goes on from NZ_UGHR01000004.1 coordinate 600,185, forward strand.
GATACAGACCTTCAGCCTTGGCGTGCCATGATTGCCAGTTGCTGTATGCGTCTTTGCGGTTGGCCTGATAGGCTTCATCATCATTGCCCACGCCTGATGGCAGATTATGCGTGTAATCAAGACCAAAATTAATCTCGATATCTTCGCTTTGCCAATGGCCGTTGTAAGCAATAGTCAGCGGGCGGCTTCGTACATCGGGGCTGAGCTGGCCAACACCGGATATATCTGTGCCCCGGAATAATTTATCGTCGATTGCGGCTTCAATTTGCGAGCGGTATTGCCCCTGTGGGGCCAGATAGTAGGTATAGCGCAGCCCACCTGATTCACCTTTCCCTGTGATGGTTAAGCCTTCGCCCAAGCTGCCGGAATCCACTTTGGATTGCGCATAATAGGCAGACAGGCTGCCACCCAGCTGATACAAGGGCCAGCGGTAGAAAACACCATACTGGCTTACATTATCTGGCTGGCTGGGGGCGGTGGAGTAGCTGACTGTGGCAACATGATCGCTATTAAATAAGTTGGCGTGCTGCAAGCCTAAAGAAAGACGCAAGCGGCCGTTATCGTCCGAGCCAGAGTTATTACCCGAAACAAAAATACTCCATGGTTTTTGCTGCTGGGTATCCAGAATCGCTTCAATGCTGTCTGCATCGCCTTCTTTAAAGGTGAGGGTGGTCTGTTTTGCGGGGTTTTCATTGGCTATAACCAGCTGAGTGGTCATGGCTTGAAAATTGGGCGAGCCTCCTTCTTGCAGGGCAGGCAGGCTGTTTCTTTGATTTTCTTCATCAAAAAAAGTGTTGTTTTTGATGCTCACTTTACTGAGTTTAAAGCTCAGTACTTCCAGAGTAATCGTGCCGCTCACCTCTTGGGGGGGCAGGGTGACACGTAAAAAGCCATGGCCGCGCTCTCTTAAAGCAGATTCAAACGTGCTGGCGGCTTGTTGTAAGTCACTTAGCGAGCGGTTATTACCCAGATAAGCTTGCAATAACTGCTGGCTGTCTTGAATAGAAAGAGGATTTTCACCTCTTACATTAAAGGCTGTCACATTAAAAAGAGGCTCTTCGGCCCATACAAAGCCTGAAATTATGCTGGCGAGTAAACAAAGGCGAAATTTCATAAGGTGAAGGAGCTCTTGTTTATTTGACCGCACCCGGTTTGCAGCCAAGGTTTGAGGGAATGCCGTTTTTGCTCAGAATGTCACGCAGCGGAATCTTTACAATGCCGATGGGGGTTTTATCAAACTCAATAAATACGGGGAGCTCGCGTAAGCGAATTGGGTTGTTCTTGTTTGAGAACCCTGTTTCATCTTTCCCTAAAAATAGCACCTGCTGGCTACTATTGTCAGTAAGACTAACATTCCCATCTCGAACGTGTACATAAAGCCCTGGCATATCATTACTGCCCTCGCTTTGACCAAATAAGAGTTGCAGATCAACAGGGATAGTATCTGGCCGTGGCACAGGCATATTGCCAAGCCCAGCTGGCGGTGTGGCCGGGCGGATAATGCCGGAGATGCGGATCAAAACTGTCTCACCAGGATTAAGCTGTTGAACAGGGCCATTTACAGGGCTGACCGTGATGCGGCCTTCCCATACATAAGCACCAAAGCCATCCATGCCGGGTAGGGCTGGATCTGCGCAGGCGGCAGTGCATTCAAAATCGACCCCTGTGCCGCGGATACCAATCGTGGCGCTTTTGGTGGTGTATTGCACCGCATCGGGTTTGGCTTTGCCAATTAAGCCCGTTAAAGCGCGTAACCCCCCTTTGAATAAGGAGAGGCCAAAGCTGCCTTCTGCAGGAGCGGTGGCTTTGTATTCAAAGCGATCAATCTGCATTTGTGTGTCGCTGCGTAAAGACACCTTGCCCCCATCCCTGAAGGCCAGTACCAGCGCACCATCGGCGGTGGTTTCAACCCGCTCGCCCACATACACTGCGCCGCCTTGCACCAGAATGCGTAATACGCCTTCCTTGTTTCTGGCATTGGCTTTGCCCGACAGGCTGACCACACGGGCAGCGGCAGCGACTTCAATGGCCTTGTTTTGCTGAGTGGGGGCTTCTTTTGCTTCTTGCGCGCAATCGCCGGCACAAAGCCTTGCATCAAAATCAGTGCCGCGAATCCCGATGGTGGCGCTGGAGGTTTGAATTTTAGCTGCGGTGGCAGATTGCTTAGAAATTAAGCCGGTAACCGCTCGCAGGCCACCTTTAAACAGGCCCAAAACCATGCCATCTTCACGCCCTGCTTGGCCAAAGGCAAAACTATCGATTTTCATCCTGGTATCAGGGCGTACCGTAATCTGGCCACCATCATTAAACTTCAGCACGGCGTGGCTATTGGGCGCGGTAATGATTTCATCGCCTTCATTTAAAATCGAGCCTTTACCAATCAGCTTAAGCCCGCCACTTTTACCCTGAGCCGAAGCCGCGCCTTGCACCGAAGCCACTTCGGCCACAATGGCCGCATAGCTTGGCACTTGCAGTAAAAAAATAATAAAAAAGAGCTTAAGGGCAGTTGGCATCGTCTTCTCCGGCAACGCGTATGGTCTCTTTGGGGGGCTCAAGTTCTTCTGGTTTTTTTGCTTCAAAGGGTAATTGCCCGGTGCCAATAATTTGGAAATGGCTTTGCTGATCTTGGTTTTGCAAAACAATAATTTTAACAATTTGCTCAACTTGCTCAGGGCTTGCCGTTAAGGGCAGATTATTCAGTAAAGGCGAATCCAGATTCTTGCCAATTTTATTAACAACGCCCGTGGTTTGAATTTGATCGGGGCTGATATTATTGCTGATGGTTCTGGCGCTGCCATAGCTGATGGCACCCCCGCTGGCCGAAATCGCTTTCACACCTTTGGCGACCTGAATGACCGCCGCATCGACAGAAATTTCACCGGTTGTCCCTTTTACTCCCCGCTGCGCGCCTGCCCGTGCACCATTATTGCTGCCCGAATTTAATTGGGCCTGTGTGGCACCTGCAATTAAGTTGGCATTTTGAATAAATGTATCATTTGCATTTACTTTGATGTCGCCTGCGGCAATCAGATCTGTATTTTGAATAATATTGTCATTATTCGCACCCGTATCCCTGCTGGTGAGTTTGATTGTGCCTGTTGATTTAAATGATCCGCTGTTAATTCTTAAATCGCCTTTACTCAGCAAAGAGGTATCATCAGCAGAGAAGGGCGAAATAACGCTGAGCGTGCCTTGGTTATCAATTAACACAGCAGCCTTGCTATTGATTGTCTGAACTGTAAGATCCGTATTGTTAAGCAATGAAATATCGCCACTGCTACTGGCTGAAAATTGGGAGATACTATGATTTCCCTTGTCTAAAGAAATTTGATTTAGCCCAACAGTTTGAAGAGAATTTGTTTTTATTTTTGCCTGACTACTGTCAATAATCGAGTTCGCTTTCAGAATAACAGTGCCGCCTTGCAGCTGATCGTTTAATTTTAATGTATCTGCTGAATTAATATTTACGCTACCACCGCTAATAACACCAGCCAGCTCAATTGATTTGCTGTTGTTAAAGTTAATGTCACCCTTGCTTGTCAGCCCGGCAGTATCAACAGTATTATTGTTTTGTAAATTAATGCCCAGCTCTGCATCGGCAACAAATGCGGTGGCCGCTAACACTGCATCATTGGCCTCAGTCAGCCTGCCGTTTAATATTTTAAATTGCAGTTGTTTTCCAGTTAAGCTTCCTTTTATATTTAAATCTCCAGTGTTATTTATTTTTATACCGCCATTACTACTACTTCCTTCTAAAGCCAGTGCCTTATTATTAACCAAGCTGATGTTGCCACTATCGCTGATTAATCTTGCCTGATCTAAAACATTCTCTTTTTCAAGCGTAATATCGCCGCTGGCCTTTGCATCAAGCGTTTTACTGCTGATTGCGTCTGAACTTGTCAGGCTGCCTTTTACGCTGATACGTAAATTAGCATTGCTGCTTGTTTTACCTAAAGTCAGAGCTTTGGCATTATTAATTGAAACATCACCTTCTGCACTGCTTAAACTGGCTTGATTAATTGTGTTTTCATTATCCAGCTTAATTCCTTTTCCGGCTGTGGCACTTAAGGTATCTGTGCTGAGTGTGCCACTTGCAAGGCTGATGATTGTTCCGCTATTTGCTTTCAGGTTTATATTTTTCGCAACGATCGTATCATTTATACCCAGATTGCCATCTGTACTGATCTGCAGCTGGCCTGCTGTATTAATAGCGCCTAAAGCAAGTGTTTTGGTATTGGCAAAAACAATATCGCCACTGCTGGTGGGGGAAAATAGATCAACGGTATTGGCTTCCCCAAGATTGATGCTGGCAGATTGCGCATTAAGGCTTTTTGCATTAATGGTTCCTCCCGCCGTCTGGCGAATATCACCTGTACTATTTAAAGTTAGACTTCCATCCCCAATCGAAAAACCACTAATCAGAACATCACCCGTTTTATTGCCTTTAGCATCACCAATAATAATATTGGCAGATTTAATGCGGCTTAAATCGCTGTTGTTTAAAACAAACCCGGTATTTGATTGACTATTTCCACCTAAAAATACTTTGACATTATTATTGCTTAGCGGGGTGTAAAATAATTCACTGCCTTCTATCTGTGCCTGCGATCCCATTGCCAGCTTGTCGGTAACAAAATTGATGCTTTTACTGCTAATTTTATTGTTGATCATTATCCCGCCAGCTGCTTGTAATTTAGCTAGCTCAGTGTTGCTTAATACACCATCGACTGCTATTTTCCCATCGCTGTTTATTTGCATGTTTTTTGTACTGAAATCTTGCAGCGAAAGATCTGTTTTATTTTTTAATGAAAAAACACCTGCCGCCGAAGCAGATATTTTATTTATATTATGAGTGGCGTTATTTAAAATAATGTCGCCCGCTGATTTTATAATGGCATCGCCCATAAGCTGGGCCTTGTTATTGTCACTGACAGAGCTGCCACTGATATCTGATTTATTAGTGTTGAGTGTTCCACCAATAAGCAGGGCATCACTGTTTTTTATTTTAAGCTGATTGGCAATTACATCACTTAAAAATAAAGCGCTATTGTTATTTAGCGAGATATCCCCTGTCTGGCTGGTTAAAATGGTCTGGCTTATTTTGTTGCTGTTTTCAAGTTTTATACCACTATCAGCATTGATCGCTAATTGTTCTGTATTTATGGAACCGTTTGCAATTTCACTGACATTGCCACTTGCATTAAAGGCAACAGACTGAGCGGAAATTTGCTCATTGATTCCAATATTCCCTTTGGCACTAATTGCTAATAATCCTGAGGTTTTTATTGCGCCAAGGGCAAGCGTGGTGCTGTTTGAAAAGAAAATATCCCCATTGCTGACAGGTATAAACTGATCAACAGTATTTTCTTCAGTCAGCTTAATGCTTGCCGCCTGAACATTCAGTGTTTTGCTGATCAGTTTGCCACCACTGCTCTGGCTGAGAGCCCCGCTACTATTAATAAATAAATCAGCACTTCCAGTGTTAAACCCTTTAATTTGAGTGTCGCCTACTTTACTTCCCTTGGCATCGCCAATGATGATTTTGCTGGCTTTTATTCTGTCAAAATCACTTTGTAACAGTTCAACACCTGTATTGGATTTAGTATTACCACCTAGACTTACTTTGATGGTATCCGCTGTCATTGGCGTATAAATAAAATCAGTAGTCTCTATTTTTCCTTGCGAGCCCATATTAAACTGATCAGTTTTTAAGTTTATATTTTTGCCTGTAACCGTGTTATTAATACTAATTCCTGTGCTTGATTGCAGCTGGCCGATATCAGCGCTGCTAAAGCTGCCATCTGTGCTTAATTTGCCTTCATTGCTAATATTTACACCCTTAGCTTTTATTTCTAAAAGAGATAGCGTACCTTTGTTTTTTAATATTAAATCACCACTGCTTGATGCGGCCAGTGCGCTTAAAGTATGGGTGGAATTATTAAGAACAATGTCACCCGTGCTGCTGATTTTTGCACTACCGGTAAGCGTTGCTGTAGTGCTATCACTCATACTTTTTGCTGTTATATCAATTTGGCTGGCGCTTAAGTTTCCTTTTAGTACTAATCCTTCGCTATTAATTAATTTAAATTGTTCAGCTCTTGATTGTTCTAAAGATAATATTTTGCTATTATTGAGTGAAACATTGCCTTTTGTTGTTTTGAGTGAAGCGCTGTCAATCGTATTGTTTTTTTCCAGAGTGATGCCTGTTGCTGCCGTAGCATTTAATTGATTACTGCTGATTGCTCCATTGCTTAGTTCACTGATGCTGCCTGCTGTTGCACTGATGGTACTTGTTTTGCTAAGGATCGATCCGCCTAAAACTATATCGTTTTTATTTGCGCTTAGTGTTGTAGTGTCTGCGTTAATTATGCCGTTTAATTCTAAGTTTCCTGCATTAATGGTGCTAGTGCTGCTGTTTATTTTTCCGCTTTGGCTAAATTTATTTGTGGCGTTGAATATAGCAGTGCTTACGTTTATTGTATTACTGGCATCAATATTATTATCGCTGCTGATGTTGCTGGTGTTTGCTGTTAAGGTGTCATTAAGTAAAATACTGCCTGCATTGCTGACTTTTACGTCACCAGAGCCTGTATTGATTACCCCAAGTGTGAGGGCCTGATTATTATTTAAATTAAGGCTGCTGCCACTTATGGCGGCCTTACTGATTTGATTTGTTTTATCAAGTGCAACCGCGCCCGTTGCTGTGATATTTAGATTGGCTGCTGTAACGCTGCCACTGCTGCCCTCGCTTAAGTTTGCCGCTTTCAAATTGATTGTGCTGGCATTTGTTGCCGATAATTCCCCGTTGATAAGTAAATCACCTGTAATATTTAAATCAATGTTTCCGTTTCCCTTCAGGCTGTTTACTGTGAGTGCTTTACCGTTTTTAATTGAAATGTCGCCAGAATTATTACTGGCGGTAAGCGTGTCTGTTTTATTATCCTGCGCCAAGCTGATTGCATTTGCTGATGTGGCTGTTATTTTGTTTGCAGTAATAAAGCCACCACTTTGGCTGATGCTGCCCCCTGTGGTATTCATGGTTAAATTTTTGGCTGAAATATTTTTATTGATAACGATATTACCGCTGGAGCTTGCATTGATGTCGTTGCTGCTGACTAATCCATCTGTATATCCGACAAAGCCAAGATTAAGTATGCCGGAGTAATCAATATTAATATCGCTGCTTGCATTCAATGAAATACCATCGTTGAATACATTCCCCGTATTATTCAGGGTGATGCTGGATCCTTTTGCCATTAATCCCTTGGCTTTTATGCGGCCACTTTGATTAATGCTGCTCATTGAATATATTTCTAATACTGTGTTCGGGCTGGATGTGAGTAAATCTAGGCTTGCTATATCAACGGCTCCCATCTGATATGAGGTACTGCCTATTTTGATGGTATTGGCTGTGATATTTTGAAATTCATTTTGGGTGATGCCAAATCCGCTGCGGCTAGTGCCGCCTATTTGCAATGATGTGCCCGATGTGGTGGGAAGCAAAGTGACTGTGCCTCCACTAGCGGCTAGGCTGCCATAGACGGTTACTTCTGTGTTATCAGTTAGATTAATATGATCTGCTTGCAGGGTTATATTTCCCGCCGTTATTTTTTTATCACCACTTAAGCTGGATGTTGGAATGGTGATTGATTTATTGGCTGCCGTGGTGATAATCCTAGTATTTGCAGTGCCGGCATTTACTTCTATACCTGAAAAAGTAACTGATCCGGAGTTCTCAATTGATATTGCACCATTATTTGTACTTACGCCTTTTAAGTCCGAGATATTACTTGTGCTGTCGCCTCCGCTGCGGCCGGTACTGCTGTCTGTAATAAGCGTTAAATCACTATTGTTTTTAAATGTAATACTTGCTCCGTTTGAGGCGGTTTTTGCGGTTAGCCTTGCAATATTATTATTGCTATTATCTAAATTGATATTGCCGCTGCTTGTGTATAGTGAAAGTGACGGAAAATTAGCATTAGTTGAAAGGGTGATCGCTGCTGATTGGCTGATATTGCCATTGTTTTCAATCCAGCTTTGGTTGCCCATTTTGCTGCTGCTGGTCAGTTCTGGGTGGGCCACTATTTCTAATGGTTTATCATTTTTTAAATAGACCGGGCCTTCACTTTTGCTGCTGAATTGATCAATCCGATTCGCTACTTTTCCTAAATCAATAATATATGTTGAGCCGCTAGGGGCAGGGCTTAGAGTGGAAACACTTAAATGGCTGGCTGTGATGTAATTGGTGCCAGAATGGGATGAAGACTGACTAATCCCTTCTTTGCCATAGAGACTTAAATTTTTGCCAGTACGATCAATGGCTAGCTTGATTGAAACCGTATCATCTGTTTTAAATTCAAGGTTGCTGGTGCTCAGCTTAGCAAGTGCTGCGGCATTGAGCCGCATTTTGCTGGTATCTGTTCCATCATCAAACTCTATTTCACCCAATGCTTTAATTGATATTTTTTTATTGCTGCCACTGGTAATGTTGCCATTTAAAGTAAGGCTTAATGCCTCAAGACTTATATTGCCATTTGTAGTAATAGCACCCACTTCAATTGCATTTTGTGCAGTTTTTAAAATAATATCGCCTAATCCATTATTTGTTATGGCGTTATAGATTGCAGGCTCTGAGGCAACGGTTGTAGTAATACCGTTGCTTTCCGGATAAGCATTACTTGCATCCAGCGTTAATGAACGGCTTGAATTGTAGGTGTATGAATTGGCAAGAGATATCGTACCGCTTGATTTTACCGTTACATTATTATTAACGAGTGCATTATCAATATCACCGGTTAAAACATAGCTGCTGTTTTGCTCTGTACTATTGTCAAACACACCCAGCGCATCACTATTGGTCACAGGCGTGCCGGTTGTGGCGATGGTGATATTGTTGGGGTCCAGCAAGAGTGTTCCGGCTTTTCCTTTAGGCGCGGAGGTATCTGCTTTGGCTTTGAAATCTAAATAATCTTTTCCTGAGGTTTCAATCAGCCCGCCATCCCCGCCCAAAGCACCGCCTCTGGCGCTGATCTGGCCGTTAACCCGGGTTGTTTTGTCTGCCCAAACGATAACTTTACCGCCATCCCCCTCTGCAAGGGCATCGGCACGTAATGTGCTGTCTGCGCTGGTGTAGCTGGCTTCTGAGTTGGGGATAAGATTATTTTTACCCTGGTAATCTCCGCCCACTAAAATACTGCCGCCTGCCTGTTGCCCGCTGGCGTCCACTTCTGCATGATCAAACAAACCAACATGCTTGCCCAGCAGCTGCACCTCTCCGCCCTTCAGCCCTGTTGCGTTGATCTGGCCGCTGGCAAGCAGGGTTCCTGCTGGCCCGGCGTCGAGTGTAATTTGTCCGGCCACTGCGCCACTGGCATCGATGCGGCTGCCTGAGCTGGTTTCTATTTTATCGCTGGCGCGAAGTAAAACCCTGCCGCCCACTTGTTCGGCGCGTACAGCACGGATATCTCCGCTGTGTTTTAAGGTGCCCGCAAACAGGCCAACGGCATCGCCCTTGATCTGCCCCAAGTTAATTACACTATCGCTTGGGGCTTGTAAGGTAAAGCGCATGCCTTCCAAGCTAAGGCTAACGATCTCGACTGATTTACCAGCGGCCAGTACCACATTACCGTTACTGGCTTCGATGAGGCCGCTGTTTTTTATATCGGGCGAGATCAGGAAAACATCGCCATTCTGGCTGCGTATCATGCCTTCTACTGCTATTTTTCCGCCACTGCCATCAAAGCGGTAACGCCCATTGATAAAGTCATCATTTTTAATATCAAGTGTGGATGCAACAAATCCGGCGGTATCAATTCTGGCGTCTTTTCCAACGAGCAGGCCGTTTTTATTAATCAGAAATACACGGCCATTCGAGCTGAGCTGGCCCAGGATTTGTGATGGATCGATGCCGCTAACGCGATTCAGCACGATGCTTTTGGCAGATTCCTGCTGGAAACGGGTGGCCTCGTCTTTGGCAATATTAAATTTTTGCCACTCGATAATGGCGTTGGGCGTGCTCTTGATCGTGAGCATTTTGCCCACCTGCTGAATATCTGCTGAGCCATGAATGATTTTTGCATGCTCAGGATTAGCGAAGGCCGGTGCACCCATCAGCAGCGGTAAGGCGCTTGCAATTGCGAGCACTAAGGGGCGTAAAGGAAATTGCGGCTTCATTTTAGCCTCCGCTGTCACGGGGAAATTTAATCGCTTAATTCTAGTTTGTGATATGCCTTTTACCAGTGGCATCTGATGAAGTTATAAACAGTATTACCGTTTTTCCTTTCTTTATACTTGTTATTCTCTTTTGTAATTTGTCAGTAACAATGGTAAGTAAAAACCCGTATTCTTTTAATCTGTGCATATAAGGGATTTCCTGCTTGAAAACATTGCTCCCTTTTGGGTTTGGCATATAGAATCAAGGCCATTTCGCCGCATATTTGATATAAAAACTTCTGCTTCCCCTAAGGGTTTTGTGATGGATCGACAAGGCTGGTTAAAGGGCACTTTGTATAGCCCGACGTTCGAACAAGATAGTTGTGGCTTCGGCCTGATTGCTCAAATGGATGACAAGCCGTCGCATTGGCTGGTTTCTACTGCAATTAGCTCTCTTGCATGTCTAACACACCGTGGCGCTGTTGCCGCTGATGGAAAGTCAGGCGATGGCTGTGGTCTGCTGTTTCGAAAACCGGACAGTTTTTTGCGCGCCGTGGCCGCAGAAAACCAATTTACGGTGGCCGATGAATACGCTGTAGGGATTATTTTCTACAACGCGCAAGCATCATTAACAAAGCTCTTTGCCGCAATGGAGGAGCAGGGTTTATCAGTTGCTGGTGTACGCAGTGTGCCGGTGAATATCGAGGCCTGTGGCGAATATGCCTTACAAACACTGCCAACCATTGGCCAGCTGTTTGTGAACGCGCCAGCAGGGATGACAAGCCAGGTTTTTGAAAGAAAGCTCTATCAAGCACGACGTGTGGCAGAAAAAGCCTGTACTGACGATGCTGCTTTCTATATGCCAACCTTAAGCCCGCATGTGCTGTCTTATAAGGGCTTGGTTACACCGGATAATCTGCCAGAGTTCTATCTGGATTTGAAAGACCCGCGTTTTGAATCATCGCTTGCCGTTTATCATCAGCGCTTTTCGACCAATACTTGGCCGCAGTGGAAGCTGGCTCAGCCTTTCCGCTATCTGGCGCATAACGGCGAAATCAATACGCTGCACGGTAATCGTTTATGGGCCAAAGCCCGTGAGGCGATTATGGACAGCGAGCATCTGGATATGGACACGGTGCGTCCGATTGTTCAGACCAATGGCTCTGATTCCATGTCGATGGACAATATGCTCGAAGGCTTGCTGATGGGCGGCATGGATGTATTCCGTGCTTTCCGTATGCTGGTGCCACCTGCATGGCAAAACGTCGATAGCAATGACCGCGACTTACGCGCGTTTTATGAATACAACTCCATGCATATGGAGCCGTGGGATGGTCCGGCCGGTATCGTGTGGACTAATGGCCGTTACGCAGGCTGTGCCCTCGATCGCAATGGCTTACGCCCAGCGCGCTATGTAATTACCAAAGATCGCCATCTGACCATTGCTTCCGAGATCGGCGTGTGGGGCTATAAGCCCGAAGATGTGGTGAAGAAAGGCCGCGTTAAACCGGGCCAGATTGTGGCTGTCGATTTAAGTAATGGTGAATTCTTAGACACTGAAACCATTGATAACCGTCTGAAAACTGCCCAGCCTTACCGCGCTTGGGTAAAGAAACACGCCCAGCATTTAGAGCTGGCAGAAGACAACTCACCGCTAGAAGCGATGAGTCGTGAAGAGCTGCTAACTTACCAAAAGCAATTTCAGCTGACTTTTGAAGAGCGCGATCAAATCTTGCGCGTACTCGCCGCAGACGGCCAAGAAGCCATCGGCTCGATGGGGGATGACACGCCAATGGCGGTGTTATCCGAGAAAGTGCGCTCACCATATGATTATTTGCGTCAACAATTTGCCCAGGTGACCAACCCGCCGATCGATCCGATTCGCGAAGCGATCGTGATGTCGCTGAACACCTGTTTTGGGCCAGAGCGTAATCTGTTTAAAGAAACAGAATTTAACGCCAGCCGCCTGGAAGTTCGCTCGCCGGTCTTGTCGTCAGATAAGTTTGATGCCCTGACCACCATGACCGATCCGGATTACAAAGCGGCTTTCTTTGATATTACGTTTGACCCGGCTCAAACCACGCTCAAAGCGGCGATCGAAGCGCTACGTGCTGATGTACTTGCCAGCGTTCGCGATGAAAAAACCGTGGTGGTGGTATTAAGCGATAAAAATATTCAAAAAGGCCGCTTGCCGATTCCCGCGCTGTTTGCTGTGGGGGCGGTGCACCATGAACTGGTCAATTCAGGTCTGCGTTGTCTAAGTAATATTATTGTTGAAACCGCAACCACGCGCGATCCGCATCACTTTGCCTGCCTGATTGGCTATGGGGCTACCGCAGTATTCCCGTATCTGGCTTACCAAACCATTAAAGAGTTGGTAGAAATCGGCCAGATTGATTTGCCATTAGAGAAAGCCGCCAATAATTTCCGTAAGGGGATTAATAAAGGCCTGCTGAAGATTCTCTCCAAAATGGGCATTTCAACCGTTGCTTCCTATCGTGGCTCACAACTATTTGAAGCCGTTGGTGTGAATGAAGAAGTGGTTGAGCTGTGCTTAAACGGCACGGTTTCACGGATTTCTGGCGCTAATTTTGCTGATTTCCAAGAAGATCAAGGCAAGCTGAATAAGCTGGCTTTCAACACCATGCGCCCGATTGCGCAGGGTGGCTTGTTGAAATATGTGTTTGGCGAGGAATACCACGCTTACAACCCTGATGTGGTGATGCAGCTACAAAAAGCCGTGCAAAACGGCGATTACAAGGAATACCGCAAGTACGCCGATCTGGTGAACCAGCGCCCTGTTGCCATGTTGCGTGATCTGATGGGCTTGAAGCTGGATGTCGCGAAGGCGATTTCGATTGATGAAGTCGAATCCGTTGAATCGATTCTGAAGCGTTTTGATTCTGCAGGCATGAGCTTGGGCGCACTCAGCCCAGAAGCGCACGAAGCCTTGGCTGAGGGGATGAACCGTCTTGGCGGCAGATCGAATTCGGGCGAGGGCGGTGAAGATCCGGCGCGTTATGGCACGGTGAAAATGTCCAAGATTAAGCAGGTGGCTTCTGGCCGCTTTGGCGTGACGCCGCATTATTTGGTCAATGCCGAAGTCTTGCAGATCAAGGTGGCCCAAGGTGCAAAACCGGGTGAAGGTGGCCAATTGCCTGGCGATAAAGTCAGCCCGCTGATTGCCAAGCTGCGCTGCTCTAAGCCTGGGATTTCTTTGATTTCCCCGCCGCCACATCACGATATTTATTCGATTGAAGATTTGGCCCAGCTGATTTTTGACTTGAAACAGGTCAATCCAGATGCGCTGGTGTCGGTGAAACTCGTTGCCGAGCCGGGCGTGGGCACGATTGCTGCGGGTGTGGCCAAGGCTTACGCCGATCTGATCACTATTTCGGGTTACGACGGTGGTACAGGGGCATCGCCTTTGGCGTCAGTAAAATACGCCGGTACGCCATTTGAGCTGGGCTTAACTGAAGCGCAGCAAGTCTTGCGTGCCAATGGCTTGCGTGGTCGCGTGCGCATGCAGGCTGATGGTGGCTTAAAGACCGGCCTGGATGTGGTGAAAGCCGCCATGATGGGTGCAGAAAGTTTTGGCTTTGGTACTGGGCCAATGGTGGCGCTGGGTTGTAAGTTCTTGCGAATTTGCCACCTCAACAACTGCGCAACCGGTGTGGCAACGCAAGAGATCAAGCTGCGCTCTAAATACTTTATTGGCCTGCCAGAAATGGTGGTGAATTACTTTACCTTTATCGCGCAAGAAACTCGCGAATGGATGGCGGCGCTTGGGGTGCGTCAATTATCCGATCTGATCGGCCACAGCGAAATGCTGGAGCTGGCAGCGGGCGCGACTGAACGTCAAGGCCGTCTGAATCTGGGCGTCTTGCTTAGCCAAGGCACGATTCCAGAATCGCAGCCGCGTTTCTGTGTGGAAGAGCGCAATCCGTCCTTTGATAAGGGCGAGCTGGCCGAACAAATGGTTAAAGACGCCATTGCTGGTATTAAGAGCCAAACACCGCAAAAGCTTGAATATGCAGTGCGCAATATTCATCGCTCCATTGGTGCGCGTTTGTCGGGTGAAATCGCCAAGGCACACGGCGCGGATGGCCTGCCAAATGATTGCCTGCATATCAAATTGCATGGCTCGGCTGGGCAATCCTTGGGTGTGTGGAATGCCAAGGGTCTGACCATTGAGCTGGAAGGCGACGCTAACGATTACGTCGGTAAGGGCATGAGCGGCGGGCGCGTGGTGGTTTATCCGCCGAAAGCTTCAGAGTTTGAATCGCACGCTGGCGTGATTGTAGGCAATACCTGCCTGTATGGCGCAACCGGTGGTGAGCTCTTTGCTGCAGGTACGGCGGGTGAGCGTTTTGCGGTGCGTAACTCGGGCGCCACAGCCATCGTGGAAGGCATTGGCGATCACGGCTGCGAATATATGACCGGCGGCTGCGTGATTGTGCTGGGTGAAACGGGCTACAACTTTGGTGCGGGTATGACCGGTGGTTTTGCGCTGGTTTACGATCCTAAAGAGCGTTTTGCTTACCGTATTAATAATGAGCTGGTGGATATTAATCTGATTAATGGTGAGTCTTACGGTGCAGTGCGGGCCTTCTTACGCGGTAAATTGCGCGATCACGCCAAGCTGACCGGATCGACTCGCGCCATTGATATCCTGGCCGATTTTGATGAAGCACAGGATAACTTCTGGCTGGTGAAACCTAAGGCGGCCAAGTTGGATGATCTGTTAAAGGATTGATGAGGTAGGTTGGGCTAGCGATTGATCTGCCCAACTTTCACCGACGATCGCTATGTTGGGCTAGCTTGAGCCCAACTTACACAATCCAACATCAAATTTAAATACCGAGGTTTAGATCATGTCAGATGTATTCCAGTTTATGAAGGTTGCCCGGAATCCGGGCGAGAAGGTTGACGCTGCCGCGCGCAAGATTGTATTTAAAGAAATTTACGCTCCGCTGAATAAGCCAGATGCCGGTGAGCAGGCTGCGCGTTGCTTGGGTTGTGGTAATCCCTATTGCGAGTGGGAATGCCCTGTGCATAACTACATCCCAAATTGGCTACAGCTGGTGGATGAAGGGCGTTTGTTTGAAGCGGCCGAGCTATCGCATAAAACCAATTCATTGCCAGAAATCTGTGGCCGTGTTTGCCCGCAAGATCGCCTGTGCGAAGGGGCCTGTACCTTAAATCAAGGGGGCTTTGGCGCGGTATCGATTGGCTCGGTAGAAAAATACATTACCGATGAAGCCTTCAAACAAGGCTGGCGTCCGGATATGTCGGGCGTGGTAAAAACTGATAAAAAGGTGGCCGTGATTGGCGCTGGCCCAGCAGGCTTGGCGTGCGCCGATGTGCTGGTGCGTAATGGCGTGCAGCCGGTGGTGTTTGATCGCTATGAGCAGATCGGTGGCCTGCTGACTTACGGTATTCCAGAGTTCAAGCTAGAAAAATCAGTGATGCAAACCCGCCGTGAAATCATGGAAGGGATGGGCATCGAGTTCTGCCTGAATACTGAAATCGGCAAAGATATTACGATCGAAGATTTGCTGCGTGATTACGATGCCGTATTTATGGGCATGGGCGCTTACAAATACATGAAGGGTGGCTTTGAGGGTGAAGACTTGCCTGGCGTGATGGAAGCGCTGCCGTTTCTGATCAATAACGTCAGAAACAGCATGGATACCTTACCAGCGGGTGAAGATTACATCAGTATGGCCGGTAAGCGCGTGGTGGTACTGGGTGGTGGCGATACCGCAATGGATTGCAACCGCACTTCGATTCGCCAGCAGGCGCAATCGGTGATTTGTGCCTATCGCCGCGACGAAGCCAATATGCCAGGCTCCAAGCGTGAAGTATTAAACGCCAAGGAAGAAGGCGTTGAGTTTCTGTGGAATCGTCAGCCGGTTGGCATTATCCAAAACAGCGATGGCAGTCTTGGGCTAAAACTCGTGACCACCGAGCTGGGTGCACCGGATGCCAATGGCCGCCAGGCAGCGGTTGAAGTGGCGGGCTCTGAGCAAATCATTGAATGCGATCATGTGATCGTGGCCTTTGGTTTCCAAGCCGAAGCGGCATCTTGGTTTGAAGCGCAGGGTATTAAGGTGGATAGCCGTGGACGTACCATTGCACCAGAGAAGCAAGCCTTGAAACACCAAACCAGCAATCCAAAAGTATTTGCCGGTGGCGATCAGGTGCGTGGTGCAGATTTGGTAGTGCGCGCTGTATTTGAAGGCCGTCAGGCTGCAGAAGGCATGCTGGAGTTTTTGGGCGTTTGGTAATCGGCGTCTGATATGAGCAGAACAAAGGGGAGGGCCATGGCTCTCCCCTTTGTGCATTTATGGCGTAGATATGCGGCTGTTTCTGCAGGGGGGAGCAAGCCGCCGTGTTCATATTTCATCGCAGGGCTCGGCGGGTTTCACTCCATGCGCATTAAGCAAAATCAATAGACCTTTTTAGTGCTTTCGGCACGTTGATTTTGGAGCGCTTAGCCAGCGCGGGCTTAGTGTAACTGGGGTCTTACCCGCCTTGCAGATGCCATTCATTATGAATAAAGCTTGCCTAGGTGAAAGGTATAGGCACAGAGATTTTATTTTTCCTTACACATTACCTCTTTCAACTCCCGCTTTTCCCCTGTATTCACCCTTGTTAACCAGCAGCGCTTGCCAAGCAGGCTTAGCCTGAAAACTTCCGGTTTTTCTAGGCTTAAACCTTGTAACTTCGAGCGCTCGATCAGCAGCTGGCTATCGTTCATCAAGGCATTTTTTGCCAGCTTCACTTCAGAAACACCTAGCATCTGGGCAACGGTGCGGGGTATTTCTTCGTTTGGCTTTTGCAAAACAGCGTCAATGGGCCGTTGGGCAAATGCTTGGCAGCCGCTTAATAGCAGACAGAGGGAAAGGCGTTTCATCGTCTGGCTTTTTCTAGAGTCATTATTTCCCGCAGGGCAGGACGTAATGGAGCACTACTTTCGCTGCGTGACTGCCCCAAAGTCTGCCCGTTTGCCGGGCATTGGCCTGTGGCGTTGTAGCTGAGTGCAGCAGAAATAAGGCGTTCGTTCTTATCGCCCAGCGCGGCTTTGAAATCCTCATCCACTTTACATGTCGGGCTAAAGCCATCGGCATAATCGCCAAAGCCTTTATGATTTTCACCCTGAAATTGCACGGTAAAGTAAGTGGTGCCGCAGTTATCCTGAGGGATAAATCCATAGGGTTTGCCGCAGGTTTGCCCGCCAATTAAATTGACTTTCACATCCGCGCCGCGCAAGCCGTTAATAATGGCTTCGCTGGCCGAACAAGTACCGCTGCCAGCCAGGATGGTGACTTGCTTTAGATTAAGCGTAGGCAATAAAGCGCCGGATGAGCCGGACGTTGAATAAAACGGCCATGTATTATTGGGATCAACCGGCGTTTTATCGTTATATTTTAATTTAAAAAAGGTCTTGCCCAGCGTTTGCGCTGGCCCTGCGATCATATAGCTTAACTCGTCTGCAATATAAAGCGCACCCCCGCCGTTGTAACGTAAATCCAAGATTAAATCAGATACATTGTCATTTTTTAATTGAGTGACGGCATTGATTAACTGTGATTCTGAAATGGCGTTATGGCTGTTAAATGTTAAATATCCTACTTTCCCTTTAACGCTAAGAAAGTTTTTTACATTTTGAACAGGTGTTGTCTGAACTTCGAGTGCAGTTAATGATTTATTAAGTTTTTTACCGTTTAAATCTTTGAAAACAAATTGGTGGCGTTGATATGCAATCGTTGGAAACAGCCCTGAATTGAGTGCATCCGTATTATTACTTGTGCGTAAATCATAGTCATCCACGCTTTCGATTTCCATGCCACGGCTGATGCCTGCATTTTCTGCGAGCGAATTGGGCTCCACATAGGCAACCACTAATCTGCGGGGAACATCTGTAGCAATAAAGGTATAGGCCATACCGTAGCCAAGCTCTAAGCCAGACTGGCTTTGTTTATTGTACTCAGCAGTATTTTCTGTAAAGTGATAGTGATCTTTTTCTTTACCAGAGGCCGTGATTAAAGGGGTTTTTAAAGCGGCAAAATAAGCAGTAGCACTTGCGTAGTGATCCGGGTTTAAGTTTTTTGGAACCTCTCTGTACCAGAGATAGGTTTCATCTACCCATGCCCGCAACCAGTTTTTTTCATCTTTTAAACTACCCTGCCGGTCTGGGTAGGCACGGTTATTGTTATAGGGGTCGGCTCCTGTTCTTGGGCTGGCACACATATCTTTGTAAGCACTGGAGCTGAGAATTGCGCCTGGGCTGCTGTCTTCTTCAGAGCCGCCACAGGCACTTAAAGCACAAATCAGAACGAGATAACTGTATTTCAGACTTTTTTTTAAAGCGGTTGTTGGGTTGAAAAGCATGGTTTCGCTCTACTCATATATGGTTTTTTGAAATATTGTTTTAAGTTTCAGCTTGTATTTCAGAAAGTATTCTACATGAGCGCATTTGCAAATAATTACACATACCTTAAATATATTTGTATGGCATGGCCGCTGCGGTGGCTATTTACCCATCATGCTGTGCCACGCTGTGCTTTGATCATTTCACAGGCCAGAGTGGTATAGGTTGCTGCCCATGCGCTTTTAACATCGCTGGTAAATGCATCGGCTAATCCTTGTTCCAGCGTCCAGAGCAGCGCTTGCCCAACCGTGGTGTAGTGCTCTTCCTGTACGTGATAATGAGCATGGCGCTCGCCTAGTTTTTGTATGGCGGGCAGCAAGATTTCCGGCTTATTAATATTATCCACAGCCAGTTTGATACTGGTCATCAGCATGGCGCCTTGTTTTTTGATGTCGCCTTTAAATAGGGGTTTTACTTCAGGGGCGATTTCAAACAGGTGCTGATAAAACATTTCGGCAGCCGTGTCTGCAATGGGTAAAACTAGGGCAAGAGTTTCTTTTACAAGTGAAATATCTTTATCGCTTAAAGGCATGGTTATGGTCCTTTGTAAGTAAAAGGTGAGTTTTACTGATGATTGATATCAGCTGAGTATTGAATGCTGCTTTGCTTTGTCTACTATGGTCTGTCACTGTTTGTCATGCAGGCTGGGCCGACTAATGGATAAGCGTGGGTTTACTGATATTCAGCGGCATAGCACCCTGTTTTTCCCAATGGGTTTTTAATGCTGTACGCGTTAGAATCGGGCCTATGGAAACTTCTTCTTTTGCTTCGGCTTTTATTCTTTTGCTCCTTGTGACTGATCCACTTGGCGGCATTCCCCTATTTGTATCTTTGCTCAAGCAAGTGCCCAAAGCGCGCCGTACCCGCATGATTGTGCGCGAGGTTTCGGTGGCTTTTTGCGTGCTGGTCATTTTTATGCTGTTCGGGCAGCAGTTTTTGCAATTGATGCATCTTTCTGAAACATCTTTAGGCATTGCTGGCGGGGTAATCTTGTTTTTGATTGCCTTGCGGATGGTTTTTCCTCACCCTGAAGGCGTATTTGGCGATACTGCTGAGGGCGAGCCTTTTATTGTGCCGCTGGCAATTCCCTTGCTGGCCGGGCCTTCTGCGCTGGCGACGGTTTTATTGCTGGTATCGCGTGAGCCTGCGAGGCTTTGGGAGTGGATAGGCGCGTTGGCGCTGACCATGCTGGTTTGTGGGTTGACGCTGGCTTTTTCTGAAAAAATCAGTCTTTTGCTGGGAGAGCGAGTCACCACGGCATTTGAGCGTTTAATGGGGCTGATCTTAACGGCGATTGCGGTAGAAATGCTGCTTTCAGGAATTCGTCATTATTTGGCTACGCTGCCTTGATACGGCACAAACGCCTGTTTTTTTACCGGGCTACAATAGATTTAATCATTTATGACCAAACTGGGAATCAATAATGAATCAAGATGAATTGAAACAAGCCGTAGGCCGTGCAGCACTTGATTATGTGCCGGACAATTGCATTGTGGGCGTAGGCACAGGCTCGACTGCTAATTGTTTTATCGATGCATTAGCCACAATAAAAGGCCGTATTCAAGGCGCAGTTTCTTCGTCGGAAGCCAGTGTGGCCCGATTAAAATCGCATGGCATTCCGGTGTTTGAGTTAAATGCGGTTGATCATTTACCTGTGTATGTGGATGGCGCGGATGAAATTAACCGCCAATTGCAAATGATTAAAGGCGGCGGCGCTGCATTAACGCGTGAAAAAATTGTGGCTGCGGTAGCAGAGCAGTTTATTTGTATTGCCGATGAAAGCAAACTGGTTGATGTGCTGGGTAAATTTCCTTTACCAGTGGAAGTGATTCCAATGGCGCGCTCTTATGTGGCAAGGCAATTAGTTAAATTAGGCGGTCATCCTGCTTATCGTGAAGGGGTGATTACAGATAATGGCAATATCATTTTAGATGTGCATGGGCTACAAATTAGTGAAGCCAATAAACTAGAAAGCCAGATTAATGAGATTGTAGGCGTGGTTACCAATGGCTTATTTGCTCATCGTCGTGCAGATGTTTTGTTATTAGGCACCAGTAAAGGTGTGCAAACACTGAAGTAAATACAGTATTGCCAGCCATTTCCAAAATACTTGCAATAAAATAGTCATATACTTGTGCTATTTTGTAATCTATATACTGCAGGAGCATTTCTCTGATGTCTGAACACATTTCAAAACAATTTGATGCTGAGCTGGAAGAAATTCGCTCCCAGGTGATGGGGATGGCTGGTCTGGTGGAAGAACAAGTACGCCAGTCTATGCAGGCTTTGGCTTCTGGCGATATGGGCACAATTAATCATGTGCTGGAAGAAGAAAATCGCGTCAATGAAATGCATGTATTGCTTGATGATATGTGTATTCATATGATTGCACGCCGCCAGCCTGCGGCTTCTGATTTACGCATGGTGATGACCGTGATTAAAGCGGTTGAAGATCTGGAAAGAATTGGTGATAAGGCAACGCGTATTTGCAAGCGGGCTAAAAACATTTATGAAGCAGGCCGTTTGCAAGTGCCCCGCTTTAATGAATTAAACCATATTGCAGAGCATGCTCTGGATATGTTGTCTCGTGCATTGGATGCATTTGCCCGTATGGATGCCGTAACCGCAACCGATGTAAAACGTGCAGATGAGCGCCTTGATGACGAATATCGCGCATTGCAGCGTCAATTGATTACGGTGATGATGGAAGACCCTCGCGCAATTACAATTACCCTTGAAATTCAATGGATTGCAAAAGCAATTGAGCGAATTGGTGATTTGGCCGTGAGCATTGCCGAGCAGGTGATTTACCTGGTTAAAGGACAGGATGTTCGTCATAAAAACCAGGAAGAAGTCGATCGCGTCGCTTTAGGCTAAGACTTTTTTAAATGAAATTTTTAGCAGTTTAAGGGCAAAGGCGGCACAAACCGCCTTTGCCCTTTTTATCATCTGGGGATTTTCCTGTTTGCCAGCAAGGCGGGCGCACGTTATCTTAACGCCCATGCTCTCATCTTGAAGCCATATATGCCTGATTATCCTATCATTGCCGCAGTCGACCTTGGTTCAAACAGTTTTCGCTTACAAATCGCCCGCGTGGTTGAAGGCGCGCTGTTTCCCCTGGATTCCTTGAAAGAAACCGTAAGGTTAGGGGCGGGTCTGGATGCCTCAGGCGCGCTTACGCTAGAAGCGCAGCAACAGGCGATTGAAGCCTTGTCGCGTTTTGGTGAACGTTTGCGTGGCTTGCCCGTAGAATGTGTGCGCGCGGTGGCGACCAATACATTTCGCGTTGCAAAAAATGCCAGTGTTTTTCTGCCTCAGGCCGAAGCCGCTCTGGGTTTTCCTATTGAGGTGATTGCAGGGCGGGAAGAGGCGCGGCTGATTTATATCGGTGCGGCGCACAGCCTGCCCGCCACGCGAGACAAGCGCTTGGTTGTGGATATTGGCGGAGGCTCTACCGAGCTGATTACCGGCAGCCACTTCAGGATTTTCCGTACTGAAAGCGTACCGATGGGCTGCGTGAGCTGGAGCTTACGTTTTTTTCCTGATGGCGTAATTACTTCAGAGCGTCTGGCTGAGGCCGAGCTTGCAGCGCGCGGTATGTTGCTTTCACTGGTGCCGGATTTTAATCATGAGCAATGGCAGCGTGCGGTGGGCACCTCTGGAACCGCCCGCTCGATTGCCGATATTTTAGAGCTGAATGATTTTTCTGCGCTGGGCATCACCCGCGAGGGGATGGATAAGCTGCGTCAGCATATTCTGGCGGCAGGGCATGTGGATAAAGTGCAGCTCAACGGCCTGCGGGCTGATCGCCGCCCGGTATTGCCAGGGGGCTTTGCCATTATGATGGCCGTGTTCGATATGCTGGCTGTAGAACGTATGGGCGTGACCTTTGGTGCGCTGCGTGATGGCGTTTTATACGATTTAGTCGGGCGGCAATCCGAGCATGATATTCGTCATCGCTCGGTTGAGCAGTTTCAGCGCCGCTATCATGTAGACCCTTATCAGGCAGAACGAGTAGCCATACTGGCGGGTAAATTATTCACCCGTATGGTGGCCGATGATGCGGTTGGGGCACATCGCCTGAATATGGCGGCGGCTTTGCATGAAGTAGGGCGCTCTATTGCCCATGCCAGCTATCACAAACATTCGGCCTATATATTGCTGCATGCAGATATGCCGGGGTTTTCCAAGCGCGAGCAGGCATTGCTGGCGCGGCTAGTGCTGGCACACCGGGGCGGCTTGGGCAAGCTGGGTGACGATATGATCGATCTGGTGGAATGGTCGGCTATTTTAGCGCTGAGACTGGCGACGATTTTTTGCCGCTCACGTACTGATATCGATCTGCCTTTACTTCGTTGCGAAGCCAATAGTAAGCAGTTTTTGTTAGAGCTGGACAGTGCATGGCTGGAAGCAAACCCGCTGACCGCTTACGCGCTTACTGAGGAGGTTAACGCGTGGCAAAACATCGGCATGAAGCTCGTCGTAAGCTAAGAACGGTTCCAACGGCCAGCAAAGTTGGTATGGCACCTGGCAGCCTGCATTATGTAGGCCCGCGTGATGCCGATCCAACGCTGGCCTCCCTGATTGAATATGGTCATGGTGCGGAAGAATTTCAGGAAACCCACTTCACTTCTTTGACTGATGGCGAAGATTATCAGCCTCGCCATCCCTTGCTTTGGCTGAATCTGCACGGCCTTGCCAATATTGATTTACTCAAAGTAGTAGGCCGGCGTTTTGGCTTGCATCCCTTGGTGCTGGAAGACATTCTCAATACCGAGCAAAGACCCAAAGTCGAAGTATTTAATGGCTATGTGTTTATTTGTTTGCGTCTTGTCAGTGTGAATGAGCAGGGGGAGATCTGCAGCGAGCATGTCAGTATTGTTTTGGGGCGTAATTACGTACTGACATTTCAGGAGCAGCCAAGCGGCACATTTAATCAAATTCGCGAGGGCTTGAAATCCAGCCAGTCACAGCTGCGCCGGTTTGGCTCAGATTATCTGGTCTATACCCTGCTGGATAAATTGGTAGATCGCTATTTCTTGGTGCTCGAAGCGCTTAGCGAGCGCTGCGAAGATTTGGACGATGCGATTTCCAGCGGCCCTCATCCTGCCCAGCTGCAAGAAATTCAGGCGCTGCGCCGCACCATGCAATATGTAAAACGGGGCCTGTGGCCGCTGCGGGAAGTGATGAATACTTTGCAGCGGGATGAAGCTGATTTTTTCCGCGATGAAACTCAGCTCTATTTGCGTGACGTTTATGATCATGTGGTGCAAATGATTGAAAGCGGTGAGGCCTTGCGGGATTTAGTCAATTCACTGCAAGACAACTATATGTCTTTGCAATCCAACCGTATGAATATAGAAATGCGGCGGCTTACGGTACTGACAACCATCTTTATGCCGCTCACTTTAATTGCAGGGATTTACGGTATGAATTTTGAAGTGATGCCAGAGCTGCACTGGCGTTGGGGCTACTTTGCCGTATTGGGGGGCATGGCCGTGATTGGCCTGAGTTTAACGCTATATTTCAGGGCCAAACGCTGGTTCTGAATCTACTGGCTGAGCACGCCGCTCTTTGCCTTCCCGGCGCTCCGCCAGCACCAGCCCTTCTTCGGTACAGCAGGGAAAACGGTGGTTAATCAAGCTGCGTCTGTCTTGCTTTCTTTGCATGCTAAAAAAAGAAAGTGCTGAAAATTCGTGAGCTCTGGGTTGATTCAATGACTACACTCCGGTTACATCTTTAGGTGATACTTTCATTGTTGCTAAGTCTTATAAATAAATTCAGAATTATTTGTATAAAACAAGAAAGTTTGGTGAAATATTGAATATACATATATTTAATAAATGCCACAATCATTAATCATATAGATGTAATATTTCAGAGAGAATAATCGGCCCAGCTCCTTCAGTATTGCCGACGAACGGTAGGTTATATGCTTATTGAATAAAAATGGCAGGGCGTTATTTACTGGCTTTATGAAAGCTTTTGAACATATAACTTATCTTTCGAATGGTTATGCTAATGGCATTTTCTCTATTTAATACGCCTTAATTCACAGGGCAAGAGCTGATCTGTTTCATTTTATTCGCGCAAAAAAAATCCAGCATCTGCTGCTGGATTGTGGGTAAAAGTATCTGGGGAGGATGATTTAATCAGAGAATATCGGGCTGGAAATCGCTCTGATTAAAGTGATTTTCTTAATAAGCATCGCTAAAGGCAATGAAAGCAGCAAGGTTGAATAAGCTGGCGGAGCAAAGATTTAAACCCACCATGCAAAAGCAAAGACGGCAAACATGGATAAGCCGATTGCAATTTTGGCGACAGCACCAATCAGCATGCCAATAAGGGTGGCAATGCCCACTTTGCCCGCTTGCAGCACATCTTGCCTCGCCCAGAATTCGCCAATGGCGGCACCAACAAATGGCCCTAAAAGCAGGCCGGGCAGGCCGGCAAATATCCCTAAAATGCCCCCAATTAAGGCGCCCCAGACTGCCGCCGGGCTGGCCCCTGCTTTTTTAGCTCCCATCGCCCCGGCAATATAATCCAGCACCATGGATAGAATAAGCAGCAGTCCCAGTACGGTTAGCCAGCCGTAGCCCACTCGTGCAAACTGATCTAAATATGCAGCCAGCAGCATGCCGCCAAAAATAAAGGGGGTGGAGGGTAAAAAAGGCAGCAAGGTGCCCAAGAGGCCAGAAATCATTAAAACCCAGGCAAGTACCCACCAGGCGGTTTCTGCACTTAAGAAGTCGGGCATATTGTTCCTGAATGAATTATCTGAGGTGGTCAGAGTGCAAAGTGGCTGAAAGGTTCTTGCTCAGGTTTGATAAAAAACAATCGGGCATAGTCGCCTTATAAGACTAAGGCGCAAAAAATTGCGCCTTAGTCTGTTGCCAATGAAATGGCTTCCTAGTATGCCTGTCTTAAATATGGCGGGTTTTTTTGCTGCTCCACCAAAACAAATGAATGCCAATCAGGATCATAGGCAGGCTGAGTAATTGCCCCATTGATAAATGCAGTGCCAGATAGCCAAGGAAATCATCGGGTTCGCGGGCATATTCGGCGATAAATCGGAATATGCCATAGCCTAATAAAAATAACGCAGAAACCTGGCCGGTACGGCGCGGTTTGCCAGAATAAAGCCAGAGAATAATAAACAGGCTAATCCCTTCCAGAGCAAACTGATAAAGCTGCGAAGGATGGCGGGGCAGCCCGTCGTGCGCTTGCGGGAAAATCATCGCAAACGGCATGTCTGCCGAAGTAACACGCCCCCACAATTCGCCATTAATAAAGTTGCCCAAACGGCCGGCCGCGAGGCCCAGTGGTACCAGCGGGGCGATAAAGTCGGTGACTTGAAAAAAACTACGGCCGGTTTTGCGGCCAAATACCCACATCGCCACCAATACACCCAGAAAGCCGCCATGAAACGCCATGCCACCTTCCCAAACTTTCAGAATGTCCAGAGGGTGCGAGAAGTAAAAGTCAGGTTTATAAAACAGCACATAGCCCAGCCGCCCACCCAGAATTACCCCCAGTACGCCATAAAACAGCAGATCGTCCAGCTCTTCAGGTTTCCAGCTATTGGATTTTTTGGCGCGCATTCGGCCTAAAAACAAAAACAGCATAAAGCCAATGAGATACATCAGCCCGTACCAGTGGATACCCACGGGGCCAAGTTGGATGGCTATGGGATTAAATTGCGGATGAATTAGCATGCAAACCAGCCTTCCGATAAAATGGGCCGATTATACCCTAAGCACTTAGTCTGAATATTTCCTTTAGGCTTGCCAGCCCTGTATGTTGGAGTGACAAAATCACTTTTAACTACGCAGAGTCGATCAGCCGTTTTTATGACTGCCGTCCCACTTTTACCCAAGCTTTGATGTGCCAAACCATAGAAGCGGCTATTCAGATATTTGAAGTTTTTTTCCTGATTGATTACTTCGCTGCAAGGATCTAAAAAATGCCTGTTTATCGTTCCCGCACTACCACGCATGGCCGCAATATGGCCGGTGCCCGCGCCCTGTGGCGTGCAACTGGCATGAAAGATGGCGATTTTGATAAGCCCATCATCGCCATTGCCAACTCGTTTACCCAGTTTGTGCCTGGCCATGTGCACTTACACAATTTAGGCCAGCTGGTGGCCAGAGAAATCGAAAAAGCGGGCGGCATCGCCAAAGAATTTAACACCATTGCCGTGGATGACGGCATCGCCATGGGGCATTCGGGCATGCTCTACAGCCTGCCCAGCCGAGATCTGATTGCCGATTCGGTTGAATATATGGTCAATGCCCATTGTGCCGATGCGATTGTGTGTATCTCCAATTGCGACAAAATTACCCCCGGCATGCTGATGGCCGCGCTGCGCCTGAATATTCCGGTGATTTTTGTTTCCGGCGGGCCGATGGAAGCGGGCAAGGTAGATTGGAAAGGCGGCGTGCGTAAGCTGGATCTGGTGGATGCCATGGTGGAAGCCGCGGACAGCCGGGTGAGCGATGAAGAAGTCGCCGCCGTAGAGCGTTCTGCCTGCCCAACCTGTGGCTCCTGCTCGGGCATGTTTACAGCAAATTCGATGAATTGCTTAACCGAAGCATTAGGCTTATCCCTGCCTGGCAATGGCTCGATGCTGGCCACGCACGGCGATCGCAAGCAATTATTCCTGCAAGCGGGCCGCACCATTGTTGAAATCGCCAAGCGTTATTACGAGCAGGATGATGACTCTGTCCTGCCGCGCAGTATTGCCACCAAGGCCGCATTTGAAAACGCCATGAGTTTAGATGTAGCGATGGGCGGCTCGACCAATACCGTCTTGCACCTGCTGGCTGCGGCGTTTGAGGCTGAAGTTGATTTCACCATGCAGGACATCGACCGCGTATCGCGCGGCGTGCCGTGCCTCGCAAAAGTTGCACCCGCTACGCAAAAATATCATATGGAAGATGTGCACCGTGCAGGTGGCGTGATGGCGCTCTTGGCCGAGCTAAACCGTGCTGGCTTGATTCATACGGATGCCAAAACAGTGCATGCACCAACCATGGGTGAAGCGTTGGCAAAGTGGGATATCGTGGTCAACGATAAGGAAAGCGAAGCGCATCGCTTCTTTAGCGCAGCCCCTGGCGGTGTGGCCACTACCATCGCATTTAGCCAATCGATGCGCTGGCCAGAGCTGGACTTAGACCGTGCAAATGGCTGCATCCGTAATAAAGCAAATGCTTACAGCCAAGACGGTGGTCTTGCTGTGCTGTCGGGTAATATCGCGCCGCTGGGCTGTATTGTTAAAACCGCAGGCGTGGATGATTCCATTCTTAAGTTTACTGGCCGTGCCCGGGTGTTTGAATCGCAAGACGATGCGGTCGCTAGTATTTTGGCTGACCAAATCGTGGCGGGCGATATTGTGGTGATTCGCTATGAAGGCCCGAAAGGCGGCCCCGGTATGCAGGAAATGCTCTACCCAACCAGCTACTTAAAATCCAAAGGCTTGGGCAAAGCGTGTGCGCTGCTCACTGACGGGCGTTTTTCTGGCGGCACCTCTGGCTTATCCATTGGCCACGTTAGCCCAGAAGCGGCCGATGGCGGCTTGATTGGCCTCGTGTGTGAGGGCGACACCATCGAAATCGACATCCCACAACGCAGCATCCGCCTTGCCGTGGATGATGCAATGTTGGAAAACCGCCGAGCGACCATGGAAGCGCGTGGCAAAAACGCCTGGAAACCCGTTGATCGCCAGCGTTATATCTCGCCAGCTTTACGCGCCTACGCCGCCATGACTACCTCCGCCCATACTGGTGCGGTGCGTGATGTCAGCCAGGTTGAGCGTAAGGGTTAAGCCTAGGCTGAAACCTAAGATCTGCACGCACAGAGGGCATGGAGAAAGGCTGAGAAAACACAGAGAAAACCAAGCAAAAATCAGGCTTGTGTTTTCTCCGTGAAATGCTGTGTTCTCAGTGTCCTCCGTGGTTTGAGATTTGGGTTTTTGTACCTATGCAGTTTATAGGGTGTACAACGACGTAGTCGTTGCGCACCAAGAGCTATGCGCAAGAAAAACGACTTGCACACCCTATAAAAACCAAGCTTTGTCTCTCTACGTTGACAGGATTGGGGGCCACATTGTACCTCTGGATTTCCGACACAAGCATTCGGGAATGACGGGCTCGGTTACATATCGATTCGTTTTTCTCAGTGCGCTTTGTGTTCTTCCCGCCCTCTGTGCCTACAGAACTTTTGTTGAAAGGTCAGCCTATGAGCGCCATCGCAACAGCCATCCGCCGCGTCATTGCCCGCATCCCTTACGGCAAAGTGGCCACTTACGGCCAGATCGCTAAACTAGCTGGCTATCCCAATCACTCCCGCTTTGTCGGCCGCTGCCTGCACGATAAAGACGCGCCTGTGCCATGGCAGCGCGTCATCAACGGCCAAGGCAAAGTCAGCCCGCGTGGGCTGGATGGCAATGATGATGAACAACGGTTTTTACTGCAGTGCGAGGGCGTGATGTTTGGGGAGGGGGGGAAGATTGATTTGAAGGTGTATTTGTGGGATGGGGAATGAAAAACCCCCACCTGATTCAGGTGGGGGTAATGATTGGCAGAATTAGTTTGGATTAGTGCAAACAGAAGCCGTGCCAAATGGGCTTGTTACTCCAGGTGGTGGAATTTTGATATCGTTGTAGTCTTTAGCTAGGCCTGGTAAGTTAAATACTGCAGCATTTGAATACTCACTTCCCTCTACTCTGATTGTGGCTTGAAGTTTTACTATTGCCCAAGACGAGTAGTTCTTTCCGTAAAGTACTTTAATAAATGCGCTGCCAGTTTCATCCGTCTTTACTGTATTACTGGTTGGGTTAAGCGCATCGTAGACCGTTGCAACAAAACCTGGTTCCAGTGTGCCATTACCGTTGCCATTGCCATCTGCGGGATCATCTTCACCCGGGTCAAGAATACCGTCATTATTCTTATCTTCACTCAGGCAGGTTGCTGATGGGTGTTGTAACCAGAAGTCAGGTTTACCATCGCCATCGCTATCGCCATCCGGTTTGTAAATTCCTTTTAAGTACTTTGTCGGAATAACCGCGAGCGTCACTTGTACGCCTGCAACCGGGTTACCAGCTGCGTCTGTGACAATTACGCTGTAAGGAGTAATGTTTTGAGTTGTGTTTTTATCTTCAATTTGGTTACCAGTACCTAAACGGATAAATAATGACTTACCGCCAACGGTAACCTGAGTTTTGGCATTAATCGATGGGTTGTTTGCCAGTGTGGCCGTAATGGTTACGCCATCTTTGGCGCTGCTGCTATTGCCTGCCGTGTAATTGGTGCTGGTTTGGCCTGAGCTGTTCGTGATACCACTACCAATACTAAGCCTGCCACCTGTTGGGTCAATCAGGTTGAAGTTGACGGCTTGGTTTTTTACTAAGTTACTGGAGGCATCTCGAACAATGGCGGTGATGGCCGTACTTGCGCCTGCACGAACAACTGTTGTATCTGGCTGAACTACAACTTTACTTGGCGCTGTAGCTACAAACTCAACATCATAGTTGTTGCTTATTCCGCTGGCCGTTGCTGTGATTTGTGATGCACCAGCTGTTGTGCTGGTGATTGTTACTGATACTTTACCATTTGCATCTGTCTTACCTGAGGAGGCCACTAAATTGCCACGGGTTGCTGTGAAAGAGACAGGTACATTGCTTTGCGGGACGCCAGCAATTGAATACAGCAGGTCGAGTTTAACAAAACTATCCAGATTTACTTCCGCGGGGATTTTGCCAAAATTTACGGCACCTTGTGAGGTAGAGCTGGGTGTTAAATCAAAAGTATTGTTGCTAATTGAAATATCTAATGTTGCTGATTCACCAAGAGCCGTAGTTTTTACAACATCGGCACCTGCTTTAATGGCTTGATATGTGATTGTGGCTTGTCCGTTATCCCCAGTTGTTGCTTCAGTTGCTGCGACGTTATTTACTTTGAACGTATTTCCCAAGGCAGAAGTTAATGCTACTTTTTGCCCTGCGACGCCTTTACCTGCAGCATCTTTCAAACTAATTGTCAGCGAGCTTTCTTTATTCAGCACAAGAGAGTTACTGCCGTTAAGCGTGATTTTTGTTCCGCTTACAGTAATGGTTACTTTCTCTGATATGGCACCAGCTGTTGCTTTGACTGTAATACTTCGGCTGGATTGATCACTACCTGTGGTGACATTGGCTGTTGCACTGCCTGTCTTATCGGTGAGGCCAGCATTCAGTACTGCAATTTGTGCACTGTCTTGAGTACTAAAAATGACTGTTTGCCCTTCCAGTACAACATTATTAGCGTCTTTTACTCTGGCTGTTATAACTACTGGGGTGTTGCCATCAGAGGCAAGGTTAGGTGTACTGGCCAATACTTCCATTTTTGCAGCAACGCCCGATGCGTTAGGAACTGGCGTTGGCGTTGGTGTAGTGGATGAACTATCGCCACCAGATGATCCATTGCAAGCCGTCAACATAATCGTTGCCAGCAGCAGCAGTCCGCCGGCGACTTTTCTCGCGGCTTTGCCGTTGAAGTTGATTCGTTCCACTGCATACTCCTTTACTTTTTTTAGGGGGCAGTTTTGCCCAATAGATTGACACTTTTAAACCGATATAGATAGATTAAACGATATTGATTGCAATATAGCAATCTTCGTAAAAAATTTTATCCCTGCTGAGCAATTTAATTTTTTGCTTAACTGTGTGGTTTTTGCTTATGAAAGAATTTATTTATTTTAGTATGCATGGTTGAGTACGAGGCGGGATAAAAAAGCAATTAGGTCTAGGGCTTAGAAAGTGTTGCGGAAATAAGATTTCGAATTATTTATGTTTATATTTGGTCTAAGGTTATTTGATTATGGTTTATAAAGAGTATTGTTGTTTTTTTAGTTGAGAATGGTGAGCAAGGCCTGCTCACCATTCTAGGTTTTAAATTATTAGTTCACAATCTCAGTCCACGCTGAGCGGCGGCCTCTTAAATCGGGCCTGAGAAGTGCTTTCCCGTGTTCTGGTGTGCCATCTGGTTTGATATCGAGGCTATCGTCTTTTTCAGTGATTACACTTGGGATTTGCTTTTGATCATCAAGCATAATGCCGTTTACATCGCTGCCTGTATTGATAGACCGGTCAAATTTCGGATTAGCACACATCCAATTGCTGCTGATCTCCTGTGGCAATAAATATTCTCTGCTGAGCCCGCCCGCTTCACATGCATCCCCACCCGGAATAGAGGTAAAGAAGCGTGCTTTTTCTCCTCGTGGCAGCGGATCATTCGCAAGGCGTTCTTTGTTGATGAACATATTAGCCCGCCAGCCCCTTGTTCTTTTATTGCATTCCAGTAGCGCCGCAGGTGTATCAAGCGCTCTGCTGTCGCCTTTGCGGGTTAACTGGATATCATTCCCATTTTTTTCAAATTGGAGCTCGTTCAGTGCCAGAGAGCTGCGTAAGGCAGTGAATGCGGTGTCGATAACGCTGGCGCTTGGATCAACTAATAAGCCGTAAAAAGTATGGGTGTCGCTGTTGGCAATATCAGCCTGATTTAAATAGCGCCCGGTTCCAAAGGTCACATAGTGCATGGCTTCGTTAGAAGTGGTTTTGTATTCTGTAGCTTTAACCATAGGGGCTGTGGTAATGGCTTGTGGCGCCTGGTCTAACCCAGTTTTAGCAACTAATGCCCCGCTGCCATCTTTGGGATTAAAGCGCCATAAATTGCCCGCTAAATCACCTGCGTAGGCCATTAAAATGGTGTCATCCACGTTTCTGTTTTCAAATAAAACGCCAATTTTAGATAAACCACACAGGCCGGTATTGTTGTTGCAGCTGCTGGTGAAGGTGTTATCAAGTACCCCGGTTGCAGCATTTAAGGCAAAAATATAGCCTTTATTATCCGCATTGTCGTAGCCGCTGCTGAGTAAGACTTTCCATGTGTTGTTAACCTTCCCTACAACAGGAAAGCCATAGGTTTTGCCAAGACGTGTGTCACTGAAGCTCCATAAAAGGACTGGAGTGGTCGGGTTGGTGATATCCAGCGCATAGTATTCACCGCCGCCGCCACGTAAACCACCAATCAGAATTGTTTTCCATGTATTGCCTACTTTGATGTCGGCAATGGTGGGGGCACCATCAACAAAGTATTTGAAATCGTTAGTGTAAGCACGCTCGGCCTGCTGCCAGAGGCGTGGAATAACGGTTGGAGGAACAAAAGCCCATTTTTCATCCCCGGTTACTGCGTCAAAGGCATGCAACATTCCATCATTGGCCGGGGCGTAAACCATAGCCTTTCTATTTGTATTGCTGCGTACAAAATCAGCATAGCCTGCATCGCTGTAAGCTTTGTTTGGTTTTTTCACATAGCTGACGCCACCATGAATGACCGAGCCTAAAAAGCCTGTACGCACACGGTATAAGGAGTTTGGATCTTTTGCATCCGGCTTGATCTCATTGCTTTTATCGCCACGCAAATAATTAATCAGTGCACTGGCTGTATTTTGGTTAAGTTGTGCGGAGTTGAGTGTGCCATTGCTGGTTTTAAGTGCGTTAACGCCTGCGGCCATGGCACTGCGAAGCGCACTGTTTTGGTCGTTAAAATCCGTAAGAGTGGTGCAGGCTCCAGGCGTGCAGGTATAAATCTTCCGGTTAGCATGGCCCAGCACCCCTAGTTTAGCGTTTGCAGACCAGGTGACAGCCTCTAATGCACTGGTTTCCAGGTTGAGGGTGCGTGCTTGTACATCGCCCGTCCAGCTGATGGTTTTAAAAGAGCTGGAATAAATAGAATTATCCCCTTCGCTCATAAACGAGCTGGATACATCGGACGATCCCACCGAGGCTGTTTTAGCCTCAATATCGCTAAGCGCTTTAGAGATCCCTGCCGCTACGGCGTTAGGGTCTTTGGCGCTGAAGTACTCACCACCGCCATTCACGGCTGCATGCCATAAATCATCAATGGTGGTAAGGGTGTCGCCAACTACTTGGGGCCAGGGTACGCGTTTATTCGTTAGTGGCTCGTAGTCGCTTCTTTTTAGCTGGCCATCCATACCTAGGCCCAGCGTATAGGTCCGCATAAGCTGACGCCCTTTGGCACCATCTGCAAAGGCCTCTACTCCAGGCACGTTATTGGCCATACTGCTGCGAATATCATTCTTAAAGTAATACATGGCCACGTCTGCCAGTGTTTCACTTGTATTTGTGTCATCTCTCATTGGGTATGGGATATTGCTGGCGTTATCTTGCTTGCCAATACCGGCATTATTGCCCCTGTTCCAGTAACCATCTGTTGTAAGGATGGTGAAGTTCTGCTGGCAGGTGTACTGCATAGGATCACTCACTCCAGAGGGGAGTTGGCCTGAATAAATTTTTCCTACTGCGTTGAGCGCACTTTTTAGTGGTGTGCCACCGCCTGGTGAGGTGCCATAGAGCATGGCATACCAAGCCGCTTTTTGAGGGTTGGCATAGTTATCAATATTAAGATAGCGGTCGCCGCTGTAGTAGCCACTGGTTAGATTGTTGATTGAAGAAAAACCGACGCGATAGCGGTCGCCAATGCTGGAAAAAGCCGCACCTGCACTGGATTTCATCATCAAAATGCGCGTGCGGTAATAGCTGAACCAGTTGGCAAAATTTTGCCTTTCTGCGGCTGATTTTGCGCTATTGTCTTGCGGGATAACTATTTTTTCCCAATCCGAGCCGGGCCAATTCAATCCCTGAGCGCACTGATCATCAGATGGTGCCTTGGCAGGTTTAAAGTTCCAATAGAACGCCGCTTCTCTGCTTGAGTTGCCATTGTTGGCTCCGGTAACCTTGTCGTAGGCAAAAAAGTCACGACTCAGGTTGTAGGTTGCAGTGCTGCCGCTGCTAAAGCCGTCATACCAGGCCGCTGTAAAGCTGGCATTCGGCATGTCCGTACCATTGGCGTTTTTGGGTGGTAGGTAGGTGGTCTTAGGGTTGTAATACACGCCATTGCAGGATGAATTATAGTAGCCGACACTATTGCGCCAATTAATGACGCTATCTGGCATAAAGCTCCATGCCATAGAGCCAGAATCATCAATGATAAACATAACGTTGGGTTTGATATCACCCACGCTGAGCGTAGAGAGCGGTTTGTCTGCCGTTTGGGCTGCCCAGCTATTGAGGCTGATGCTTAGAATACTGAGTGCAATAATTTTCATGGTTTTACCTCAAATAGCTTAGAACAGCGTGGCCTGATAAAAAGTAACCGTGTCTTTGGGGCCTTCGATTCGTACGGTTATTTTGTAAATCATTTGATATTCGGAATTCCCTTCAGGCTCATTCGGCGACATTTTTTGCAGGTCGCAAGCGCTTCGGTTTGGGGTTTTTTGCCCTGCCGTGCTGCAACTGCGCTGAATAAAATAGGCTGCCCTGTATCCATTGGCATTGAGCGCTTCATTTCTTCTGGCCTGAGCTAATGGGGCGTTTCCGGTTTGGGGATTAGCCCAAACCCAATTAATGCCGCCTGCCCATGCATTGCCGGCAATGGGGTTGGCGGTGTTTGTCGGGCTATAGCCATTGTTGTCAGATGCACTATTGAGCTCAGTTGGGGCGACCTGGGATCTGTCTACCAGCCAGAAGCGGGCCTTTTCCAGTGCTATATCCGCTGCTGCGGTTGTGCCTTGGCGCAGGGCTAGATTATTTGCAATCTGGTTGCTGCCTATCATTGATCGGACAAGGGCAATGGCGGCTAATGTCATCACCACCAGTACGATCAGGGAAATCAGCAGTACCAGCCCTTTTTGCCTGTTTTTCAGCGCTTGAGATGGCATATATGCTCGTTTATAAATGGGTTTCACAATATTGGGCACCTGTTTTACGGCGCAGCCGTGCTGATTAAATTAGGCTGATTGGCAAACTTCTGATTACGCAGCGGCACAACGGTTTCGTGTACGGTGTAGCGGTAGCACTGCCAGTTGGTATTGCTGGGCTGAGCATTGCCGGGTTTGCTGAATGAGCCTCCTGCCCATGTAAATTCAGCGTTGCTTGCCGTTGTACTGCAGCTGCCATCCCGTTTGGGTTTTTCGGGGTAGTTACTGCGCACCAGTACGCCATAGCGAATTGCGATCAGCTGTTGCCATCCGAGAAGGGTAGTGGGGGTTGTATTACTCCAGCTGCTGACGTTATTAGGAATATTGTCGCCATCTGTATTGGTATCAAAGCCATATTCTGCTTTTAGTTGGATGACATTTTCTGTGGTAATGCTCCAGCTGCTTTCATCGATGGCTTTATCTTTAGGCACATCCATGCTGATCAGGCTGCCATCCGTTTTATTGTCCGCCTGGCTGCATTGATTGGGGTTGCCTGCTAAATACACGCAGTAGGTGCGGCGAACCATCGTGCCAAAGTTAAATAAGCGGGTGGTGTTCATTGGCAGCGCTGCAGGGAAAGGCTGGTTTAATGCAGTGCCATTCCAAAGCGCATTGGTGGTGTGGCGCAGTAAAAAGTCTTTACCTGTTGAGGCGGGCGTGCCTGTGCCTGTGCAAGCGGCATTGGCGCAAGTCACTTGGAATAAAGGGCAGGCGGTTTGTGCCTGCTTACCCGGATCAGGCCATACCACAACTAAATCGCCAGCCCGGTACTGGCTTGCCAGTAAGATATTGACGAATTGATCATCATTATTGGTGTGCGTCGTTCCATCACCAAACAGGGCTGGCATGCCCGCTGCTGGTGATGTGCTGTACAGCATAGAAATTTGATCAGAACCACCGGCTAGAGATGTGATGCTTACAGGCACAAGAGGAAAATTGGTGTAATTGGGGTTTTTCGAAACCACATTGCAGTTCAGTGCGCGGTTTGAGCCTATACCGTAGCCTGCACGCTCCAGTTCTTTCTGGATTTGCATAATGGCAATCCCGCCGCTGCTTTGAGCATTGCCATTGCCCAAGGTAGAGCGGCGAAAGCCTTCACTGGTATTAAAGGTCTGGTAGATGGCAAGAGAAGCCAGTAGTGAAATCACAATGGCAACCATGATTTCGATCAGGCCAAAGCCATAAGAGGGGCGCATCTTATAATCCACAGCGTATATGCTCCGTGTCCAGTGGGTCTCTGGTTTCTAAAATAGTGGGAATATCAATCACGGTAGTGGCTTCATTCATGCCTTCGTTTTTACCAGCAGCGACCCCGGTTTTGGCTCCATTTGGTGTTGGCCAGTTAATGCTGATCGTTACCTGGCGCGAGCATGGTGTGCTGGTGGCGGGGATGTTTTTTTGAACGACCACAGTGCAAATGGCATCGTTCAGGCTTGTGCTCACTGCTTTTGCCCATCTCTGGGCGCCATCAGAGGACGGCGCTGCACTCTTACATTCGGTTCTTGCAATAGCAAAGCTGTCCAGGCTTGATACATTGCTGCGCATTTCACCGTCTAATCTCTGGATTAACTGTGTGGCTGTTGTGCGGGAGCTGCTGCTCACCGAGTGCCGCATTGCGTTGGCTTGCAGGGCACTAATGGCCAGAATGCCAAATGAAAAAATACTGATGCCAATTAAACACTCAAGCAGCATCGATCCCCGTTGGGAATAATGGATAGTCATGGGGCTTACCTCGAGCAGCTGGCTGGATTTTTTTTCGGGGCATCGGGCAGGCAAAGCTGCGTATTGCCGCCTTCATCAACGCGCATGCAAATCCTTGCCGGGTTTTTTACGATGTTGTTATCGTCAGCGGGCTTGTTGCAGTCTGCTACGGCCGATTTATCTTGGCTGACAATCAGTAGCAAAGACTGATCAGCTCTGCCCAGTGCATCAAAGCGGATCATGGATTGATCTGCGTTAAGCTTAAATTGGGCCGAGTTTCCTTCAGCAACCGTTTTGCCTTCAATAAAGGGGTAGCGGCTTCCGGCGGGCGCAGCTGTGGTGAGATTGGCACAGGCAGGGCAGGCACGAATCAGCCAGGCCGTGCCATTCGCGCTGGGGCTCACATTATTGGCATTGCGATTGGTGGCTGCAACGGCGTCATTTGTAAGGATTAGCTCGACATAGCCATTGCGTTTAATCGCCTCGGCACGGGCCAGCTGCACGGCGCTTTGGAATGATTCAGCATAGGTTCGAAGCTGCGTACTGCGTACCCAGCCCTGAAATGGCGGGCCAGCCAGCGATAATAAAATGCCAAAAATAAGCAGCGTGATCAGGATTTCGACCAGCGTAAAACCCTGCTGATTGCGTTGAGGAATAAGTAAATCCATGATCAGCAGCCAGACTTTTTGCTGACCCAGCAGTTGTCAGATTTCGCCCAGCCGCTGGGGGCTGCGGTGGTGGCTTTAATGCCCTGATCATCCAGCGTAAAGGTAAAGCCCGCTGTTTTTCCGCTACCTGTGGCGATAATGGTAAAGCTTTCTGCATTCAGGGGATTGCAACTGATGCTGAAGCTTTCTGATGGTTTTGCGTCTCTTTTGCAATCAAAGTCTTTATATGTGTGATTGTTCATATAAAACTGTTCAAGTTGTGTTCGCGTCTCACTGAGCTTGCTCTGGGGTTCTACTAGGCGGCTGCGGGTGACGTAATCGTTGTAGCTGGGGATGGCGATAGACGCCAAAATGCCGATAATTGCTACGGTGATCATGACTTCGATAAGGGTAAAACCGGCTGAAACTCGCATTATTGCTCCTACTGTATTTGAGGGCATAATGCTTACAAGTTGAGCATTTATCCAGTAGGCTAAAATGCCTATGGATTTTGATCATCGGTCAATATTTATGGACGAACGGTAGTTGCAGTTTTGAATTGCAGGTTTTAAACGATTATTTGATGTTTTAGGCTGAAAAACAGGGGGAAAGAGGCGGGCTCGGTTTGGGTTAGATGGTGCTTTACATGATAAATATCATTAAATTCTAATGTTTGTTGCTAAAAAACCACGCATAAAATATTTATCTGCTGTTGATTCCTCAGGGCTAAGGGCCTGATAAATCAGCGCTCTTTATCGCTTCGAATATCAAACCACCTCACAGGTACGGATGCAAGTGCCGGTGAGGTGGGCTGGGCTTAGCGCAGAATTTCACTCCATGAAGAGCGTTTTCCTTTTACTTGGGTATTGAGCCTTGCCGAGTCAACAGAGCCTGTGCCATCTGCATTGACTTTAATACTGTCAAATTTAGACGTTGTAATTGAAACTCGGCGTGATGGATCATCAGATAATTTACCATCCGAATTTTTGCCTACGCTGATAAATACATTGGTTGATGGGTTCGCGCATAGCCAGTCTTTGCTTAAATTAAGCGGCATTTTGTATTCGCGGCTGATCCCGCCTGGTGTGCAGGAATCTGCGCCGGGAACAATCGAGCTGAATACGCCATAGGTATCAAAAGGAAATGGGTCATTAGGAATTCGTTCTTTACTAATTGGCAAATCAGCCCGCCATCCTTTTGTGCTGTTTTTGCAGCTGCTTAAATCAGTACCTAATGCAGAATTGGCCGCTCTTTTTAAAGTAATCGTATCAAAATTGCCATCGCCATTACTAAAGTCACCCGCAACAGAATTAGGGCAGTTATTAGATAAGCTGGTGCCATCAATACCATCGAGCGTGCTGACTGTGCCTCCCAAATTGTCTTTAATGGTTTTGTCGCAGGTTTTATCAATAATTAATTCAATTAAAGAACCGGATGTGCCCAAATTATTAAAGGCAGAATCAATAGCGCCTAAGCTGGGATCTATTAATAATCCATAAATGGTTTGTGTATCGCTATTGCTCATATCATTTTGGTTTAAAAAACGACCCGTTCCAAAGTTCACATAATGGGCGGGAATGCCGCTGCTGTTTTTATAGGCAGGCATTTCTTTAATCAGCGGGGCAGAGCTGATGGGCTGGCGCAGTGCGCTTGTGCCTGTGGTTGCCGCTAATACGCCATTGCCCTGTGCGCCAGCCACATCAAAGCGCCATAAATTACCGGCTAAATCACCCGCGTAGACCATCTTGATGGTGTCATCAACATCTGGCTCAGTAAATAAAGCGCCAATTTTGGAAAGGCCGCACGTGCCATCGGTAGCGGTGCAGGTAGTGGTAAAGGTTTTTTCCAGAGCGCCAGTATCGGCGTTTAAAACAAAAAGGTAGCCCTTGTTATCGCTATTGTCATAGCCCGCTGTAAGCAAGACTTTCCATTGTCCTGCTATTTTACCCACCACCGGAAAACCGTAGGTTTTACCAAGGCGGCTGTCTTTAAAGCTCCATAAAGGGGCGGCAGGCACAGTGGCCGAAGGGTTGGTAATATCAAGCGCATAGTACTCACCGCCACCACCTCGCAAGCCGCCTACCAGAATGGTTTTCCAGCTGCTGCCATTATTGATATCGGCAATGGTGGGCGATCCATCTACAAAATACTGGAAGTTGCTGTCGTAGTTTCTGTCGGCTTGTTTCCACAGGCTGGGCAACAGGCTGGGTGGGATAAAGGCCCATATTTCTTGCCCTGTTGCGGCATCAAAGGCATGCAGCATGCCGTCATTGCCCGGTGCGTAAAGCATGGCTCGGCGGCTTAAGTTGGTCCGTGAAAATGCACCATAGCCGGCATCCGGATAAGCTTTTTCAGATTTTTTAACATAGGTCACCCCGCCATGGATAATCGCACCAAGGATTTTGGTGCGCTGGCGAAAGAGCGCTGTGGTTGCGGCTAAATCAGGTACTGAAGTAGTGGGCTCATTGCTTTGATCACCCCGCAAGTAATCAACCAGTTTACTGCCCGTAATGGCAGTCTGCTGGGCTGCGTTCAGTGAGTTTGCTGTTTTTAAGCTGGTGACCCCCGCTGTAATGGATGCATTACTGCCATAGGTTGCAGCGTCAAAAGTAGTGAAGCTGGTGCAGCTGCCTGTGCAGGTATAAATAGCACGGGGATTGCTGGTTAATGAGCGTGTGGCCAGCAAATCCTGCGCCGACCAAAGAGCTGTGGTGGTAAAGGTTGAGCTATTCACATCAACAGTTCGGGCCGCTACATCCCCGGTCCAGTCACGCGTTTTATAGCTGCTGTTGTAAACTTTATTGTCTGCTGCGGTCATAAACGCGTTGGATACATCAGGCGCGCCCACCGATCCCAGCCTAGAGCTGATATCGTTAAGCGCACTTTTCAAGCTGGCTGCCACGGCATTAGGGTCTTTGGCGCTAAAATATTTACCTCCGCCATTCACCCCCGCATGCCATAAATCATCAATGGTGGTTAATTGATCCCCAACGACAGTTGGCCAGTTTTTTGTGCCATTTTTTATCCCTACAAAGTCATTTAAGCTGGCATTGCTGTTGGTTTCGTAATCATCCACATAATTGAGCGTGCCATCCATCCCTAGGCCTAAGGTATAGGTACGCATCATTTGCCTGCCTTCAGGGCCGGTATCAAAAGCAGGGATGCCCGGCGCATTATTGGCCATGCCCGTACGTAAATCGGTTTTAAAGTATTTCATGGCCACATCGGCCAGATTATTTGATTGACCTGCTCCGTCGTACATGGGCCTTGGTACGCCGGAACCCGTGTCCTGATTGCCTACAGAGACACTGTCGCCACTGGCATTCCAGTAGCCGTCGGTGGTTAAAATTTCAAAGTTTTGCTGGCAGGTGTACTGGATAGGGTCGGTCACCGCGCTTTTATTGCCGGCATAAATCTCCCCAACGGCTTGTAATGCTGTTTTTAAAGGCGTACCACCGCTGGGAGGAACGCCAAAAAGCATGGTGTACCAGGCGCTTTTTTGCGTGCCGTCAAAATCAGAAATATTTAAAAATCCTGAGCTAGCAAAGTTATTGGAAGACAGCCTGCCGATCCGTGAAAAACCGATACGGTAGCGGCTGTCCATATCCGCAAAAGCAAGGCTGGCACTGGATTTCATCATCATCATACGGGTGCGGTAATAGCTAAACCAGTTGGCAAAATTTTGCCGTGCAGCCACTGATGCCGCGCTGGCATCACTGGGGATTTTTGTTTTTGTCCAGGAGCCGGTCGTGAGTGTGCTGGTCGATGAGGGCAGCGATGTGTTGCATTCCGAATCGGGTGGTGTGCTGGTGGAATAAGTCCAATAAAAAGCCGTTTGTAGCGGCGCGTTGGCACCGCCGGTTACATTGTCATAAGCAAAGAAATTGCTGGATAAATTATAGGTGCTGCTGTTATTGGGGCCGCCTGAGGTGCCTGTATTAAATCCGTCATACCATGCCGCAGTGTAGCTGGCATTGGCTTTACTTGTGCCGTCGGCATTTTTTGGGGGGAGGTAGGTGGTGGCCGGGTTGTAATACACCCCATTGCAATAGGAATTGTGATAGCCCACTTTGGTTCGCCAGTTGCTCACGCTATCTGGCATATGGCTCCAGGCCATCGAGCCGGAATCATCAATCGTAAACATAATATTGGGCTTTACATCGCCTGTGGTTAAGGTTGATAGCGGTTTATCTGCAGTTTGTGCGGCGAAGGTGCTGACACTAAGGCCAAGCCATCCCAGGGTAAACAGATTGAGTTTCATGATGCTTGGTCCTTAATAAAAACGGCTTGTATGCCGGGCTGCCGGGTGAAACTTGTTGTGTGCTAATAAATAGAGGCTTGATAAAAGCTGACGGTGTTTTTAGGGCCTTGAATTCTTACCGTAATCAGGTAATTCACATTAAAAGAAGTTTTTTCTTTCAGGCAATTGGGGCAGGCTTTCACCAGATTGCAAGGGTTGCCCGTGGCCGCAACGGTATCAATCACCAGCGTGGGGGCAGCGGCGTTGCTGCAGCTACGCTGAATTAAATAAGAAGCACTAAAGCCATTCGGGTTTGTGACTGTAGTCGTACTGGTGGCTTGTGGCATGGCGGCGGGTGTGCAGGGTTTGGGAGTGCATGTGGTGGCCACCCAAACCCAGTTACTGCCTGCCCGCCACTGTGTGCCGTCATTCGGGTTGATCGGGCTGGTGGTGTTGGTGGCGCTATAGCCATTGACTGCAGAATCTGCATTTAATGTGGCGGGTGATGTGCCAGAAATGGCAATCAGCCATTGGCGTGCTGTTTCAAGAGCCACATCGGCAGCGGCTGTAGTACCCTGGCGCAGCGACAGATTATTGGCAACCTGGGTGCTGGTGGTGATGGATCTGATCATGGCGATACCCGCCAGGGTCATAATCACCAGCACAATCAGAGAGATAAACAGTACCAAGCCTTGTTGGTGGCTCCGGGCAGGAATACGTGGCGTGCTCATGCTGTCGTCTTCCTTAGAGATTAGTAGTGGGCTGATTGAGCAAAATCTGATTGCGCAGCGGTACTACAGTTTCATGCACGCTGTAGCGATAGCATTGCCAGTCGGCATTGGTGGGCTGTGTAAAAACATCAGCGCCTGACCAGCCTAAGTAGTAGGCCGCCGTGGTGAGGGTAAACGCATCACTGGGCGTGGCGGCGGTGTAGTTATTTGCGCTGTCGTTAACACAGGTGCCTGCCCGGTTGGGTTTTTGCGGGTTACTGGCGCGAACCAGCACGGCATAGCGGATGGCTAATACCTGTGCCCATTGGGCCGGGTCGGCTTTTTGCCATGTATCCACGTTATTTGGAATCGTATCGCCATCCACATTGGTGTCTAAACCGTATTCGGCTTTCATTTGAATCACATTTTCTGTCACAACTTGCCATGCGCCATCGGCTGCAGCTGTTGCATTCAGCGCATCCGCACTTAGCAGCGAGCCGTGGATTTGGGTACCGGCCCCCGCACAACCATTGCTGTTGCCACTGAGATAAACGCAGTAAGTGCGCCGGGTGAGTTGGCCAAAATTATATAAACGGGTGATTTTGCTTAAAGCCGCCGGAAAGGGGGAGTTAAGCGTTGCAGAGTTCCAGGCATTTGCTGCATTGCCAATTGCAAAACCATCGGTTGAAGCGGGTGTACCAGCGCACGGCGTGGCATTGGTACAGGTCACCTGAAACACCGGGCAATTGGCCAGCCCCGATTGCCATGC
This sequence comes from Iodobacter fluviatilis, assembly GCF_900451195.1. NCBI lineage: Bacteria > Pseudomonadati > Pseudomonadota > Betaproteobacteria > Neisseriales > Chitinibacteraceae > Iodobacter > Iodobacter fluviatilis. The sequence continues at coordinate 643,656 of NZ_UGHR01000004.1, forward strand.
AATCACCAGATCATTGACGGCCATGCTTTGCCCGCCTAAAACATTGGCAAATTGAGTATCGGCATTGCCGTGCTCAATATCTGCTAGCTGGGCCACCTGTCCTCCACCAATGATGCTGCTGCCGTATAAAAATGTGAGGCTGTCTGATGTGCCCGCGCTCTGGATTAAAACCGGGATAAGCGGCACATTATTCAGAGCAGCTACCCTAGAAACCACATTGCAATTGAGCGCGCCCGCATCCCCAATGCCTAAGCCGGATCGTTCTGCATCTTTTTGTATCTGCATCACGGCAATCCCGCCATTGATTTGCGCGCCTGAGCCGCCCATGCTGTTGCGCCGGTAGGCCTCATTTACACCAAATATTTGATAGATAGAAATCATGGATACCAGTGCAACAACCACTGAAACCATGAGTTCTACTAAACCAAAACCGCTGGACTGGCGCATAGCATGTCTCTTTAGTTATTGCACAGAGTGCCGTTAGGGGTGTCGCTCCACACCGTCTGGATATCAGCCACATTGGTGGCGACATTCATTTGCCCGCCGCTGCTGTCTGTAATGCCGCTGGCACCGGTTAGATCACCACGCCGTACCGGCCAAGAAATGGTTACGGTGGCCCGGCGAAAGCACCGGATCGTGCGCCCGGCTGCGTTATCGTTATCAATGGCTATGGTGCATGTGGCGCCGGGCAGCTGCGCGGCAACGGCTCTGGACCAAATTCCTGCGGTGGACGTTGCGGCGGCAGATGTGCAGCTGGTCATCCGGAAGCTATCTAAATTGGCGGTGCGCGGATTCACCCTCATCAGGCCATCAATTCTTTGCATCAATTGCATGGCCGATGTACGTGAAGAGGTGCTGGATACATGCCGCATGGCGTTGCCTTGCAGGGCCAGAATAGACAGCACGCCAAATGAAAAAATCGTGATGCCTACCATGGCTTCCAGCAGCATGGAGCCGCCTTGCTTAGTGCGAGAATGCTTATAAATCATGGCCTCTAGCTCCTGGCACAAGAACTGGGGTGGGTTGCCGGTGCATCGGGCAGGCACATTCTGGCGTTTCCCCCCCTGTCTAAAACGACACAAACTCTGGCTGGATCAGTCACCGGCCCGGCGCCTGCAAGGCTGCATGATGCAGGGGTTGCTGCAGCAGCGGTATCGGCCACTATTAAGTTAAATGCGGCATCGGCCCTGCCTAAGCCGTCAAAGCGGATTAAGCCCGCGCTGGCATTAAGAGCCGGGGGATTATTGCTGCCACCTTCAGCCAGCACTTTGCCGCCTATAAAGGGATAGGTTTCAGCTGCCGTGGCCGCGGTGGTGATATTGGCGCAGGTTGTGCATTCGCGGATCAGCCAGGCCGTGCCTGTTGCACTGACCGTTACAGCATTTGCATTTCTGGCGCCATCTGCCCCAACCGCACTATTGGTTAAAACAAGCTCTATATAGGCATTGCGGTTAATGGCCTCGGATCGTGCTGTTTGAACTGCGGTTTGAAAAGATTCGGCAAAGCTGCGCAATTTAGCGCTGCGTACCCAGCCTTGAAACCCGGGCATGGCAATCGCGGCCAGTAAGCCAAAGATAACAAGCACAACCATGACTTCTATCAGGCTGAAACCATGGTGCTTTTTTAGGGAGGAGTTCATTTTGCAGGCTCGCCTAACAAATATTCGGTTTTCTGCTGACCCAGCAATTATTGGGAGAAGGGTTAGACCAGCCTGCTGCCGTAATCGCCGAAGTCTTTTGGTTAAGGTCATCCAGCGTAAAGCTGAACCCGGTCATTTTATTGGTGCCTGTTGCCGTGATCGTGAAGGTATTGGCCGTCTGCGTGGTACAAGTGATGCCAAAGTTTTCATTCCCTACTGCGGCCTGTGTGCAGGTGAAGCCAACATAGGTTCTGTTGTTTACAAAAAACTGCTCCAGCCGCACCCGGGTATCACTGAGCTTGCTTTGTGCCTCTACTAGGCGGCTGCGGGTTACATAGTCGGTGTATTGAGGAATGGCGATCGAGGCCAGAATGCCGACGATGGCGATGGTGACCATGACTTCAATCAGGGTAAATCCGTGTGGGTTTCGCATATCTGCCTCGTTTGCCTTAGTCGATTTGCTTCATTTGCTTGTTATTCCTATGGAATATTAATCAGCATTTCATGATTTAGCTAAAGCATGCGAGCAGCGGAGTTTTTTTAAGGTTGAGTGGTTGGCTTTGCCGTTAATCGGCAGTGAATGGCAAATAAAAAAGCCCCCTGCGGCGAAAGGCAGGGGGCTGGTGATGGCAAAAACAAATGGTTCGCTTATAAAACGGCTTTTATCTGTGAAACTCCGTGTCTTGTGGGGAAGAAAAGTGTTTCAAGATCTGGTTTTTGACGCGTAATACCCTTGTTTAGGGCAAAAACCGCTCCAGCAGCGTATTTAAAAACCGCTGGCCGCGTAAGGTAGGCTGAATATGATTAAGTTGGCGCTCCAGTAAGCCGTCTGCAACAGCGCGTTCAATCCGGTGGATGACTTTAGTCAGCGGCAAGCCGGTGCGCTCTTCAAACAGGCTTAAATCAAATCCGCCAGTCAGGCGCAGGGCGTTGAGCATAAATTCAAAGGGCAGCTGCTCTAGCGTGATGTGTTCTTCTGTCTGGATGGCCGAACCCGCCGCCATTTTTTGCAAATACTCGGTCGGCTGTTTATAGCGCATCTGGCGGATGATTTTATCCGGGAAGCTGATCTTGGCGTGTGCGCCCGCGCCAATCCCCAGGTAATCGCCAAACTGCCAGTAATTTAAATTGTGCTTGGCTTGGCGCTTGGGCTGGGCAAAGGCGCTGGTTTCGTAATGCTCAAAGCCTGCGGCGGCCAGTTCAGCCTCAATGGCATCCGACATATCCGCGCTGCAATCTTCATCCGGTAAGGCAGGCGGGTAGCGGTGAAACAGGGTATTAGGCTCTAAGGTGAGGTGATAAGCCGAAAGATGTGTGGATTTACAAGCAATGGCGGTGCGGATATCGAGCAGCGCCTCGGCCAGCGTTTGCTTAGGCAGGGCATACATAATATCGAGATTAAAATTATCAAAATGCTGATGGGCGATTTCGATAGCGCGGTGCGCTTCTTTATCATCGTGCACACGGCCCAGCGCTTGAAGATGCTCGGCGTTAAAGCTCTGAATACCAATCGATAAACGGGTGATGCCTGCGGCGCGGTAGCCAGCAAATTTTTCGCTCTCAAAGGTGCCAGGGTTGGCTTCTAGCGTGATCTCGGCATCGGGGTGCAAGCGCACTCTCGCCCGAATCCCCTCTAGTAATTGATTAATCGCTTCAGCAGAAAACAGGCTTGGCGTGCCGCCACCCATAAAAATACTGGTGATTGGCCGGCCCCACATCAGCGGCAAACAGGATTCCAAATCGGCCAGCAGGGCGGCAATGTACTGCTGCTCCGGCAACGCGCCTTTTTGCGCATGCGAGTTGAAATCACAGTAAGGGCATTTTTTAATGCACCAGGGAAAGTGAATATACAGCGCCAAAGGCGGTAAGGCAGAAAGCGCCCAGTTAGCTTTGCCGATGGGCATGGAAATCGATTGCATGGTGTTCACTTCTTATGGGTATTGCTTTTGGTGTCATCGTAGGGCGGGTGAAACCCGCCGAGTTTATGTAATAAATCGTGTAAAACTGCTGGTTCCACTTCATTGGGGCGAATTGAAAACACAGAAAACCTTTGTTAGAGCCTTCGGCTCGTTGATTTCGGTGCGGTGTCCCCGCGGGGACTCACTTTCTTGAACGGCCAAGAAAGTAAGCAAAGAAAGCCGCCCCAGCCAGCACGAAGGCCCCTCTCTGCGGATAATCAGCCCGGCGACTACGGCTGCTCGCTCGCTGCCTCGCTACCCCTTCGTCGAAACCCCGTGCTGATTATTCCTCGTTCGGCGTGCTTCAAGGGGGATTTTTAAGCCCCTATACAGCCAGCGTGGTCAAAACAAGAGGAGCTAAAAGACACGATATTTTCCGTGTCTACAGACCTTTTTGATTGATGCTAAATCGTTATTTCTGATACGGGTTATGCAGCTCATCCACTAGCCGGTGCAGCACGGCTTTGATCTGGGCTTCTGATACTTCCATCAGCAGCCCGTCTTCTAGTAAATCCTGCGCCATTTGTTTGAGCTCGTCCAAATTCTCATTCATGACTTTTACTTTTTCGGTGCAAGACACCACCGATGCATCGTCTCTCAGCCAAGTAGCCCAGCGGGTTTCGCCTTGATTGATAGCCGCGCTCATAAGCCTGTTTCCTGTAGTTTAGCGATCAACTTCCGCAAAGCTTTGCCGCGATGCGAGATCTGGCTTTTTTCATCCGCGCTGATTTCTGCGGCGGTTTTGCCAAACTGCGGCAGCAAAAACAGCGGATCATAGCCAAAACCTCCCTCACCCCTGCTGGTTTCAAGGATTTCTCCTTGGCAAATGCCATCGCTAATCAGCGGTTGCGGGTCATCCGCATGGCGCACTAGCACCAGCGCGGCATAGTAATAAGCACTGCGATCTGCTTGCCCGGCAAGGCTCTCAAGCAATTTTTGATTATTTCGCGCATCCGATTTTGGCTCACCCGCAAAGCGTGCCGAATACACACCCGGTGCGCCGCCCAGTGCATGCACGCAAAGGCCGGAATCATCGGCCAGCGCAGGCAGGCCAGTAATCCTGCTGGCGTGGCGGGCTTTTTCCAAGGCGTTTTCAATAAAAGTGTGGTGCGGCTCTTCGCATTCGGCCACACCCAACTCGCCCTGTGGAACAATCTGGATATCCAGTGCGGCAAATAGGCGGTTAAATTCTTTGACCTTACCTGCATTATTACTGGCTAAAACGATGCGTTTCATCATTGGTAATTCTTCTTTTGTAAGATAAGCAGCTCTTGCTCGCGTTTCATTTGAAAGCGGTTTAAGACACTATTGCCAATCAATAAAGGCCCATTATCTTGGTCGCGAATGCTGGCTTGCACATTATTAAGTAGTAGGGAGCCGATACGAATTTGTGCAATCGTAAGCTGCCAAGATTTAATCGTGCCATTGGCCGTTTGCGTCCGGCTTTCCTCGCCCTGTTTATAATCCACGCCCATATTGCTGGCCAGATTACGCGGCAAAGATAAAAAACTGGCGCCGGTATCAATAATGCCGCGCTGGCTGATACCACGCACGGCAATATCGGCAAAATAATGCCCCTGTGCATCCGGGCTCAGCGTAAGACTGCCCGCGCTGTCACTCTCTGCCTTGGTGCTGGCAATATAACCCTGCCCCAATAACAGCTGACGCTGGCGTGTGCCTATCATGACTGTTGCTTGCTCGCTGCTCACCGCCAGCAACTTGACCTCGCCCATTTGTTGACCAATTGCCAAAGTCTTTTTTTGCCCATCAATCAGCAAAATGCCCTTATTGCCCATCGCCGCCAGCAGCGTTACTTCGGTGGCGAATGCGAGCGGGATCATCAAGGTCAGTAAAAGGGCGAGTCGCTTCATTTAAGGATGGCCTTTGGTTACTTCACGTAGAGCGTTCTCAATCAGCTGAAAGTCAGCATCTTTAAGCAATTTGGAATCAGACAGCATCCGTCGCCAGGTTCTGGCCCCGGGCTGATGCTGGAATAAGCCCAGAATATGGCGGGTGATCAAGCGAATCGGCAAGCCTTGCGCCATTTCTGCCTCAATAAAGCGTCGCATCGCGTGCATCACTTGCACGCGGGAGGCAGTATGGGCTGCGCCGCCGTAAAACAACTCGTCTACCTGCGTCAGAATCCAGGGATTATGGTAAGCCTCGCGCCCCACCATTACGCCATCCAGATGTTTTAAATGCTCCGCCGCCTGCTCATGCGTGGTAATGCCGCCATTTACAATAATTTCTAAATGCGGGAAATCTTGTTTTAACTGATAAGCATAATGATATTTAAGCGGCGGAATCTCGCGGTTTTCTTTGGGCGACAAGCCTTTTAAAATCGCATTACGCGCATGCACAATAAATGTATTACAGTCTGCATCAGCCACCGTGCCGACAAAATCGCGCACAAAGTCGTAGCTTTCTTCATGATCAATGCCGATACGATGCTTGATGGTGACATCAATATCCACCACATCTTTCATCGCCTTTACACAATCGGCCACCAAACGCGGTTCTGCCATCAGGCAAGCACCAAACGAGCCGTTTTGCACCCGCTCGGAAGGGCAACCCACATTTAGATTAATCTCGTTATAGCCCCAGCTCTCACCAATCTTGGCGCAAGTCGCTAAAGCCATCGGATCAGATCCACCCAGCTGCAGCGCGATCGGGTTTTCAATCTCATCAAAATTAAGATGGCGCTGCTTATCCCCATGAATAATCGCCCCGGTGGTCACCATCTCGGTGTACAGCCAAGTGTGCTTAGTCAGCAGCCTTGCGAAATAACGATAATGGCGATCGGTCCAGTCGAGCATAGGAGCGATGCTGTAGCGGCGGGAGGGGGGAGTCATATTTGTTTGCACGAAAAACAGCCTGCACTATATAAAAAAATAAATCCGCGTTTAGCGCGAAGGAATGTATTGTCCTATCTGTCGTATGTAAGGGTCAAACAGAGCAGATAGGAGATTTTGCTAAAGCGGGCTTCAGCACGTTGGATTTCAGCTTGAGCCAACAATCAATATGTATTAAATCGGGCTATGTATCTGAGTTGGATTTATCTAAGCCAAAGAAGCGTTGCTTGCGTTTGAGTAAGTCCATCGCAAGGTATAGCGTTTCCGTGCCGTACATGAGTTCTAATGAGTGATGGAACATCTCTGTCTTGTGCATATTAATTAGGCTATCCACACAGCGATACACACGTCGGCGGGATTCTTCCATCTGGCTAAAGTGATGTACCCAGTCGCAGCCTTGCAGCGTAGCGTGTTTGTCGCCAATGGCTAAAGCCAGCAACGTTTTCAATTCACCCATTTGCAGCGTTTGCCAGACGGAGCCAGTAGCGGCGTTCAGTCCGATGATTTCCAAGATAGAGCAATCATCACTCAGGCTTATGTCTTGCAGGCTAGCCAGCAGTTCTGCGCACTCGTCTTCATCCAACTGGTGGAGTCTTAAAATAGCCGTACGGATTTCCTTGTTTATAGTAATGCTCTGCTTCTCAGTAGGCATGGGGTGCTCTGGTTTAGGGGGAAATATAGAAATCGATCCGTAATTTACATGGTGTTGCTATTGTGTGCTCCACAAATTATCTGGCCGTGAAGCTTGCCGGCGCTAGTTGCATAATTTTCTTACTATTAAAAATCATATACTTACCGTATTGCCTTGGCTTTATTGCAAGCAGGGTGTTGACCATTACGCTCTAGGCCCGTATATTTCGGCCTCTCGCTGCAGCACACACAGCAACACGGTGTTCGAGCAGTAGCGAAACGATCTTTAAAAAAATACAGTCGATGAGTGTGAGTGCTTGATTCGGAAGCGAAACAAGTGCTTGCATTAGTAAGGTGCATTCAGCGATGGATGTGCCGAATAAAGTAAGCCAGTAAGTACTAGCTTAGCGATTAAACTAAAGAGTTTGATCCTGGCTCAGATTGAACGCTGGCGGCATGCTTTACACATGCAAGTCGAACGGTAACAGGGTGCTTGCACCGCTGACGAGTGGCGAACGGGTGAGTAATATATCGGAACGTACCTAGTAATGGGGGATAACTATCCGAAAGGATAGCTAATACCGCATACGCCCTGAGGGGGAAAGAGGGGGATCGCAAGACCTCTCGTTATTAGAGCGGCCGATATCAGATTAGCTAGTTGGTGAGGTAAAGGCTCACCAAGGCAACGATCTGTAGCGGGTCTTAGAGGACGATCCGCCACACTGGAACTGAGACACGGTCCAGACTCCTACGGGAGGCAGCAGTGGGGAATCTTGGACAATGGGCGCAAGCCTGATCCAGCAATGCCGCGTGCGTGAAGAAGGCCTTCGGGTTGTAAAGCGCTTTTGTTCGGGAGGAAATCCTAGTGGCTAATATCCATTGGGGATGACAGTACCGGAAGAATAAGGACCGGCTAACTACGTGCCAGCAGCCGCGGTAATACGTAGGGTCCAAGCGTTAATCGGAATTACTGGGCGTAAAGGGTGCGCAGGTGGTTAATTAAGTGTGATGTGAAAGCCCCGGGCTCAACCTGGGAATTGCATTGCAAACTGGTCAACTAGAGTATGGCAGAGGGGGGTGGAATTCCGCGTGTAGCAGTGAAATGCGTAGAGATGCGGAGGAACACCGATGGCGAAGGCAACCCCCTGGGCTAATACTGACACTCATGCACGAAAGCGTGGGGAGCAAACAGGATTAGATACCCTGGTAGTCCACGCCCTAAACGATGTCTACTAGTTGTTGGGGAATTCGTTCCTTAGTAACGCAGCTAACGCGTGAAGTAGACCGCCTGGGGAGTACGGCCGCAAGGCTAAAACTCAAAGGAATTGACGGGGGCCCGCACAAGCGGTGGATGATGTGGATTAATTCGATGCAACGCGAAAAACCTTACCTAGCCTTGACATGTCAAGAATCCCTGAGAGATTGGGGAGTGCCGCAAGGAACTTGAACACAGGTGCTGCATGGCTGTCGTCAGCTCGTGTCGTGAGATGTTGGGTTAAGTCCCGCAACGAGCGCAACCCTTGTCCTTAGTTGCTACCATTTAGTTGGGCACTTTAAGGAGACTGCCGGTGACAAACCGGAGGAAGGTGGGGATGACGTCAAGTCCTCATGGCCCTTATGGCTAGGGCTTCACACGTCATACAATGGTCGGTACAGAGGGTTGCCAAGCCGCGAGGTGGAGCTAATCTCATAAAACCGATCGTAGTCCGGATTGGAGTCTGCAACTCGACTCCATGAAGTCGGAATCGCTAGTAATCGCGGATCAGCATGTCGCGGTGAATACGTTCCCGGGCCTTGTACACACCGCCCGTCACACCATGGGAATGGGTTTCACCAGAAGTAGGTAGGCTAACCGTAAGGAGGCCGCTTACCACGGTGGGATTCATGACTGGGGTGAAGTCGTAACAAGGTAGCCGTAGGGGAACCTGCGGCTGGATCACCTCCTTTCAAGAGAAAAGTCTTTTGGATTGAGTACTCACACTCATCGACTGTAAAAAAACAAAGATACAAAATCAGATTGGGTCAGTAGCTCGGGCGGCGTAGATTAGCTACCTGAGTATTCTGAAATGGGTCAGTAGCTCAGTCGGTTAGAGCACCGTCTTGATAAGGCGGGGGTCACAGGTTCGATTCCTGTCTGACCCACCATTAATTTTTTAATGGTTGGAAGGCTCTGTCAACAGAGCGACCAGTTTGGTTTTGATTGCAAGAAAGTAAGCAGTAATTGGGGGCTTAGCTCATCTGGTAGAGCACCTGCTTTGCAAGCAGGGGGTGAACGGTTCGAGTCCGTTAGCCTCCACCATCCCCTTGGGTTGGTGGAATAAAGAAACTAGAAATAACACACTGTCTCAAGAGAGATTCAAAGCTTGGGACGATGGTTTATTTCTGATTTCTAAAATCAGCAAGACAGTAACTTGATCTTTAAAAAAATAGAAGAAGTAATACTCAAATTTAGAAATAAATAAGGGTAGATTGTATCAAAATCGATTGTTCGAAGTCAGAACTGAATAATCGATGTCGCAAACAAAGCGAAATCAGATACTTTAAAGATGTGAATCGCTTTATTTATCTTTATTGATGAATAGAACAAGACACGTGTTTGAGGTTATAGGATCAAGCGACTAAGTGCATCTGGTGGATGCCTTGGCGATGATAGGCGAAGAAGGACGCGTTAGCCTGCGAAAAGCACGGGGGAGCTGGCAAATAAGCATTGATCCCGTGATATCCGAATGGGGAAACCCGGCCCTTTTGGGTCATCCATGACTGAATACATAGGTCATGAGAAGCGAACTCGGCGAACTGAAACATCTAAGTAGCCGAAGGAAAAGAAATCAACCGAGATTCCCAAAGTAGTGGCGAGCGAAATGGGAAGAGCCTGCATGTGATAAATCAAACTTTAGTGGAACAGTCTGGAAAGTCTGGCGACAGTGGGTGATAGCCCCGTACACGAAAAAGATTGGTTGGTACTAAGCATGCGACAAGTAGGGCGGGACACGAGAAATCCTGTTTGAAGATGGGGGGACCATCCTCCAAGGCTAAATACTCATCATCGACCGATAGTGAACCAGTACCGTGAGGGAAAGGCGAAAAGAACCCCGGGAGGGGAGTGAAATAGAACCTGAAACCGGATGCATACAAACAGTGGGAGCCCTTGAAAAATGGGGTGACTGCGTACCTTTTGTATAATGGGTCAGCGACTTACGTTCAGTAGCAAGCTTAACCGAGTAGGGGAGGCGTAGGGAAACCGAGTCCGAATAGGGCGCATAGTTGCTGGGCGTAGACCCGAAACCAAGTGATCTATCCATGGCCAGGATGAAGGTGCGGTAACACGCACTGGAGGTCCGAACCCACTAATGTTGCAAAATTAGGGGATGAGCTGTGGATAGGGGTGAAAGGCTAAACAAACTTGGAAATAGCTGGTTCTCCTCGAAAACTATTTAGGTAGTGCCTCATGTATCACTGACGGGGGTAAAGCACTGTTATGGCTAGGGGGTCATCGCGACTTACCAAACCATGGCAAACTCTGAATACCGTCAAGTGCGAGCATGGGAGACAGACTGTGGGTGCTAACGTCCATGGTCAAGAGGGAAACAACCCAGATCGCCGTCTAAGGTCCCAAATAATCAGTTAAGTGGAAAACGAGGTGGGAAGGCATAGACAGCCAGGATGTTGGCTTAGAAGCAGCCATCATTTAAAGAAAGCGTAATAGCTCACTGGTCGAGTCGTCCTGCGCGGAAGATGTAACGGGGCTCAAACTGATAACCGAAGACGCGAATATGCACGATGTGCATATGGTAGAGGAGCGTTCCGTAGGCCTGCGAAGGTGTCTTGAGAAGGATGCTGGAGGTATCGGAAGTGCGAATGCTGACATGAGTAGCGATAATGCGGGTGAAAAGCCCGCACACCGAAAACCCAAGGTTTCCTGCGCAACGTTCATCGGCGCAGGGTGAGTCGGCCCCTAAGGCGAGGCAGAAATGCGTAGTCGATGGACAACGGGTTAATATTCCCGTACCGATATAAAGTGCGATGGGGGGACGGAGAAAGGTAGGTCAGCCCACTGTTGGAATAGTGGGTTTAAGCGAGTAGGCGTGTGGCTTAGGCAAATCCGGGCTGCTTTAACGCTGAGACGTGACGACGAAGTCTTCGGACTGAAGTGATTGATCCTATGCTTCCAAGAAAAGCCTCTAAGCTTCAGCTTTATATTGACCGTACCGCAAACCGACACAGGTGGGTAGGAAGAGAATTCTAAGGTGCTTGAGAGAACTCAGGAGAAGGAACTCGGCAAATTATCACCGTAACTTCGGGAGAAGGTGAGCCCATATTAGGTGAAGGCCCTTGCGGCTGGAGCTGACATGGGTCGCAGAGAAATGGGGGCTGCGACTGTTTATCAAAAACACAGCACTCTGCAAAGTCGAAAGACGACGTATAGGGTGTGACGCCTGCCCGGTGCTGGAAGATTAAATGATGGGGTGCAAGCTCTTGACTGAAGTCCCAGTAAACGGCGGCCGTAACTATAACGGTCCTAAGGTAGCGAAATTCCTTGTCGGGTAAGTTCCGACCCGCACGAATGGCGTAACGATGGCCCTACTGTCTCCTCCTGAGACTCAGCGAAGTTGAAATGTTTGTGAAGATGCAATCTCCCCGCTGCTAGACGGAAAGACCCCGTGAACCTTTACTGTAGCTTTGCATTGGACTTTGAAGTGGTTTGTGTAGGATAGGTGGGAGACATTGAAGCATGGACGCTAGTCTGTGTGGAGTCGTCCTTGAAATACCACCCTGACCCCTTTGAGGTTCTAACCTTGGTCCGTTATCCGGATCGGGGACCGTGCATGGTAGGCAGTTTGACTGGGGCGGTCTCCTCCCAAATTGTAACGGAGGAGCTCGAAGGTCGCCTAGGTACGGTCGGACATCGTACTGATAGTGTAATGGCATAAGGCGGCTTAACTGCGAGACAGACAAGTCGAGCAGGTGCGAAAGCAGGACATAGTGATCCGGTGGTTCTGAATGGAAGGGCCATCGCTCAACGGATAAAAGGTACTCCGGGGATAACAGGCTGATCCGCCCAAGAGTTCACATCGACGGCGGAGTTGGCACCTCGATGTCGGCTCATCACATCCTGGGGCTGTAGCCGGTCCCAAGGGTATGGCTGTTCGCCATTTAAAGTGGTACGTGAGCTGGGTTCAAAACGTCGTGAGGACAGTTTGGTCCCTATCTGCAGTGGGCCGTTGGAAATTTGAGGGGGGCTGCTCCTAGTACGAGAGGACCGGAGTGGACAGATCTCTGGTGTACCGGTTGTCACGCCAGTGGCATCGCCGGGTAGCTAAATCTGGAAGAGATAAGCGCTGAAAGCATCTAAGCGCGAAACTCGCCTCAAGATGAGATTTCCCCAAGGCTTTAAGCCTTTTAAAGGGTCGTTCGAGACCAGGACGTTGATAGGTCGGGTGTGGAAGCGCCAGTAATGCGTTAAGCTAACCGATACTAATTGCCCGTAAGGCTTGATCCTATAACCTGAAGCGCGTGTGTGCGACGGTATAATCTACCCAAGATTAGAGCTGAATTGAGAAACAAGCAGTACAAGGTAATATATTACTTCTTCTATTGAACTGAACGCGTTGCAGAGCAGTAAAGTGCAACGAGTTAACCCGTTAAAGTCTGGCGACCATAGCGAGGGGTCCCACTCCTTCCCATCCCGAACAGGACAGTGAAACACCTTAGCGCCGATGATAGTGCAGATTACCTGTGTGAAAGTAGGTCATTGCCAGACACCCTAAGCCGTACCAAGACCCCCGTACTCGAAAGAGGCGGGGGTTTTGCTTTGCGCGGAAGAAAAGTGATTTGCATGTTGGGTTACGCGATTATCGCTGAGCGAGGTAAACCTCGCACGCAGACTGCTAACCAACCTACAAAACCTGCCCCAAATGGACACCAGCCCATCGTAATTGCAGCATGAGCGTATGATTAATATCATGATATTTAAGGCCAGAGAGGGGTGAATGCGATGATTTATATTTTTACCCGGTGCGGGAATGGCGGCTGATTCGGGTTTGCCTACTTTTAGGGGATACCGGCGGGCTTTGGGAAAATTATGATATTAATCAGTATGTAATTTCCCCCGATTTATTAAAGAGCAGAATATTCGTGATTTAACTTTTCAGTTTTATAATGAGCGTAAATTGCAATATTCTGAGGCAAAACCTCATGCGGGCTATGTCCGCGATTGCAAAATTACCAGCAACAACAGCCGGTTAAAGTGATTACAACCAATATCGATTTATTGCATGAGGCTGCGGGCACAGCTGATGTATTACATTGCATGGCAGAGTGGATCAGATGTCTTGTGCCAGTGTTACCACTATTGGAATATTGCCGATCATGTATTTGAGCCGGGTGAATGCGCGGCCTGTGGCAGTGTAATGGTAAAGCCCGGCATTGTATTTTTTGGTGAAATGGCACCGGAATATGAAGCTTTACACTGGCTGATTGAAGATTTAAAAAGCACGGATACTTTTGTGATTGTAGGCACTAGCCTGAATGTGGTGAATCCGATTGCGATGATCCGATCTGCAGGAAAATATCCGCAAATTATTTTTATTGATAAGAATATCCTGCTGCTGCCAAAGCGCATGGTGTGATTTGTATGGAAGAGGCTGCAGAAGTAGGATTATTAAAATGGATTAATGCAATCAATCAGTCATAAATCATTAATCTTTGAGTGCAATTGAT